>JAVXWL010000219.1:0-6261 GCA_032230565.1 Pseudonocardiales bacterium | reverse complement strand
CGACGGTGCGGTCATCGCGTGGGTCTCCTTCAGAAGCACTGTGGAAGGTCTTCAGAAGGATCACGCGATGACCGCCCTACACGTCGACGCCACGCCCATCACCGGGCCTGCCGTACACCACTCTGCTGGACGCCACTCCGGTCAGCGCCGCTCTTCGGGGACGTCGAATGCGGTGCATACCACGGCCCATATCCGCTTGGTGTCAATCCCCGCCTCCAGCGACGCGTTCACCGTCCGACCGCCGAGCTCGGCGAATACATGATCATGTGCCAGTGCGGCTGCCCGGGCCGGGCCGAATTCCTCGTCCATCCGCTGCCGGAAGTGGGTTATCCGCATCTCTCCAGGCTAGGTACCCGCTTGCGGCTACCGTGATGGGGTGTTCGTCCAGGACGACCCGACCGGACTGTCCTCTACTGCCGGACAGCTGGTGAGCCTGTTCGGCTTGCTCTGCGCGCTGGTGGTGCTTATCCGCTGGTGGTGGCAGCAGCGGCGGCGCTGATCGGCGCGGCACGAATCTCGTGTCCAGCCGCGGTCAGGCAGCGACCCGTGGCGAGGTCGAAGCGCCAGCCATGCAAGGCGCAGGTGAGAACCCCGCCGGAGACACTGCCGAACTTGGCCAGATCGGCGCGCAGGTGAGGGCAGCGGCGTTGCACCCGCCAGCCCTCCAGGTTCACGTCCGCGCCGTCGTCATTGCACTGGTCGTACCAGTTCTCCACGTAGTCGATCCGCTCGGCCGACAGGCATTTGAAGAAGATGTAGACGAACTCGTTGTACTGTCCGACCCGGCTGGCCCGAAACCGCAGGGACAGGAACAGGCTGTTCGACCAGTCCACTTCGCGCCGGACCACATTCGTGGCGACCAGCTCGGCTGAGGTGGACAGCCGGTAGCGGCATTGCTCGCCGGCGAACTCGCGCACCTCGCGAGTGATGAAGTCGATCACCAAGGGGCGCTCACCGACATCCAGGCGTACCGGACCACCGACTCCGGTGCAGATGTTCTCCGCTCGCTTGAGCAGCGGCTCCCACCACTGTTTGAGCTGCTCAAGCAAGTCGGCCGGCACCGGCACTCGGCTAGCCCGTTCTCGCGCCAGAGCAGGCTGTGCGCGGGTCTGGTATTCGCTCAGATAGAGGGTCTTCTCGCCAAAGATGTGCTCGATCTCGGCGGCTGAGTGCCGGTGAGTGAGCTCGCAACGCGAGCCATCCAGTTCAGCGACGCTTCCTGGCAGCAGCAGGTGCGCCGACACCGCAGGACGCGCCGAGCCCAGTTCGGCCAGGAACTCCCTCTGGTCGGTGAAGATGCTGTCCCCGTCGGGGCCAACCCCGTTGAGCTCGAAGAGCTCCTCGTCGAGGAAGCACGGCGGCCCTGCGGTGGGAAACACGTGCGCGGCGCCCACGGCATCGATGTAGCGCAGCGCCCGGTCGGTCTGCCCGGCCCGCTTGCGGCGGGCGAACTCCTTGCGCGCGCCCGCGGGCAGGTCGTAGACCATCGGCCACCAGATCGCGCCGGAGAACTGGGTGAAGTATCCGTGGACCTCGCCGAAGTCGCGCAGCTGCTCGACGTCCAGCGGATGCGCGTCGTTCTGGTTGAGGATCGCGGTGCGGCCGTCGTCCAATGACAGCGCCGAGTCACCGATCGGCCCGTCGCTGGGCCCGGTCAGTGACGTGATCATGATACGCAGCCCGTCGCGCTGGATCGGGACACCTGTCTGCGTGCGCAGAAAGCTCCGGAACCCGACGCCGGCGAGCTCACGCTCCAGCTCGTCAGTGGGGTAATCCGGGAGCAGCACTGTGATGTCCTTGCGCACGTGCCGGCGCAGTAGCTCAGCGTCAAAGTGGTCGCAGTGCAGGTGCGAGATGTAGAGATAGTCGGCCCGCCCGAGGGCGTCCCAGTCCAGGTCGCTGTTGTCCGGGAAGGGGAACCACGAACCGAAGAAAGCCGGGTTCACCCAGGGATCACAGAGCACACTGCCGGCAGCCGTCTCGATGAACAGCCCGGCGTGGCCCACTCCGGTCACCCGCATGCTCTCTCCCTTCGCGGCGTACTCGCCAGATGGTGCCATCCGCTGTCCGCGTCTGATGCGACCGGCGCAGGCATACGCTGCGCACAGCAGCACGTGCCACCAAGCGGGAGGAGGCCAGCACCGTGACCGAGGTGTTCCGATCCGGTGACCATGAGCAGGTCGTATTCTGCCGCGACGAGCCTTCGGGCCTGCGCGCCATCATCGCCATCCACTCCACCGCGCTCGGGCCAGCGCTGGGCGGCACCCGGTTTCACCCTTACCCCAGTGAAGAGGCCGCCCTCGCGGATGTGCTGCACCTGTCCTGCGCGATGTCCTACAAGAACGCCCTCGCCGGGTTGGACCACGGTGGTGGCAAGGCCGTCATTCTGGGGGACCCGACCCGGGACAAGACCGAGGTGCTGCTGCGCGCCTACGGGCGCTTCGTGCAGTCGCTGGGCGGCCGCTACATCACCGCCTGCGACGTTGGCACCTACGTCGAGGACATGGACGTCGTCGCCAAGGAATCCGAGTTCGTCACCGGGCGATCGTTGTCACATGGTGGCGCCGGCGACTCCTCGATCCTGACCGCCTTCGGCGTTTTTCAAGGCATGCGCGCCGCCGCCCAACAGGTTTGGGGAACGCCCACCTTGTCCGGACGTCGGGTGGGCGTGGCCGGGGTCGGCAAGGTCGGCAGACTTCTCGTTGACCACCTGCTCGCCGACGGCGCGTCGGTGATCGTGGCCGACGTGAGCCACCGAGCAATCGATCACGTGTGTACGGCGCATTCCGAAGTGATCGTGGCACCCAGCACTGAAGCCCTGGTGCGCGAGCCGATCGACGTATACGCCCCGTGCGCGCTCGGCTCGGCGCTGGACGATCCCACGGTGACCGCGTTGCGCGCCAAGGTGGTGTGCGGTGGCGCAAACAATCAGCTGGAGCATCCCGGCATCGAGAAACTCCTCGAAGAGCGCGGCATCCTCTATGCGCCCGACTATGTGGTCAACTCCGGTGGCGTCATCCAGGTCGCCGACGAAATCGAGGGCTTCGATTTCCACCGAGCCAAAGCCCGGGTCGCCAAGGTTTTCGACACCACTCGGGAGATCTTCGAACTGGCCGAGCGCGACGGTGTACCACCCGCCGTCGCCGCCGACCACCTCGCCGAGCGACGAATGGCCGACGTAGGTCGCCTGCGCAAAATCCTCGTCGACGGCCGCGCCGCGCTGCGGAGATAACCTCGGCCAGCCAGGTCAGATGGCCCCGCCTCCTGTGCGAGCGGGAAAGCTGCCTAGCGCGGGCTTGCCCGTGGGACCCAGTTGTGGACCTCGTGCTCTGAGAGATCCGCTGGTGAACTGCGCCGACGGCCCGGCGGCCTGCCATGATCGCCGAAAGTGAGTGATGGCCGCGCGATCCTGCACGGTTACTGCTCACTATTGGCGATCTTGAGAACGCGGGTCGGGCGATGGGGCAAGGTGCGCTCGTCCACGAGCGTCTACGCCGGTCAGCACGACGCCAACCGCGGTGAACCTCGAGCCTGTCGGTGCAGCGGTCCATGATGGTGGTGTGGACGTGCTCAACCTGTTCTCCCCCGCCACCCGGGACTGGTTCGCGGGCGCGTTCGCCATGCCTACCCCGGCCCAGGAAGGTGCATGGCGGGCAGCAGCGGCGGGTGAGCACGCGCTGGTCGTCGCCCCTACCGGGTCGGGCAAAACCCTCGCAGCGTTCCTCTGGGCGCTGGACCGGCTAGCCGTGGCCGGTCCCCCGGAGGAGCCGATGCGGCGTTGCCGGGTGCTCTACATTTCACCGCTCAAGGCCCTGGCCGTTGATGTTGAACGCAACCTGCGCTCGCCGCTGGCTGGAATCCGGCAGGCCACGCACCGGTTGGGCTTGCCGACGCCGGACATCCGGGTGGGTATGCGAACCGGCGATACCCCGGCCGACCAGCGCCGCGCCTTCGCTCGTACCCCAACTGACGTGCTGGTCACCACCCCGGAGTCGTTGTTCCTCTTGCTGACCTCGGCAGCCAGGGAGTCGCTGCGCGGAATCCACACCGTGATCGTCGACGAGGTGCACGCGGTCGCCGCGACCAAGCGCGGCGCGCACCTTGCGCTGTCCTTGGAGCGGCTGGACGCCCTGCTGGACAAACCCGCCCAGCGGATCGGCCTGTCGGCCACGGTGCGTCCGGTCGAGGAGGTCAGCGCCTTCCTTGCCGGTAGTCGACCGGTTCGCGTAGTGCAGCCAGCATCGGCCAAGACGATCGAGGTCACCGTGCAGGTACCGGTGGCGGATATGTCCGCGCTGGGCGAGCTGATCGAGGGGGCTGACGGGCCGACGGAGCAGCGTGCATCGATTTGGCCTGCGGTGGAGCGGCGAGTGCTGGGCCTGGTGCGCGCTCACCGTTCGACGATCGTGTTCGTGAACTCCCGCCGGCTCGCCGAGCGGCTCACTGCCCGGCTCAACGAGCTGGCAGTCGATGAACCCGCAGCGCCGCGAGACCGGATGCCGGCCGAGTTGATGGGCCAGGCCGGGCTCGCCGGCGGCGCCCCTGAAGTGATCGCCAAGGCGCACCACGGCTCAATGGCACGCGAGCAGCGGAGCCTGGTCGAAGAGGAGCTGAAGTCCGGCCGGTTGGCGTGCGTGGTTGCAACCTCGTCCCTTGAGCTGGGTATCGACATGGGCGCGGTGGACCTGGTGGTGCAGATCGAGGCGCCGCCGACGGTGGCGTCGGGCCTGCAGCGGATCGGCCGCGCTGGTCATCAAGTGGGGGCGGTGTCCCGGGGTGTGGTCTTCCCCAAGTTCCGCGGCGACCTGGTCTCGTGCGCGGTGATCGCGGAGCGGATGGCCGGTGGAGCGATCGAGGCTCTGCGCTATCCCCGCAACCCGCTCGACGTGCTCGCCCAGCACGTGGTCGCCATGGTCGCGCTGGATCCGTGGACCGTCGATGAACTCGCTGCGCTGGTCCGCCGCGCGGCGCCGTACTCGGCGCTGCCCGACTCAGCTTTACACGCCGTCTTGGACATGCTGGCGGGTCGCTACCCGTCGGAGGAGTTCGGTGAGCTGCGCCCCCGAATCATCTGGGATCGGGTCAGCGACGAGCTGCGCGGGCGGCCAGGAGCGCAGCGGCTGGCGGTCACCTCCGGCGGCACCATCCCGGACCGGGGGATGTTCACCGTGATGACTGCCGGCGGGGCCGACGGCGCCGGCTCGCGGGTCGGTGAGCTCGATGAGGAGATGGTCTACGAGTCCCGAGTCGGTGACACGTTCCTGCTCGGTTCCACGTCATGGAAGATCATTGACATCACCCACGACCGGGTTATTGCACTGCCGGTACCCGGCGAACCGGCGCGGATGCCGTTCTGGAAGGGCGACGCACCGGGTCGGCCCCTGGAGCTAGGACGGGCGTTGGGTGCGTTCGTCCGCGAGCTGGGCGGCGCCGGATCCAAGGCGGCTCGCGACCGCGTCGAGGAAGCCGGGCTCGACGCCTGGGCGGCCGACAATCTGCTGTCCTACCTGCGCGAGCAACGTGAGGCAACTGGGCACGTGCCGGATGATCGCACCGTCGTGGTGGAGCGTTTCCGCGACGAGCTGGGCGACTGGCGGATGGTGGTGCACTCCCCGTTCGGCGCGCAGGTCAACGGGCCCTGGGCGCTGGCGATCGGCGCCCGGCTGCGGGAACGGCACGGTGTCGAGGCGCAGGTGGCCAGCGCGGACGACGGAATTGTGCTGCGGCTGCCCGACGCGCTGGACGCTGACGGGGTCGAGGTACTGCCTGCCGCCGAGGACGTACTGCTCGACCCAGATGAGGTCGAGCAACTGGTGGTCGCCGAGGTGGGCGGTTCGGCGCTATTCGCGTCCCGGTTCCGGGAGTGCGCCGCGCGGTCGCTACTGCTTCCTCGCCGCGACCCGAGGCGCCGCACTCCGCTGTGGCAGCAGCGGCAGCGCTCCGCCCAGCTGCTCGCCGTCGCGTCGAAGTACGAACAGTTCCCGGTGGTGCTCGAGGCGATGCGGGAGTGTTTGCAAGACGTCTATGACCTGCCCGGGCTGTGCGAGCTGATGTCGGACGTGCGAGCGCGCCGGGTTCGGGTGGTGGAGGTCGCCACCGCGTCGCCGTCACCGTTCGCCCGCAGCCTGTTGTTCGGTTACGTGGGGATGTTCCTCTACGAGCTCGACGCCCCGCTGGCCGAGCGCAGGGCCGCGGCGCTCGCGCTGGACTCGACCCTGTTGGCGGAACTGCTGGGTTCCGAGGCGATCCGCGAGTTGCTCG
>JAVXWL010000194.1:0-5930 GCA_032230565.1 Pseudonocardiales bacterium | reverse complement strand
GCACATCATGCAAGACATGCCCTGGCCGGGGCTAAGGGCTTCGATCTCTTCAAGACTCAAAAGAGCACCGCACAACGTGCCGACTGTGTCCGCTACGCGGGCGTCCAGCATCGGAACCAGGTGCACCTCGCGGGCGGTCTGGCCCGCGACGCCGGGTCGGTAGCGGACCAGCATTACCGACTGGACCGCCGGTTCGAGAAGCGGCAGCGCAATATCTGCAGCCCGGGACGACGGTGAGGCGGGGCGGTGGGCACCGTCTAAGGCAGCGGAGCGCAGAGGGAGATCATTGATGATGTCCGTCGCGCCTGACATCTCATGCCTCCAGTAATCCGGCGCCTGCACGTGCACCTGCGTTAAGGAAACGTAGTGTCGGCCTCGCGCCTGCGTCAATGCACGTGCAATTGCAGCATCGATGCAATCGCATGCGGTGGCCCAGATCCGGTACGCTCTGTCACGAGTGGCGAGATACACGCGCTATTGGCGCAATGCCGCCACGTTTCGTGCGGGCTGCCCAACCTCTGATGCACCTCTAACCGCAATGACGCTTACGCCCCTGACGCGTCGATTAGGGTCGCTCTTCAGGAAGAGTCATGCACGCCTGCGATACCCACGACGCCCTGTAGAGGCAGCGCGCCGTCACCATGCTCATCGATACCTACCGTGCCCAGGCGGCCGGATTGATCACCACACCGGCGCCTGGCACCGACATCCCTTGCCCGACGCAGACGACCTGAGCCGCGGTGGCCCCATGCGCCGGGGGTAATTCAGCCCTCTGGTGACGTGGGTTGAAGGTGACCGTCAGCATCGAAGCACCTAATCTGCGGTTCCCCGCGCATGGGTCATGACAGCCCGCCGGGCAGCATTATCTACTAGCACGCCACCACAACTGAGGATCGGCGATCGCGGATCGTCTCAGCGGACTTGTCGATGCGAATCGAGGCGAGTCTGAGGACACCGATCGGGCGGATGATCCCGGCAGCTGACAGCTGGGCCCCGCGCCGAGCTGGACGGCTGGGCCTAGCCGCTGCCAAGTTGTTTAATGTTGAAATATTTGTTCAACTCTTCGGAGTACGATACGCTGCCCAGAAGCAGTTGGTCCCCATTTTCCATGGCTGAGGAAAAGTTCATCTCTACTTGGGGGTAGGCGTGGGAAGCTTGAGATTTCTATCCGATTGGTCGCAGGAGCAGAGCGGCGACATTCGTCCAGGAGAGTCGCTGTCAATCGAGTACGCTAGCGAGCGGCTCCCGGGCTGCCGCGCCAGCCGCTACGGACAGGACGCTTGGAGCATTACCGCTGGTATGCGCTTTCACCCGACCGGTCGGGAGGAAAGCGGTGCGGTGACAGCCCGAGAACAAAGCGGCGCGGTGGTGGCGGCGTCACTCACAGTGGAGGTCCCCATCGACGCGACGAAAATCGAACTGTGGTTTAAGAACACTGACAACACAGGGTGTGTTGCTTGGGATAGTCGGTACGGACAGAACTACTGGTTTGACGTCTCAGTTTGATGCGTTGACCCTGCACGCTGATCTAGTGACTGTGCTGTATTCGAGCATGGATTGTACGACGAAAGCGGTATCGGGTTCGGTGCGCAGCGGGTCCATGGGCTGTGGCCTGGTCGCTGAGTGCCTTGGTAGTGGCTGTCTTGTCGTTCAGTGATTGCATGTGGGGACGATGGGTCATTGGGGGGCAGAGGGTGTGGGGGGCGACGGGATTGAGGCAGGTGTGGGTGGCCTCGCGTTTGCGCAGGGTTGGCATTCGCGTGCGCTTGTCGGACCGGGCTGGCTTGCTTCGTTGCGGTTGGCTGGCGCGGCGCGGTCGGGTGAGGGCAGGTCGCTGCGGTTGATCACTGGCTACGTCGAGGCCTGCCAGTTTTTGACTGACCGGCGTTGGAGCCGTGCTGCTGCGCGCCGCGAGCCGATCGGTCCCGCATCGGCGATGTCGGTTACCGAGATGGACCCTCCGCGTCATACCGTGATCCGCGGGCTGCTGAGCCACGCGTTCTCGTCCCGTTCCCTAGAGGTGATGCGGTTCCGCATTGAACACCGCGCAGCCGAACAGCTCGCTGTGTTCGTGGCTCCCGGTCCGCCGGCCGACTTAGTTGGCGGCTTCGCCGCACCGTTCGCGTTCATGGTTCACTGCGATCTGCTGGGCGTACCAGAGCAGTCACGGCCTGTCCTGTACCGGTGGTCCCTCGCCCGCGCGGTCGACCCCGACGCGGGCCCGCATGAGGTCTACGCAGCTGAGGTAGGGCTACATCGGGCAGTCACCGAGGTGCTCGACTACCTGCGTCGAGATCGACGCGAGGGTCTGCTGGGAGAACTCATCGCCGCCCGGGAACGGGGCGTCCTCACCGAGGCTGAACTACGGGGCGTCGCCGCGTCGTTATTTTTCGACGGCCATGTTTTGGCCGCGGCACAGATCGCCAACGCGTTGCTGTGCCTGCTCACCCACCGCGACCAGCTTCGAGAGCTAAGCGCCAATCCAGCACAGCTGATCCCCGCGGTCGAGGAGATGCTTCGGTTTAGCCCGTCGATCACCGTGGGCATGACCCGCATCGCCGCCCACCAATCCCCCCAGCGCGGCACCCCTGCGGTGTGCTCCGCAGCTGCTAGGGCTGTTGCCTTCGGACTGGTTAACCGCGATCCGACGATCTTCGGTGACGCACACCGTTTCGACATCACCCGCACACCGAACCGGCATCTGTCCTTCGGCCGAGGAACCCACCACTGCCTCGGCGCGTACCTGATGCGTCAGGAACTCGACGTCGCACTCACCACGTTGCTCAACGAGTTACCCGGCCTTGATCTCGCCATAGACGAGCGACACCTCGCCTGGACAGCTAGCCGCACCATCCGCCGTCTGCACACCCTGCCGCTAACGTGGAGCACCAGGAGCCACACCTGACCACGACTGGGCGATGCAACTCCGATGACCTCATTTGCTGCGACACCCAGTCAGTCCCCTCACCCTCGTCACGACGCCGGGGCCAGAGTGACGGCGACGATCGCGCAACGCCTCCCGCGGAGAGCACAGGCTTAGGCGGACTCCCTTCCTGTTCCTTGGTGTTCGCCGACGGGCAACCGCCACGACCGAAAAGTATTACCGTAAGTAATTATGGGGCACGTCTACCGCGGTTGTGCGAGGGTCATAGACGACGACAGTGCTCGCCTTCCCCGAGGGTATCGGTGGCCGCGCTCGGGAGACGCCGGATCTCCTCCTTGCCTCGTAGATCTGGGTGATCTCTCACCGGGCCGGAGCCGACCTGGCGATCTACCCAGAAAAAGTAGGTAAGCAGCGGAAATACATCTCAGTAGTTCTCGCCGCTTCTTACCCCTGCCCGACGTCTGACGGCCTGGAGACGGCCTGATCTTGACCCGTGCTTGTCCTACAGACCAACCCCTATACGGCACTCGGAAGGCTGCGCAGATGGGTGGTCAGACCCCGCAACCTGCTGCTGATGAGCACCGATCAGGCTACGGAGAGGCCCGGGCTTCCGCGATGGCAAACGCGGCGCAGTAGTTGTCGTGGGTGGCAATCCGGGAGGCCGGCCAGGGCGTGGTTGGTTGAGCAGCGCTGCGGTTGCTGATGTAGTCCGGCAGGAAGAACTGCTCGATGCCACCGAAGACCCTCACCTGCAGAACGCAACGGACCAAGTGACGAAACGTCTGCAGTTGTTTGAGCGCGCAATATTCTCGAAACATGCGTACTGCCGATCAGTCGCATCCCGCGTCTCATCGGCTGCGACCCGGCTTGGCTGCAGCCCCGTCACCCCACATCGCGGCTACCACGTCACGCGTGGTGAGCCGCGTCGGTCCACTCCCGAAGCGGGATCTAGGGGTCTGCTCGTTATTTCACTAACGCGACACCAGTCGCGGCTTTCTTGTCAATGCTGATGAGGTACGGAGCAATAAAGCCATGGTAGTCCGCCTTGCGCTGAGCGGGCAGATCCTTCCACCCAGTGATGTGGTCACGGCAGTGGCGTGAGCCGCATCGGCAGTGGTCCGGGAAGTACTCGACCGAGTAGTTCCGCATGGCGTAGTCGAATGTAATTTCCTCGCCGGTGGTGATGGGCTGGCGGGCAATCAGGTCGTGACCACCAGTGGTGTTAGGCCGGACTCCACAGTTTGGGTCACACGAGTGGTTCACCTTGGGGATAAGCCCGCCATGCAACACGAAACGGTCCTCGCCGACCTGAGAAGCGTGGGGGTGGTTATGGTCGAGTTCGCGATCGATCCAACCCATCAGGACCGTCTCACCGAGATCGAACGACCGAATGGCGAACACGCCTTCTCCCCTGTTGGCAGTCATTCGCAGTTCGAATTCGTCATCCATCGTCGCCTGCTTTCTACGTGAGCTCCTCGTGAGCATGGAACTCGCAGCGTGTTGATCAGCTGACATGCACAAATGTTCCGTTGAATAAAATGTTGAACGAGGTCGGATGCACGGCCACGGTCCCGGCAAACGGGTTGTTCAAATCTAAGATGAGAAAAAGCGCCGCTATCAAGAAAGCGCCGAAGACGCCATACAGCAAGAGCCTGCGCAACCCCTTCAGCAATCCCGAGTAGGGGATGGCCAGCAAGATGAGGCCCACCAGCACCATGAGTCCCTGGATGAGGATCAGGGGCACGCCACCCGCGGTGGCAGCATCTAACCGGGCGCGCCTGGCCGTGAAGAGGTTGGACACCTGAGTCAGCTCATTGCTGTAGACGGCCTTCTCGATAGGCGTGGCCGGTTGAAAGACCAGGATATCTTCCCGAATCGCCCGCACCGCCGCCGATGCCTGCTCGCTGGATTTGTGCTGACCCAGTAGCGGCCACTCCTGCGCGACGACAACCGTGGCGTAGGTACGCAGCAGAACCTGCAGCCGGCTGTGTTCAGGTTCGGACAGCGCATGGGCATACCAGTAAAGCTCTCCAACACTGTTGGCCTCAGTAGCGGCCGCTGCCTTGGCGGCTGCCAACGTCGAGGTTTCCTCGGACACAGTCAAACCCAGCACGAAGGCGAAGACCAAGATGATGCCGCCAACCATCGTGCCGACCGGGTCGTCCCCGGTCGGATGGAACCGCTCCGGAAGGATGCGCATGACACCCCAGGCCAGGAGAGGCAGTGCGAAGCCCAGCACCAACCCCGGCAACAATATCGTCACAAACCCCACCGCTAACACCCCTTCCTCACGGCAACAGGCATGATATCGATCCCCCGGACCCTATTAGGCCTCGGTCATTACGGCGTCCGCGCCTCCGTAGTGGCGGGTGCTGTGGTGATCTGGTGATGGAATTGCGTGCACTTCCGGGACGTAAGGACGAGGCCCCTGCTGGTCACCGACGATTGGCTACACCCGCGGAGCGCTGCGGGGATCCGCTCATTTGCCGCGTCGGCTATGGCGCCGCAGTCGCCCGCAACGCACGGGCAAGCGTCGATCGCTACCGGCGGCTGCACGCGTCGCCGCAGGCGGCGTGCTTGATCCCATAGAGGGTAATTCGGCAACACACAACCCGTAACGTTGTCTGACGCTGAGCGACCATGCTTCGCGATCGTCTGGCATCGGTTTATGACCAGAACTGGGCTTACAGTCCGGACTTCCTGGAGTGGATGAGCGGATGCATCCTCGCGCGGTTGCGGGTGGAGCCCGGCGATCGCCTGCTCGATGTGGGCTGCGGGACAGGGTTGTACGCGCGTCGGCTGGTGGAGCACGCCGAGTCGGTGGTGTGTGTTGATCCCTCTGCGCGCATGCTTGAACAGCTTCCGGACCATCCGCGCCTGGTGGCGGTGCGGGCGTCGGCTGAGGATCTAGTAGTTGGGTCCCCGACGCTACTGGTAGATCGGTTTGAGGCGATTTTGGTCAAGGAGGCGATCCATCACGTCACCGACCGGGGTGCGGTCATTGGTGGATTGGCGAGACTGCTGGCTCCTGGCGGTCGTCTTCTTG
>JAVXWL010000156.1:0-32551 GCA_032230565.1 Pseudonocardiales bacterium | reverse complement strand
CGTGGGGTTCGGTCCTTCATCTTGCGCTGCTTGCTCTAGCTCTGCGCGCGTTTCGGGATCAGGACGGATGACGATGCCGGGGTTGCGATGTCTGTCAGGCATTGAGTTGCTCTTGAAGCCGCTGAGCCCGAGCAGCAGCCACTCCTGTTTCAACCCGCTGCACTTGAGCGTCATACTCGTCGTTAGCAGTTTTAACGGCTTGAATATCCTCCGCACTCAGCCCGAGGCGGTTTGCGATTTCCTGTGCTGTTTCCATGTCTCAGACATTAGCCCGTGTGGATACCACACGCACGGAATTCGTATAGGTAATTAGGCCCAAATCCGATCACCCGTGGCGCGGGTGCCAGCCGTTGGACGTTCAGAGCCACTAGATCAACTTGACACGATGTGTAGCCTCAACGCAGAGATCGAACCCTAGCGCTTCTCCGCCTGGCCCGAGACCAGGCAGAGAAGGGGTCAGTATGCGGCAAGGCACTAGGACACCCTCACCCGCGGCTCGGCGCGGGCACCGAAGAGGAGTGTGCCCGTGTCGCCGTATCTGTTCCTCGCGCTCGCCGCGGTGTTCCTGTTCTTAATCGTCCTCGTGATCCTCGGCCTGTTAATCAAGAGTGCGGTCGAGTCGTTGGTGAAGGGCTACATCGCTCGCAGGCACTACGACCTGATCGATCGCGAGTTCGACAGGAACCCGAACGTACGACTCAACGAGATCAACGAAGCTCGACGGTACTTCGATGGTGATCTTCCGCCGGTGCAGCCCGCGCACCCCATTGATGACGACCGTCGACCACCGCTGCCGCTCATAGACGACAGCGGTTTCCCCAGCTCGTCGTCTACGCCGGAGCCTCTACCAGCGCGAACGAAACCGGACGGCTAGTAGTGGTCCACGGCAGTGCACATGGGCCTTCGGTGTCGACAGTGGGCACCATCGCCGACGTGTCGCCGACTACCAGCGCAGGGAGAAGGCCGCCCGGCTCCGGATCAAGGACCCTGACGGCGAGTCGCAGCCCGGACCGCAGCCGCTCGGCCACTCGTTGGACCGCGGATGGCGCCGACAGTACGTTCGGCTCACCTCGCACCCGCAGCACGGCTACCGTCAGGTCGGATCGGTTCGGAGCGCCGAGTAGGCCGGTGGTCTGTACTCGCTGACCTGGCAGCAGGCCGACCCAGCCGTGCGCCGGTGCCAGCAGAATCACCCGACCACCGGTGCGCCACTGCTGTCCAGCCACCACGGCGGCCTCTAGTTCGGCGTGTATGACCACCTGCTGGACCTGCGGTTGCCGGCCGCCGTAGCCCGGGGAGGCGACCGCTCGCGGGTCGTCACGCAGGTGCACCACCACGGTCGCTGCCGAACCGCGCTGCGCGGCTGACCGCAGCGGGTGATGTTGCACCTGCCAGGTCTGCGTACCGACAACGAGGGCCACAGCGGCGGCCACTGCGCCCACCGCGAGGACCGTTGCCGAACGGCCGGACAGTGCCGCCGCTGCGGCAACAACCAGGCCCACTGCGCCGAGCACAACCGCGGCCAAGGACCCTAGGTACAGACCGGACAGCACCACGGCCCAGCTGACCAGGGCGGCCGGCACCAGGCGCAGGTCGTGGCGCGCTGGCGCCGGGTCTAGCGGGTCCGCGGTCACACCCGCACCAGCTTCTTAAGCTGGCTCAGCCGCGCCGGTCCGATTCCACTCACCTCGCGGAGCTGATCCACCGATGTGAACCGACCGTGGGCGGTGCGCCAGTCCACGATCCGCTGGGCGGTGACCGCGCCAACGCCGGGTAGCCCGTCAAGCTGCTCAAGAGTCGCCGCGTTCAGATCGATCGGCCCAGACCGGCCGGCGGTGCCTGATGCCGGGGTATCAACCGGCTGTCCCGGCGGTGGCGTTACACCGACCAGCAGCTGCTCTCCGTCGGACAGCCGCCGGGCGATGTTCAGACCCATCAGGTCGGTGCCGGGCAGCGCGCCGCCGACCGCGGCCAGTGCGTCAGCCACCCTCCTGCCGTCAGCTAACCGGACCAACCCGGGACGGGCGACCCGGCCAACCACACTGACCACTACCTCATGGGCTTCCCCAGCCGGTGGTGCCGACGGAACTTTCGCCGCGGCTGCGGTGACCAACGGCAGAACCGGAGCCGGTTCGGGCACCGGACGCTCCCGCCATACCCCCACCGCGGCCATCACCGCGGCCAGTGCGGCGACCAACGAAAGGAGCAGCGCCGCCGGCCGACCGGGCTCCCACCGGGCGTCCCGCAGCGACGCCGGCACCCACCGCTTGACCAGCCGGCCTCCCCGAGAGGTGCTGGGTAGGTTTACGGCATCGCCGACGGCGGCATGCCTGACGTCTGACTCAGCGGGATCTGTCGCCGGACCGGGAGCACCGCACAGTCCCGCCAGCCGCTGTCGGACGCGCTGCGGTCCAGCACTGTCGGCTGAGGGGAAGCTGGGAAGCAGGGACACGGGGCGACGCTAGGACGATGTCGCCTTCACCTCGACGGCCTCGTCCGTCAGCTGTGGATAACCAGGTGGCTGGGGATAAGTCGCACGGAGTTCCAGTCGGTCGAGCGAGCCTCGGACGCATTCCAGGAGTCGGTGTCGCCTGATCTTGGCGATGTGCCTTCGGCTTCCGGTGAGTCCTGAACTACGCCTTGAGGCCGCCGGGCACTACGACCACACCGAGCACTCCCGGCCCGGCGTGCGCGCCGATCGCCGCCCCGACCTCAGAAACCAGGCATTCCGACAGCATCGGGAGGCGGGCTTGCAGCTGCGTGACCAGGTCCGCGGCCCGGTCGGCGGCACCGAGGTGATGCACCGCGAGGTCGACTGGGCCAGATCCCGCTGCCTGCACCGCCAGGTCGACCAGTCGTGCCCGCGCGCGGCCAGCAGTACGGACTTTCTCTAACGGCACAACTTTTCCGGCGTTGACATGCAGCAGCGGTTTGACCGCCAGGGCGCTGCCCAGCAGTGCGGCTGCCGAACCAATCCGGCCGCCACGGCGCAAATGCTCCAGGGTGTCCACGGAGAAGAAAACCCGGCAGCGGCCGGCCACCCGCTCAGCGGTTTCGTACACGGCGTCCAGATCGCCGCCATCCGCGGAGACGGCAGCCGCAGCGAGCGCGCTGAAGCCCAAACCCATGCCGGTGGATCGGGAATCGACCACCCGCACCCGCTTCCTGCCGACCTGGTCGGCGGCGAGCCTGGCCGACTCCCAGGTGCCGGACAGCGCGCGGGACAGGTGCACCGACACGATAGCGTCGGCACCGGCGTTGATCGCTTCGGTGTACGCCGCCTCGAACTCCCCCGGTGTCGGGCGAGACGTACTCACCGAAGCCCGCCGCGCCAGAGCCTCCACCAGCTCAGCCGGCCCGAGTTGCACCCCGTCGAGCCAGTGCTGGCCATCGACCAGGACGTGCAGGGGAACCTGCCGGATACCGCGGCGCTCGGCGAGACCGGCCGGAAAGTATGCGGTTGAGTCGGTGACGACGGCGACGGCCACGGTCACACGGGAGCGGCAGTATTATACGAAAACAGCCGCCAGCTAGAACTCCGGCGAATAAGCACGGTCCAGTGACAGTTGCTAATTCCGCCGAACACCGTCCAACCCGACACCGGCAGGCCGAGCAGCAGCGGCGTCAGACCGGCGATCAGACCGCCGTGAGTACATAACACTGCGCTTCTGTGACCGGCCGCATCGAGCTCGGCAACCACCTGCGCCGCACGCCCAGCCACTTCCACCCTGGTCTCGCCGCCCGGCGGGGCCAGTTGAGGGTTCTCCCGCCAGCTCTGGAGGTCACCCGGCCGCAGCGCCTCCACTTCCGCGTGGGTTAGGCCTTGCCAGGCCCCCAGATGGGTTTCCCGAAGCCGCTTGTCGATCCTCAGCGGCATCCCTATCTCGGCCGCAAGCACTGCTGCGGTGTCCCCAGCCCGGGACAGATCGGAGGCCACAAGCACGTCCGGCTTCAGCTCCGCGAGCCACGGGGCCGCCCGCCGGGCCTGGCGCAGGCCGGTTGCGGTCAACTGCGAGTCGAGCTGACCTTGCATCCGCTGTGCCGCGTTGTAGTCCGTCTCGCCATGCCGCCAGAGCACGAGTTGCGTCAAGGTCACACCGATTCGTCCACCTCGGCGGCATCGGCTACGAACGGGATGGTCGGGCAGTCTTTCCACAACCGCTCCAGACCGTAGAAGGACCGCTCCTCGGCATGCTGCACGTGCACCACGACGTCGACGAAATCCAACAGCACCCAGCGCCCCTCACGGGCGCCTTCACGGCGTACCGGTTTAGTCCCGGCGGCCGCCATCTTCTCCTCAACGGCATCAACGATCGCCTGCACCTGCCGCTCGTTGGGCGCCGAGGCGATCACGAAACAGTCAGTGATCACCAGCTGATCGGACACATCGAGCAGGGTGATGTTGTGCGCCTTCTTGCCGGCCGCCGCGTTCGCCGCGGTCAGCGCAAGCCGTCTCGCATGATCAGTGGCTGCCACATCACTCCTTCTCCCCGGCTCACTCGGCCGGCGCTTCGTATTGCGAACAGGCCGTATGTACTCCGGTTGTCCGCACCTGACTACAGGTGAGGGTACGTGCTCGGCCGTCGAGGCCACCGAGGTGCCATGGCGTAATCGGAACCGCGCTGCTGGTCACCAGATGCCCGTCCGGTGGCGGGCCATCGCCATGGGTGGGACCGTTGATTCCGGCCCAGATCCTTTCGGCAATCTTGATGACAACATAAGGAGCAGGTGATGGCAGAGACCCTCTATGGACGAAACGTGTCCGAGCCGCTTGCGGTGCGGACCGAGCCCCCGACCGATCACATCGCTGATCCCGGCCCACTTGGCCTCGCCGGATTCGCGATGACCACGTTCGTTCTCAGCTGCGTCAATGCTGGCCTGGTCGCCAAGGCCATCGAGCCGGTCGTGCTACCGCTGGCGCTGTTCTACGGTGGACTCGTCCAGCTGCTGGCCGGAATGTGGGAGTTCCGCAAGGCGAATACCTTTGGCGCGCTGGCGTTCAGTTCTTACGGCGCGTTCTGGTTGTCCTTCGCCGCCTACGTCAAGTTCGTCGCTCCGGGCCTGCCCGCCGCGACCGCGGCGTCCGCGACCGGACTTTTCCTCCTGGGCTGGACAATCTTCACCGCGTATATGGCGGTAGCGTCGCTGCGGGTCTCCGGCGCAGTGGCCGCGGTGTTGCTTGCCCTGCTAGCGACGTTCCTCCTGCTGACCATCGGTGCATACTCGGGTGACGCAGCCATCACCACCGTCGGTGGTTACCTTGGACTCGTGACCGCCGCCCTGGCCTGGTACGCCTCTTTCGCCGGCGTCACCAACGCAACCTTCAAGAAGACTGTGCTGCCAGTCTTCCCGACCGCGGCCAGGTAGCCGTATCACTGCTCAAGCGCCTGCTTGCGCCGCTCCATCAGCCGCCAGATCATCGGTGTGAAGATAAGTTGCATCGCGAGATCCATCTTGCCACCAGGGCAGACGATGGTGTTGGCGCGCGACATGAAAGAGTCGTGCAGCATCGACAGCAGGTACGAGAAGTCGATCCCGCGCGGATCAGCGAAGCGGATAATGAGCATCGACTCGTCCGCCGTGGGGACGGTCCGGGCGATGAACGGATTGGACGTGTCGACCATGGGCACGCGCTGGAAGTTGACATGCGTGCGAGAGAACTGCGGGCAGATATAATTCACGTAATCGGGCATGCGGCCCAGAATCGTTTCGGTCACCGCCTCGGTAGAGTAGCCCCGAGTCGACATGTCGCGATGAAGCTTTTGGATCCACTCCAAGTTGATCACCGGAACGACGCCTATTAGAAGGTCCGCGTGCTGAGCAACGTCTACCTTGCCGGTCGCGACCGCTCCATGTAGTCCTTCGTAGTACAGCACGTCCGTGTCGGCGGCCAATTCCTCCCAAGGCGTGAACGTACCGGGAGGCTGGCCGTAGGGTGCCGCCTCCTCGTCGTCGTGCAGGTACTTGCGCACGCGGCCGCGGCCGTTCTCGCCGTACTGCCGGAACAGCTCCTCAAGCTCCTCGAAAAGGTTCGCCTCCGGGCCGAAGTGACTGAGCCCGTGGTCACCGCGGTCGAGCGCTTCGGCCACCTTGGCCTTCATCTCGGTGCGATCGTAGCGGTGGAAGCTGTCGCCCTCGATGAGTGCCGCATCCACATGCTCGCGCCGGAAAATTTGCTCGAACGTGCGCATCACTGATGTCGTCCCGGCGCCTGACGAGCCGGTGATGACGATGATCGGATGTTTGACTGACATGGCCTGCGCCCCTTTCGCTCAACCGTTGGTGCGGAACAGGCCGCGTGTGCTGAACAGCGGCGTGTCGTACTCGGCCACGTTGTGGTCGCGGTAGTACTGCTCGATGCGCTCGACCTCTTCACGCGCGCCGAAGATGAACGCGATGCGCTGGTGCAGTTCCTCTGGCGTGACGTCGAGAACGCGCTCGCGCCCGGTGCTGGCGAAGCCGCCCGCCTGCTCGACGATGAAGGCAACCGGATTGGCCTCGTAAAGCAAGCGCAGCCGACCCTGCTTCGCCGGATCCTTCGTATCCCGCGGATAGAGGAACACGCCGCCTCGGGTGAGAATGCGGTGCGTCTCGGCAACGAGGGAGGCGACCCATCGCATATTGAAGTCCTTGCCGCGAGGGCCCGTACTGCCGGCGAGGCACTCATCGACGTAGCGCGTCACCGCCGGTTCCCAGAAGCGGCTGTTCGAGGCGTTGATTGCGAACTCGCGCGCGGCAGCCGGGAGCCGAATCTCCGGATGAGTGAGGACGAACTCGCCGAGTTGCGGCTCGAGGGTAAAGCCGTGCACCCCCCTGCCGACGGTCAAGACGATCATCGTCGAAGGGCCGTAGATCGCATATCCAGCGCAGACCTGCTTCGACCCCGGCTGCAGGAAGTCTTGGGCGGCAGCGTTCTTACCTGGAGTCGAAGCACGCAGAATCGAGAATATGCTGCCGACCGAGAGGTTCACGTCGATGTTCGATGATCCGTCAAGCGGGTCGAACGCCAGGAGGTACTTGCCGCACGGGTAGCGCCCCGGGATGGGATACGGTGCTTCCAACTCCTCGGACACCATCCCGGCGAGCAGGCCGCCCCATTCGTTGGCGCGCAGGAAAAGGTCGTTCGCTACCAGGTCGAGTTTCTGCTGCGTCTCGCCCTGGACATTGGTCGTCGTCGCCGCTCCGAGCACACCGCCGAGCGCACCGTAGGCAACCCGCTTGGCGATCGCCTTGCACGCGAGCGCAACGTCGAGAATGAGGGAGTTCAGCTCACCGGTCGCGCCCGGATGGCGGCGCCCCTCCTCGATCAGGAACTGGGTGAGCGTCGTACGGTCGGTGAGCATGGCATCCTTCAGGTCGGTGTAAACAGAGTAGACGGGGCGTTCACCTCGCTCCGAGGGCAGGTGCCCGAGCACGGTGAGGGAGGGATCCATGGCTGACTTCATCCTCACCTACGACGCCTTCGACCCCGCGCAGGAAGGTCTGCGCGAGGCCCTGACTTCCACCGGCAACGGCTACTTCGCCTCCCGGGGTGCGGCTGAATGGGAGGACGCGAACGCGGTGCATTACCCGGGCACCTACGCTCACGGCTGCTTCAACCGGGAGACCACCATCCTCGGGGGTCGGCCGGTACTCAACGAGGACTTGGTGAACCTTCCGAACTGGTTGCTGCTGAAGCTGCGGATTGAGGGCGAGGAAGCGGTCCGGCTCGACAACGTCGAGGTGCTTTCCTACCGCCATTCTTACGACATTCGCAACGCCGTAGTCGAGCGCGCGCTTCAGTTCCGCGACCGCATCGATCGCGTCACGACCCTGCGTAGCCGCCGCTTCGTGAGCATGGCCAACAGTCACTTGGCTGGAATCGAATGGACACTGACGCCGGACAACTGGTCAGGTCGTGTGGAGGTGATCTCCGGACTTGATGGTCGCATGACGAACCACATGGTTGCCCGCTACCGCGAGCTCGAGGGCCGTCACCTCAATCCGGGTTCGCCACGCACGTTCGGCCCGGAGATCATCGCCCTGAAGGTGCAGACCCGGCAGTCCAACATCTACATCGCCGAGGCAGCCCGCACTCGCGTTTTCCGCGATGACAGTGACACCCCGCGGGAAGTCGCCCGCAGCCTGTACCAGATGGAGGACTACATCCAGCAGGTTCTCGCCTTGGACGTCGAGCAGGGCAATTCCGTGCGGGTGGAGAAGATGATCTCGTTGTTCACCTCGCACGACAACGCGATCGCCGAAACCCTGGTCGCGGCGGGAAAGAACGTCGCACGCTACCCAAATTTCGCCGCGGCCCTGACCGAGCATGAGTCAGCGTGGACCGAGCTGTGGGATATCGGTGACATCGAGCTCCCCCGCGAGCCTCGCGTGCAGTTGCTGCTGCGTTTCCACGCTTCCCATGTGCTGCAGGTGTGCTCGCGGCACACCGCCCGGCATGACGCGGGCGTACCGGCTCGGGGACTCAATGGTGAGGCCTACCGCGGTCACGTGTTCTGGGACGAGCTGTACGTCTACCCCTACCTCAACTTCCGGCTGCCCGAAGTCACCCGCGGGTTGTTGATGTACCGCTACCGCCGGCTCGCCGAGGCTCGGGCCGCGGCGCGGGAGGCTGGCTACTCCGGCGCGATGTTCCCGTGGCAAAGCGGCAGCGACGGCACCGAGGAGACTCAGGTCGTCCATCTCAACCCGCTGTCCGGGCAATGGCACCCCGACCACAGTCATAACCAGCGCCACGTCAACGCGGCGATCTTCTACAACGTCTGGCAGTACTACCAGGCCACCGACGACGAGGCATTTCTTCGCGGTTACGGTGCTGAGCTCATGCTTGAGATCGCCCGTTTCTGGGCCTCCATCGCGCACTACTCAGCTGAGCGCGACCGGTATGAAATCCACGGGGTGATGGGTCCTGACGAGTTCCACGAGCGCTACCCCGGGGCCGACGAAGGTGGCCTGCGCAACAACGCCTACACCAACGTGATGGTTGCCTGGATCGCCGCCACTGCCCCGCGGGTGCTAGATCTGCTGCCGCGGAACCGACGCGCCGCCCTGCGGGCTCGTCTCGGGCTGACCGACGACGAATTGCGCACGTGGGATGAGATGAGCCGAAAGATGTTCGTCCCTTTCCATTCAGATGGCATCCCCAGCCAGTTCGAGGGTTACGCCGACCTGGAGGAGCTGGACTGGGAGCGTTACCGCGCCGAGCACCCCAACATCCAACGCCTTGACCGCATCCTTAAGGCCGCAGGCGACGACCCCAACCGATACCAGCTGGCCAAGCAGGCCGACACGGTGATGCTGTTCTTCCTGTTCTCCAACGATGAACTCCGCGAGCTGTTCGAACGGCTCGGGTACGACTACGACCCCGACCTCGCGCGGCGAACCATCGACTACTACGACCGGCGCACCTCCCACGGCTCGACCCTGAGCCTGGTCACCCACGCCGCCGTGCTAGGCGCGTTGGACCCGGAGAGCTCGTGGCAGCGGTTCCTCGTCGCGCTGGAAAGCGATGTGGGTGACGTGCAGGGCGGCACCACCAAGGAAGGGATCCACATGGGCGTCATGTCGGGCACACTGGACCTCCTGCAGCGCGGCTACGTCGGCGCGAACGTGCGCGACGGGGTTCTGCACTTCGACCCGACGCTCACCGACCGCCTCGACGGGCTCAGTTTCCCGATGCAGTTCCGTGGTACCTCAATCAGGATCAGCATTTCCGGCGACGAGCTGACGGTGCAAAACCTGGCGGAGGGCTCCAGCCCACCAGTCCGCATCGGCATCGGCGACGAGGTCCGAGAGCTGGCCGCGGGTCAGGAGTGGGTGGCGCCGCTGCGCCAGCAGTGTTTTCGTCCGGGCGATGGTACGCAGGACTCAGACTACACCGGGGAAGGGAGCGATCGTGCCGACACGAGGCTTTGAAGCAGCGATCTTCGACGTGGACGGCGTATTGGTCGACTCCCCGCATGAACGAGCTTGGAAGGATTCGCTGCGCGAGCTGATGGAAAACGACTGGGCCGACATCGCCGACCAGACCTCGTGGTCCGACGATCGTTTCACACCACAGGTCTACCAGCAGGTGTTATCGGGCAAGCCACGAATGAGTGGCGCGCTTGCGGCCCTGGAGTACTTCAAGGTTCCCGACTCCGCCGAGCGGACGCAGGCATACGCCGTGCATAAGCAAAATATGGTCATCAAGCTCATTGAGGCAGGTGAGTTCCAGGCTTACCCCGATGCGTTGCGGTTCGTTCTGGCTGTGCGCAACGCCGGGATTCCGGTGGCGGCGGCGTCGTCGTCGAAGAACGCTGGACTGTTCCTCCGCCAGATCCGCCTGGACACCTTCGCCGCTGAGCAGGATCTGCACTACGACTTCCTGCGCCCCGGCCTGAGCCTGCTGGACTTCTTCGACGTCGACATCTCTGGACGCGATTTCGCCCATGGGAAACCGCACCCGGAGATCTTCCTGACCGGTGCCGCCGAGCTCGGCGTCGCCGCGGAGCACTGCTTCGTCGTGGAGGACGCGACCAGCGGGGTGCAGGCGGCGAAGTCCGGTGGCATGGCGGCGTTAGGCGTGGCCCGAGCCGACGACGAGGAACTTTTAGCGGCCGCGAACGCTGATCTCGTCGTCACGTCGCTGGATGATGTCGACGTCGCTGGCCTGGGCGCGCACGAACTCCGGCGGCGAACCCCATGACCAGCAGCGCACCACCGTCGGGTCGCCGCCCGTTGTCCTCGGATCCTGCTGACCTCGGGTTCGTGCGCAGGCCGATGGTGCGCTGGCTCGATCCTCATCAACTCGTCGACACGGCGGTGCGGGTTCTGCTCTCGGGTGTCTTCAGCGCCTACGCGGACTACCGGGAGGTGCAGGCGCTGGAGCCGGCCGAGATGCCGGACCGCTCGGAGCAGGCCGATCTGTGGCTGGACTACGTCGCCGACCTCGGCGATGGGTGGAACTCGACGTACACCGTGGCCAGGCTGCTGGCCACCGAAGGGCTTAAGCTCGACTGGGAGGGCGAGACCTACGCCACCGAGCGAGGGCGCATCCTGGTGATGGGTGGCGACCAGGTGTACCCGGTGCCCAAGGCAGTGGAGTACCAGAACCGCATGCTCGGTCCGTATCAAGCGGCGCTGCCGTGCGCCGTGGGAGAAGCTCCCGAGCTCTTCGCCATTCCGGGAAGCCATGACTGGTACGACGGGTTGGTCAACTTCACCAGCATATTCTGCCGCAAACGCTGGATCGGCGGATGGAAAACGGCGCAACGTCGAAGTTATTTTGCGCTCAAGCTGCCGAACCGCTGGTGGCTCTGGGGCGTCGACATCCAGTTCGGGTCCTACATCGACGAAGCTCAATTGCGGTATTTCGCCGGTGTCGCCCTCGACCATGTGGAGCCCGGTGACCGGATCATCCTTTGTACTGCCAAGGAAGTCGACAGCGGCAGGAAGGACACCGAGATCCATTCCGACCGGGACTTGGAGTTCCTCGAGCGCGAAGTCATCACGGCCTGCGGTGCCCGGCTGGTGCTCTACGTCAAGAGTGGAAAGCACTACTACGCCCGATACCAACAGGACAATGGCCCTCGCCAGCACATCGCCTCCGGTGGCGGCGGCGCCTTCTTACACCCCACCCACAACCTTCCCGAGCGCATGGACCTCCCTGGCGCGGAGGGACCGGTCCCCTACCGCAAGGCCCGCACCTATCCGTCGCCAGAAGTATCGAAACGGCTGCGGAGGCGGATCTGGCTGCTAGCTCCGTACAATCTGCCCCTTGCTGGGGTATTCGGCGCCATCCAAGTGCTGTTGGCTTTCATGCTGGGGCTTCATCTCAGAGACCGCCACGTCGCACTCGGGTTGAGCGACTTGCTCAACGCTGTGTGGGAGAGCCCGACGCTTTTCCTTCTCATCCCGCTCGTGATCGTGTCACTGGTGGGAATGGTGCGCTTCGCCCACGACGCCCGCGGTCTGCGCCAGTTCCTCGTGGGGACCGTCCATACGGCCCTGCAGCTAGCGAGCGCGGCCGGATTCATGATCGCTTCCTCCTGGCTGTCATCTGCCTTCGGACTTCGGGGGGCGTGGTCCTTGGTCGCCTTCTTCGGCCTCATTTTCGTGGTGGGTGGAATCGGAGGCATGGTAGGAATGTCAGGCTACCTCTGGGTCGCCAACTGTTTTGGCCTGCACGGAACGGAGGGATACGCGGCCCAACACCACCAGGACCTCAAGCATTTTCTCCGTTTGCACATCCAAGCCGACGGCGACCTGACCATCTACCCGATAGGCGTTGATCGGGTCGGCCGGAAGTGGACACTGTGCCCGGATGCACCGGCACAGGCTCCGTGGTTCGCCCCACATGGCGCTGAACCCGAACCGCACCTCATCGAAAAGCCGATCACAATCAGCGGTATAGGCCGCGCTTGCTGATGTCGAGCAGCGGGGGGTGACACAGGTACAGCGTTCGCACGAGCGCCTGCGCGGGTTGAAGCTTTGGTACTTCCTCTGTCACCAGTTCCAGATCGGACTCGGTGCATAGGCCCTGTGGGCGCCGACGCAGATAGTACCTTCGATTGACAAACGCGAAGACATGGCGCTCCCTTTTTCAGTCATCGTAGGGATCGTCTACTCGGGCCGAGCCGGCCGCGAGGTCGGTGGTTACATCGACCCGATCGGTAGGATCGATCAGCGCGAAGGTGGCTCCGGAAGGGTCCGCGACCCGGGCAATTCGGCCCAGCTCGGTGTCGTAGGGATCAATGTCCACCCGGCCGCCCAATGCGAGGACCCTATGGGATGCGGCGTCAGTGCCGATCTGCGGTTCCACCGCGAAGTGCAGCATCCAGTGCGCAGCGCAGTCCGGGTCCGCCCAGCTCTCGTTCATTTCTAGCCTGCCTAGCATCGTCTTGCCGTCACGTGACCAGGTGGTGTAGTCGACCTCGATACCGTCACCGATCTGCCTCTGCTGGTAGCCGAACAGATGCGCAAAGAACTCATCAGCCCGTGGGCCGTTCCAGGTATCCAGCTCCGCACAGTACAGCGATCCAGGGGCTGTACGTCGAAACGTCCATGGTAGTGCGGGCTGCCAGAAACCAACCACGGCGCCGGTCGGGTCTAGCCCGACTAGAACCCTGCCCTGTCCCGGAACATCCGTCGGTCCCAACAAGACCCGGCCGCCGCGCCGACCGAGCACCTCCGCGGTGCGCGTCACGTTGGCACTGGCCAAGTACAGCGTCCAGGCCGCGGGGTGACCCTCCTGTACCGGAGGCCCCGACAACCCAGCCACCGGGCGACCGCCACACAAGGCGGTCAGGTACTGCTTGCGGCGCCGGCCCGAGTGGAGTTGGTAAGTCCAGCCAAACAACCCCCTGTAGAAGTCCCGACTACCAGCCGGATCGGTACTCGACACATCAACCCAGCACACCGATCCGGCAGTGAACGATTCCTTCCGGTCCGTCCCCTTTGCACGCAGCCTCTTCGTCCGCACCATACCTGAGAGAGAATCACGAAGCGCCTGGAAATACACAGCGGTGATGACCACCTTCGACTCCGCGCTCCGGAGACCGCGTAAGTCCTCGGCCCGCAAATTTGCGCCGGTGGCCCGGTCGCTGCCGCCAACAGGTTTCAGACCTTAGGAGCTTCTTCAACGAGCGTCCGGCATTCTAGTTATGGGTGAATCGAAATTATTGCCCTCTGGGCGCGTCTTGGCACCCATACAGAAATGGAGCCAGACCCATGGCCAAATATATAGTCATGCGTAACAGCGACAGCAAAGACGATGGGCGGCCCGGGTGGATGCACCGGGAAGTCCGCGACCACGACCGCCGCTATGAGTGCGACGGACATATTTTCGTCGACGGTCCGTGGGGTGGGCTCGTCTGCGAGAAGTGTGGCCGATAACAGTAGCGGCAACATTCACTAACACCTGTATAGCCTACGTTTGCTGAGTACAGCCTGCAGCCCCGTTGAAACTGGGCGGATCGAAGCCCTGCTCGCCCGCTATGGCGGCAACGTCGCGGGCCTCCTGGCCAGGGCCAGGGAGGCGGGTGGCACGCCGGGGCACCCCAGCCGGTGCCGTGCCACCCGCCTCATCTGCACGTCCGGCCGCGGCCCCGCGACCGAACGTGCGATGTATCGGATGATGATGACGCATCGTTAGGGTGCGGATACTTTTTCGTGTCGGTCGCCGTGAGACCGCTGCCAGCTAACGCCGGTACAAGCCGCGCTTGCTGATGTACTGGACCACCCCGTCGGGCACGAGGTACCAGACTGGCTGGCCGCGCCTGACGCGCTGCCGGCAGTCCGTGGAGGAGATCGCCATGGCAGGCACCTCGATCAAACTCACTGCCTGGTCCGGCAGGTGCTTGCCGTCGAGGTGGAACCCGGGGCGGGTCACCCCAACCAGATGGGCCAGCGCGAACAGCTCGTCGACGCGCTTCCAGGACAGTATCTGCGCCAGCGCATCGGCGCCGGTGATGAAAAACATCTCATCATGGGGAAACTGGGTGCGCAGGTCCGTGAGCGTGTCGACGGTCAAAGTGGGCGCCTGGCGTTCGATATCGACCCGGCTGGTGGAAAATCGAGGGTTGGACGCGGTCGCGATGACCGTCATGAGGTAGCGATCTTCGGCCGGGCTGACCTCCTGATCATCTTTCTGCCACGGGATCCCGGTGGGCACGAACACCACCTCGTCCAACTCGAAACGGGCCTGTACCTCACTCGCAGCCACGAGATGACCATGGTGAATCGGGTCGAAGGTGCCGCCCATGATCCCGAGTCGCCGGCCGGACATGGGCGCAGCCTAGGCGAGCCGTTCGGGGCCAGCTCCGGCGGCGATAAGCTGGACGCTCAGCGGCCTGAACCCAGGGGGCAACCGGCGGTGGGACAATCTTTGGCGAGCGAGAGTCTCAGCGAGACCTCATCGAGCGAGCCCGCACTGATCGATGCCTTGACATCAGGCTGCGTGGTCGAATGCAGCAAGCTCACCGTCGAGCAGCTAGCCGCAACGGAGAACTCCCGGTACACCATCCGCGCCGAGCTGCTGCGGGAGCTGGTGCTGGGCCGCAGTGGTGAGCGCCTTGATCCGCTCGGCGTTCGGGTCCATGGGGCGCGGATCATCGGGACCCTTGACCTCACCCATGTGCCGGCCGCGGTGGGCATTGAACTGCGAGGCTGCGTCTTCGAGCGCCCGGTGCTGATGGTCAGTGCCCGCCTACCGTGGCTGACGTTGGCCGGCTCGCACCTGTGCGTGCTGGACTGCGACGGCCTGCAGGTCGATGGCGATGTGCTGCTCGGCGACGGGTTCACGGCCACCGGGCAGAGCGACTACGGCGCCGTACGCCTACTCGGCGCCCACATCAAAGGACAGCTCAACCTCAACGGTGCGCGCCTGACCAACGAAACCGGCCCCGCCCTCATCGGTGACGGGCTGCATGTCGACGGCGACGTCTTCGGCGGGGGTTTCATCGCCACCGGACACGGCGAACTCGGCACGGTCCGACTGCCTGGCGCCCACATCATCGGACAACTGAATCTCAATGGCGCCGAGCTGGCCAACCAATCGGGGCCGGCCCTCATCGGCGACGGCCTTCATGTCGACGGCGGCCTGGTTCTCGCCGAGGGCTTTACCGCCAGTGGCCACTATGAGCGCGGCGCGGTGCGGCTGCCTGGCGCTCATATCAGCGGCCAACTCAACTTAGATGGCGCAATGCTGGTCAACCCCGCCGGGCCGGCGCTGATCGGCGACCATCTGGAAGTCGACGGCGGGGTGTACCTCGACGGGTTCACCGCCACCGGCCACGGTGAAGACGGCGTGGTGCGGCTGCCCGACGCCCATATCACCGGCCAGCTCAACCTCGACTGCGCCGAACTGACCAACCCCACCGGCGCCGCCCTCATCGGCGATCACCTCCGGGTCGGCAGCGACATGTTCGCCGAGGGACTCGTCGCCAGTGGCCACAGCCAAGACGGTGCGGTGCGACTCGCCGACGCCCACATCAGCGGCCAGCTCAACTTCAGCCACGCGAAACTGACCAACCAAGCCGGCCGGGCCCTCATTGGCGACCACCTGCAGGTCGACAGCGACATGTTCGCTGAAGGACTCGTCGCCACCGGACACAGCCAAGACGGCGCGGTGCGACTCGCCGACGCCCACATCAGCGGCCAGCTCAACTTCAGCCAGGCGCAACTGACCAACCCGGCCGGCCCTGTCCTTGACCTGGAGGACGCCCAAGCCAAGCACCTGTTCCTGCCGGCCCAGGTAATCTGCCCTCACACTGCCGCCAAAACGTCACGCTGCGCAGCGCCGGCGCATCAGCTCACGCTATGCGGCCTTGCCTATACGTCGCTTCACGCGGTCGACTGGCGTGAGTGGCTACATCTGATCATCTACCACACCCGTGATTACCGGCCTCAGCCCTTCCAACAGCTCGCCGCTGTGCTGAGAGCCAGTGGCGACGAATCAGCCGCGCGGAAAGTACTCATCAGCCAGCAGCAGGATCTGCGGCGCCGCGGAGACATTGGCGGCCCGCTGGGCAGAAGTGCGCATTGGCTCTGGGGAGCACTCGCCGGATACGGCTACCGAAGTAGTCGGGCTGTTCTGGCCCTCGCACTGGTGCTCCTGATCGCGGCGGGGCTGGGTGTCGCCGCCGGGCACATCTCCCTGGGCTCAGGCCGTTACGTCACTGCGCACACCAGCCAAGCTCAGAATCCCGGGTCGCCGTGCTCGCTGATCGAGCAGATCGGAGTCGGCATCGACCGCAGCGTGCCGCTAACCCCGGCACGTATCGGTAACCTCTGCGATTTCGACACCTCCAGCCCAACTGGCGAAGCGTTCACCGCGTCGACCTGGGTACTGCAGGCCCTGGTGTGGACGCTGGCGGCGCTCGCCATCGCCGGTTTTGCCGGTCTTATCCGCCGGACCAGTGCGCCGGGATGATCAGGAACTGCCGCAGGTAAAGGTCAGCGAAGGTGACCGGCCCGCGCGGCCCCGGTACCCGATCGACGTTGATTCCGGTCTCCGGGACGCGCCGCAGCTTGAACCCGTCGAGCAGCCGGGTGCTGGCATTCCAGAACGCTCCGGTGCCGGCGTAGCTGTCCAGGAACTCAGTCGCGGCAGCCCCATCATGGGTGACGATCGTGGCGGCCAGTCCGGACGATTCCTGGTTGGCGACGTGGGCCGCGTGCGCGGGACCGGTCACCCGACTCACTGTCAGCGTCGCCTCCCGCCCTGTGTCCAACGCCCACTCGTGCCCCAGCGGGTGATCGTGGGGCGGCAGGGACAACGCGATGCCGCGCTGGCGGGCAGCATCGAGCAGGGCAGCGTATAACCGATCCGGCACGCTGTCGGCGACCAGCAGGAGATTGACCCGGTTGCAGACGCCCAGCCGGTCCAGCCCAGCCAGCAGCAGCTCAACGGCCAGCACGGGATCGGCTGCCGCGTCGACGTAGAGCACACCACCGCCGTCGGCGTGGGCCAGCACCCGAACCCCGTGACGGGCCCCCTCAGCGGCCAACATCCGGGTGGTCTCGCCGCTTCCCCGGACGATCACCAGTGGGATCAGCTCAGCCTGCTGTACGAGAGCCACGGCGCTGTCCCGGCGCGGGTCAGGAACCAGTTGCACAGCGTCCGGGTCCAGACCGGCGTCGGTCAGCGCAGGCGCGAGGACGTGCTCACACAACGCCAGCGCGGAGCGCAGCGCCGCCGACCCAGTGCGCAGCACTCCGGCATTACGGGACTTCACCAGCTGCGAGGCGACATCGACGGTGACGTTGGGTCGAGCCTCGAAGGTGGCACCCACCACACCAACCGGGCGCCGCCGCTCGATCAGCCGCAACCCGTCTGGACGGTCTTCCAGTACCCGGTCCCGGGCCGGGAATGGTATCCGGGCCAGCAGGGCAAGCTGGCCGGCCATCTCGGCCAGCCGCGCCTGCCCCAACCGTAGCCGATCGATCAGCGCCTGGCTCATCCCGGACTGCTCAGCCGCGGCGATGTCTGCGGCGTTGGCAGCAAGCACCTCCGCGGCGGAACCGGTCAGCCGTTGCGCCATGGCATCCAGCGCGGCATCGATGGCCTGATCGGATGCCGTTGCCAGGATAGGAGCGGCGCGCTGCGCCTGCCGCGCACAATCGGCAACGACCTGAACCGCCGATGCGGACTGAGACTCGGTCGAAAGCTGCACGGCTCCAGAGCCTACTGCTCGTGAGTGACGTTGACTGCTGTCACTGTTTCGCGCTCACGACCCGTGGATGATTACCGGTACCAAATCATCCGCGTGCACGACTTCGCGGCGCAGTTCGGCGGGTAGATCCCGGGTGGAGCGGCCGATTAAGTCGGGCAGCTCCGCGGCGTCGAAGCCGACCATTCCCCTGGCGACCACGACGCCCTGCCCGTCGATCAGCTCCACGACATCACCGGCCTCGAAGTCACCCTCGATACCGGTGATGCCCGCGGCAAGCAGCGAACGCCGACGGTGCACCACCGCGCTCACCGCGCCGTCGTCGAGCCACAGCCGGCCGACCGCACCCGCAGCGTGGCGCAGCCAAAATCGGCGGGCCGATAACCGCGACCCGGTGGGCGCAAATGCCGTCCCGACGTCGGCCGCGCCCAAGGCCCGCTCGACTTGCGTCGCGGCGGCGAGCAACACCGGCACCCCGGACTGCGAGGCCAGCGTCGCGGCACCGAGCTTGGAGACCATTCCCCCGGTACCCAGCGCCCCGCCGCTGCCCACCTGGACGCCGAGCAGGTCAGCCGGTCCAGTCACCTCTGCTACCAGCCGAGCAGTGCCGAGCCGAGGATCGCTGTCGTAAAGGCCGCTGACGTCGGAGAGCAACACCAACCCGTCCGCTCCCACCAGGTGCGCGACCAGGGCAGCCAACCGGTCGTTGTCGCCGAAGCGGATCTCATCGGTGACCACCGTGTCGTTCTCATTGACCACCGGCACGACACCGAGACCACGCAGCCGGGCGAAGGTGCGTTGCGCGTTCCGGTAATGCGCGCGGCGGACCACATCATCAGAGGTCAGCAGCACCTGGCCGACGGTGCGGCCATGGCGTGCCCAGGACTGCGTGTAGGCGTACCCGAGCGCCAGCTGCCCGACGCTGGCGGCAGCCTGTTGAGTGGCCAGATCACGCGGCCGCCGGCGCAGCCCCAGCGGGGCCAGCCCGGCGACGATCGCACCCGAGGACACCAATACCAGGTGAGTGCCGGCTGCCACACGGGCGGCGAGCGCATCAACGAGGGTGTCCAGCCTAGCCCGATCAAGCCCACCGGCTGCTGTGGTGAGCGACGACGAACCGATCTTGACCACTAAGTGCCGAGCCTGCGCCACCGCCTGCCGGGTCGAGCTCACTCCTGCGGGACCTCACCGCCGGCGACCGGCTCGCGCCGCACCCGTCGGGCCGCCTTACGCTGCCCGGCGCCAATCCGCTGGTCGCTGTCCAACCGCCAGTCCGTTCCCCGGCCACCCAACCGGATCGCGCCCTTTCCGGCCGGGGTGGTGGGTTCCCAGTCAAAGGTGACGTGGCCAATCGTGACCGGGCATCCAGCGCGCGCACCCGCGGCCGCCAGGGCATCCTCGACGCCGAGCCGGGCCAGCCGGTCGGCTAGGTAACCGACTGCCTCGGCGTTGTCGAAGTTCGTCTGCCGGATCCACCGCTCCGGCCGGCCGCCGCGGACGATGAATCCCTCGGGTCGATCGGGATCGGCGATGACTTCGAAGCCCTGTTCGTCGACCGCCGTAGGCCGAAGCACCACCCGGGTCGGTTCGGCGGGCGGCAGCGACTCGCGGTGCTGGCGCACGGCCGCGCCGAGGGCGAACCGCAGTTCTCGCAGACCCTCGGTGCTCACCGTGGACACGCAAAAGACGGGTAGTCCACGCGCCTGGAGTTCCGGCCGCACCATCTCGGCCAACTCCCGGGCGTCCGGAACATCGATCTTGTTGAGCACGACCAGCCGGGGACGGGACGCCAGTTCATCGCCCAGCGACGGGGTGTAGGCGGCTAGCTCGCGTTCCAACGCATCCACGTCGGACAGCGGGTCGCGGCCCGGGTCGACGGTCGCACAGTCCACTACGTGCACCAGCACGGCGCACCGTTCGATGTGCCGCAGGAACTCCAGCCCGAGTCCTTTGCCCTGGCTGGCGCCGGGAATCAAGCCGGGGACGTCGGCGATGGTGAACACGGTCTCCCCCGCCGTGACCACACCGAGGTTGGGAACCAGAGTGGTGAACGGGTAGTCGGCGATCTTCGGACAAGCCGCTGACAGCACCGAAACGAGGGAGGATTTGCCCGCTGAGGGGAAGCCTACGAGCCCGATATCAGCCACCGACTTGAGCTCAAGTACCAGATCCCGGGCTTCGCCCTCCTCACCGAGCAGGGCGAAGCCCGGTGCCTTGCGCGCCTTGGAAGCCAGCGCCGCGTTTCCCAGCCCGCCGTGTCCGCCCGCCACGGCAACAAATCGGGTTCCGACACCGACCAGGTCAGCCAGCACCTCGCCGTCGGGAGTGAGTACCACGGTGCCATCGGGCACCCGCAGCTCGAGATCCTCGCCCGTGGCGCCGTTGCGATGGCCGCCTTGGCCTGGTTTGCCGCTCGAAGCTCGGGCCTGGGAGCGGTAGTGAAAGTCGAGCAGGGTGTGCACTCCGGGGTCTACCACCAGCACCACATCGCCGCCGCGGCCACCGTTGCCGCCGTCGGGCCCTCCCAGTGGGGTGTACTTCTCCCGGTGCACCGACGCGCAGCCGTGGCCGCCATCGCCCGCGGCGACGTGAATCACCGCCCGATCCACGAAGCGGGACACCTCTGACTTCTCCTCACTTCGCCGTTAGCAGTACTGCTTCATAAAAAACCGACGAGGGGCGAGCCGGTCACCGCCGGGCCGCCCCTCGTCGGGTGCGTTATGTGGGGCCCGGGATCAGGGCTGCACCGGAATGATATTGACGGTCTTGCGTCCCCGCTTGGTGCCGAACTGCACCGCTCCCGTCTCGAGCGCGAACAGGGTGTCGTCGCTACCACGCCCGACGTGCACGCCCGGATGGAACTTGGTGCCGCGCTGGCGGATGAGAATCTCGCCCGCGTTGACCAGCTGGCCGCCGTACCGCTTCACCCCGAGCCGCTGAGCGTTGGAGTCGCGGCCATTGCGGGAGCTGGACGCGCCTTTCTTGTGTGCCATCGGTGCTCACACCCTCGTCAGGAGTCTCTCAAGGTCAATGATCAAACGGCGATCCCGGCTCACCGAACCGGACATTGCAGGGTCACTAGGAGATGCCGATAACCTCGACGCGGGTCAGCTGCTGCCGATGACCCTGACGCTTGTGGTATCCAGTCTTGTTCTTGAACTTGTGGATCCGAATCTTCGGTCCCTTGACCTGCGCGACAACCTTTCCACGGACCGAGGCGGCGCCAAGAGCACTGGAGTCGGTGGTCACACGGGAACCGTTGACAAGCAACACGGCGGACAAGTTGACCTCGGTGCCAGGGTCGCCGTCAAGCTTTTCCACCTCGACGATGTCCCCGACGGCCACTTTGTACTGCTTGCCGCCGGTCTTCACGATCGCGTACATCGGGTGGTACTCCTGGCTGTTCGACGTGCTTGGACTGACTGTGACGGAACTTGGCTGCAGCTTCGGCCTGATACTGCCTGCGCAGCGGGCAAACCTTAGGGCCGCCGAGCCGGCGGGCCGCGCCAATGAGCGTACGGCCCACCGTTCGGCTCGGTCAAACCGGGGTCCTCACCTCGCGTGCGGCACGGCGAAGGACTGGATTGGCGACTCCGCACTCTCCGCCAGCTCCGTGGTGGGCGGTCCGGCGGGACGTGAAGCGGCCCGGCGACGCCGCGCCATCGTGCGAGTTGCCGGCTGCGGAGGTACCGTCGGCGCGTCGGTCGCCGATGCCTCCATGTCATTCGGAGCCGTGTCATCCTGGGCCGTGTCATCCGGAGCCGTGTCATCCGGAGCCGTGTCATCCTGGGCCCTGTCATCCGGTGCCACGTCACCCGTGGCCACCTGGTCTACCGCGATCTGGTCCTCAGCGACGTAGTCCGCGGCGACGGGATCAGCCGCGACGTCTGTCACGGGCACCCCCTCGATGACCGCCTGTTCCGCTGCCGCGGGGACAGCCCCGGTCCCCCGTCCACGGGACTTGACCCGACGACCGTTCCCATTGCCGGAGTCCCGTGCCGCCGAAGGCATTGCCGACGCCCCAGAAGACACCACAGCCGCTGCGGGTTGGCTTCGCACGTTCATCGGCTCCGCGGACACCAGCACTCCGCGACCCTTGCAGTGCTCACAGGTGCTGGAATATGCCTCCAGCAGCCCGGTGCCCACCTTCTTTCGGGTCATCTGGACCAGCCCGAGCGAGGTCACCTCAGCGACCTGGTGGCGGGTGCGGTCCCGACCCAGGCATTCGGTCAACCGGCGTAGCACCAGGTCCCGGTTGGACTCGAGCACCATGTCGATGAAGTCGATCACGATGATCCCGCCGATGTCCCGCAGCCGCAGTTGCCTGATGATCTCCTCAGCGGCTTCGAGATTGTTGCGGGTCACGGTCTCCTCGAGGTTGCCGCCTGACCCGGTGAACTTGCCGGTGTTGACGTCGACCACGGTCATCGCCTCGGTGCGATCGATGACCAGGTATCCGCCGGAGGGCAGCCACACCTTGCGGTCCAGCGCCTTGATGATCTGTTCGTCGATCCGGAACTCGGCGAACACGTCGGCCATCCCGGCGTACCTGCGCACCCTGGGCATTAGCTCCGGGGCCACGTGCTTGACGTAACCCTCGACGGTGTCCCATGCCCCGTCGCCCTGCACAACCAGCTCGCGGAAGTCCTCGGTGAATAGGTCCCGGACCACCTTCACCAGCAGGTCGGGCTCCTCATAAAGCAGTTCCGGTCCAGTGAGCTTTCCGCGGGCATTGCCGGCGGAAGCACCCGACTTGTTTTGGATGACCTCCCACTGAGCCTGCAACCGGCGGACGTCGCGGGCTAGCTCCTCCTCGCTGACTCCTTCGGACGCTGTGCGGATGATCACGCCGGCATCCTCGGGGACGATCCGCTTGAGCACCTCCTTGAGCCGCTTGCGCTCGGTATCGGGCAGCTTGCGGCTGATCCCGGTGGCCCGACCATCCGGCACGTACACCAGAAACCGGCCAGGCAAGCTGATCTGGGTGGTCAGCCGTGCGCCCTTGTGGCCCACCGGGTCCTTCGTGACCTGCACAAGAACGCTGTCGCCGCTTGATAGGGCCTGCTCGATGCGGCGCGCTTTGCCTTCGAGCCCGGCGGCGTCCCAGTCCACCTCACCGGCGTAGAGCACCGCGTTGCGGCCCCGGCCGATGTCTATAAAGGCGGCCTCCATCGACGGCAGCACGTTTTGCACCCTGCCGAGATAGACGTTGCCGACCAGCGAACCCGAGCCCGACGTGGTGACGAAGTGCTCCACCAGGACGTCGTCCTCAAGCACCGCGATCTGGATGCGCTCAGGGAGCTCCCGCACGACCATGGTGCGCTCGACGGCCTCGCGCCGGGCGAGGAACTCCGATTCGGACAGGATCGCCACTCGCCGCCGGCCGGCCTCCCGACCGTCGCGCCGGCGCTGCCGCTTGGCCTCCAGACGGGTCGAGCCCCGAATGGACTGGACCTCGTCTTCAACCGGCAGACTGCTTTTGCTGTCCCGGACATGCACGACAGTGTCCGGTGGATCATCTTCGCCGACGACGACGGCCTCCTCACCGCTTTCTCGACGGCGTCTGCGGCGACGGCGACGGCGAGCCACGCTCTCGCCGGGCTCCTCAGCCGTCACATCCTCAGCCGGCCCGTCGGAGGAGTCAGGTTCGTCAGGTTCGTCTGAGACGTTGTCACCCTGCTCGGCTGCGCCGTCGTCGCCGTCGCCACCGGCTCGGCCACGACCTCGGCCCCGGCGGCCCCGCCGACGACGGCGCCGGCTGGCGCTGTCGCTTTCCGCCTCGTCGGCGCCGTCCTCGTTATCGCCGATCTCGCCGTTCTCGTCATCTAGGAGGTCAGGCTCGTCAACCACGGCGGCCGGCGGGGTTGGCGAAAGGAACACCGGCACAGCCGCGTTGAATACCACCGGCGGTGCCGGCGAAGTCGACACCGGCAGCAACGGTGTCTCCGGCGCACTTTGCTGCGCCACCTCGTCGATCTCCAAGACATCTGGCTCGGGATCCGGCAGCAGTACCGCCAATGCCCGCATCGCAGTCTCACGATCGATGCTGGACTGCGCGCTACCTACCATGATCCCTAGCTCAGCCAGCGCGCCGATGACCTCCTTGCTGCTGACCGCAAGGAGCTTGGCCAAGGCATGCACCCGCAGCTTGCTTGGCAGCGAGACTGCTAGGTCAGCCCGGCCGGTTGGGGTGGCCGCGGATGCGTCTGTCCGCCCGCCGATGCCGCTGGCGGGCGTTGTCGTGTTCGCCATTCAACTCCTCCAGCCCCCGGGCGCGTCCCACAGGTGGAACGCGACCGCGCAGGGGCTCTGCGCGTCATCCGCCGCCGAGGTCGGCGACGGCAATCCTGTCAAGCACCGGCAGCTCCGCGGTCCGGAGCGGTCAACCGGTGTGTCCCGCGACGTCGAGCTGATGCCACCCATCGTCGGACTACGCCAAAGCCTTCCCGACCGCAGCCGCCCGGGCGGATGCCCGGTCCGCAGCGAGCGGATCGACGAGACCCCCGTCGTCGTCCAGCCGGCCTTGCGCAGTCCGGATCGCTTTCACGAGCACCGACGACGGAAGTCCGGCGACGGCGCCGAGCGCGCTCAGCACATCGTCGGGTCGTACTGCAGGGCTGACCTGTCGCACGACCGCCATGAGTATCCCACACCGACCAAGCTGATCGGGTTCAGGCAGCACCGTTGGAGAATCCTGCACTGCCAATGAGACGATCGCCGCCCGCGCGTCGATCGACCGCGGGCCGTCCTTGGTGATGCGTTCGACGAGTACCTGCGGGACTGCGAGCAGCAAGTCGACCGCCTCCCGAAGTTGTGCTGCGTCCACCCCGCGGACCTCGATGTGCCAGGCGCTGGCATCGATTCGGTCGGCAAGTGCCCCGGGGCCCGCCAACACACCCTCCAGCAGAGCCAGCCCATCGGGCAGAGCCGCGTCGAGCTGGGCCCGTACCGTCTCAGGATCCAGGTGCTCGACGAGCGCGATCTCGACGTACTCCGCCTCACTGGCCGCTCCGGTGGGCGCCGCGCCTAGCCAGGACACTTTCGGATGCGGGTGGTATCCCTGCGAGTACGCCATCGGCAAACCGGCTCGCCGCAAGGCCCGCTCAAAGGCCCTCGCGACATCGCGGTGTGAGGTGAACCGCAGCTTGCCGCGCTTGGCGTAGCACAGCCGAACCTTGCAGACCGGTACTGCAGACGGGTTAGGGCTCATCAAAACCTCTCGTCAGTGGATAAGGATGTTCTAGCACTCAACGCCACTTACGACCCCGGTGTGGGACGCGCTTGGGGCGCCTTACTAGGGTCACGCCGACCTTTCCACGGGCGCGTGCCCTGTCCCACCCGGAGGCTTGCGGGTGTTGTTCCGGCTCTTCCGGGTCGTCGCGGTGCTGGCAGCCGTGGTCGCCTTGGCTGGTTCAGCACTCTCAGCGGTCACCGGCATGGCATCCGCGGTGTCGGACTGCGCCTCGACCGGTTACCCGCTGCGCTACGTGGTGCTCTTCGACGCCGACGTACCCGCACCGCAGGCGGCACGATCCGTGCGAGCCGCGTGTGGCACCACCGCGGCCTACTACCCGCAGATCGGGGTCGGAGTCGTCACCTCCGCCGAGCCCGCATTCAAAGTTCGATTCGGTGCCGATCGTGCCTACAGCGCGCAGGCCGAGGCGCTGGCTTCGACACAGCGGGCAGAGCTGGCCCGTCCGATAGTCTCCCCCGCCGCGGCCCGAGCTCCCAAGGCCGCGCAGGCGCTGCGGGTCGACCGGTCGGCGGAGCAGTGGGATATGGCGCTGATCCACGCTCCGCAGGCCAGGATGATCAATCGGGGCAGCCCGGAGGTGCTGGTCGGAGTGTTGGACTCGGGCATAGACGCGACCCATCCCGACCTTGCCGCCGCAGTCGACCCCACCCGATCAGCGGGTTGCCTGTCGGGCAAGCCCGACCAGTCGCGCGGCGCATGGAGCCCGAGCACGTCTGCGCACGGCACGCATGTGGCCGGCACCATCGCCGCGGCCGACGATGGGCGAGGCATCACCGGGGTGGCGCCTGGGGTCCGGTTGGCTTCGGTGAAGGTGGTCGACGACGAGGGGTTCATCTACCCCGAGTACGCCGTGTGCGGCTTCATGTGGGCCGCACGGCAGCGGATGCGGATCGCCAACAGCAGCTACTCGCTGGATCCGTGGCTGTTGACCTGCTCCGACGTACCGGGTCAGGCGGTAGCCTACGAAGCCGTCCGGCGCGCCGTCCAGTACGCAACCGCCCATGGCGTGCTGAGCATCGCCGCCGCCGGTAACGAGCGGATGGATCTCGCCAACCCCCGCCAGGACCTACGCAGCCCGGACAATGCGCCCGACCCACGGCCACGGCCGGTAGATCAACACTGCAACGTGTTGCCCGCGGAGTTGCCCGGCGTGGTCGCCGTGTCGGCCATCGGCGCCCAGCGCGTCAAGGCGGAGTACAGCTCCTACGGGTCCGGGGTGGTCGCGGTCACGGCCCCTGGAGGGGACTGGGCGCAACCGTCGGGCGTGGATTCCAGCGGATGCGTGCTGTCCACCGTTCCCGGCGGGTACGGCTCCCTGTGCGGCACTTCCATGGCGGCGCCGCATGCCTCCGGGGTGGCGGCGCTGCTAGCGTCGGTCCGACCCGAGGTCGGCCCACAGGAGCTGGCCACCCTGCTGCGCGACCAGGCCGACCCGCTGCCGTGCCCGGCGCGCAGCCGCGAAGACTCAGCCGCCGAGTGTGCCGGTGACGCGTTCTACGGCCATGGCGTCGTCGACGCGCTGACGGCGGTGACCGCGCAACCCGCCCCTGCCCGATCCAACGCCCCTGCCCGACCCAACGCCGCAGCCCGACCCGACGCCGCAGCCCGGCCCGATTTAGCGGCCGTGGTCCGCGGCGACCGGACGCAGAGGTAGCAGCTGCCGACCACTGGGCCCGACCTGGATATCGGTGCCCAGCGACGGGCAGACCCCACAGTCGAAGCACGGAGTCCACCGGCAGTCGTCCTGCTCACGGCCGGACAGCGCATCCTGCCAGTCGTCCCAAAGCCAGTCCCGGTCCAAGCCGGAATCCACGTGGTCCCAGGGCAGGATCTCCTCGAAACCGCGCTCGCGGGTGGTGAACCACTCTAGTGACACGCCCAGCGGTGTTAGCTCCGCTGCACACGCCGCGACCCACCGGTCGTAGCGGAAGTGTTCGCTCCAGCCGTCGAACCGGCCACCGTCACGCCATACTCGCTCGATGACCCGGCCGACCCGCCGGTCGCCGCGGGACAGCAGTCCCTCGATCAGCGATGGTTTGCCGTCGTGATAGCGCATACCGACGTTGCGGCCGATCTTTCGGTCCGAGTTGATTTCGGTTCGCAACTTTCGTAACCGCTGGTCAACTACGTCGGGATGCTCCTGGGCGGCCCACTGAAACGGGGTGTGGGGCTTGGGCACGAAAGCGCCGATTGAGATGGTGCACCGGATGTCCTTGCTGCCACTGGCCTCCCGGCCGGCCCGTATCACCCGATGTGCCATATGGGCGATCTCCAGCACGTCATCGTCGGTCTCGGTGGGCAGCCCGCACATAAAGTACAGCTTCACCTGCCGCCAGCCAGCGCCGAACGCGGTGCAGACGGTGCGGATGAGGTCCTCCTCGGACACCATCTTGTTGATCACCCGGCGGATCCGCTCGGATCCACCCTCGGGGGCGAACGTCAAGCCGGAACGGCGGCCGTTGCGAGAGATCTCGTTGGCGAGGTCGATGTTGAAGGCATCGACCCGCGTCGACGGCAGGCTCAGGCCGGTGCCCGTGCCCTCGTACTGGTCGGCCAGCCCCTTAGTGATCTCGCGGATCTCCGAGTGGTCCGCGCTGGACAGCGACAGCAGGCCGACCTCGTCGAACCCGCTAGCCGCGAGACCCCGCTCAACCATCTCGCCGATACCTTGGATTGACCGTTCCCGCACCGGACGGGTGATCATCCCGGCCTGGCAGAACCGGCACCCGCGGGTGCACCCGCGGAAGATCTCCACGCTCATCCGCTCGTGCACGGTCTCCGCAACCGGCACCAGGGGCTGCTTCGGATAGGGCCACTCGTCGAGGTCCATGGTGGTGCGTTTGGCGACCCGCTGTGCCGCGCGTTCGGTGTTGCGGACTACCTCGGCGATCCGACCGTCGGGAAGGTAGCTGACGTCATAACAGCTCGGCAGGTAGACGCCGTCGATCGTGGACAACCGCCCGAGCAGTTCCGGCCGACCCCCGGGACGCCCTTGCGCCTTCCAGCCCCGCACGACCGCGGTGATCTCCAGGACGGCTTCCTCGCCGTCTCCCACAACGGCGGCATCGATGAAGTCGGCGATCGGCTCTGGGTTAAACGCGGCGTGGCCGCCGGCGATGACGACGGGATGATCGTCGGTGCGCTGCGTCGCGTGCAGCGGGATGCCGGCGAGGTCCAGCGCGGTGAGCAGGTTGGTGTAGCCGAGCTCGGTGGCGAAGGACACCCCGAGCAGGTCGAAGTTCGCCACGGCACGATGTGCGTCCACGGTGAACTGCGGGACGCCGTACTCGCGCATCAGCGCCTCGAGATCTGGCCAGACCGCGTAGGTCCGCTCAGCGAGCACGTCGGGCTGCTCGTTGAGCACCTCGTAGAGGATCATGATCCCCTGGTTGGGCAGCCCGACCTCGTAGGCGTCGGGATACATCAACGCCCAGCGCACCGTGGTGGTGTCCCAGTCCTTCACAGTGGCGTTGAGCTCGCCGCCGACGTACTGCACCGGCTTGGAAACCCGGAGCAACAGCGGCTCAAGCTGCTCGAATACCGACGTACCTGCCATAGCGCTCACCGACGCTACAGCTCAGGGAACCACAGCGCGATCTCGCGCTTGGCGGAGTCAACCGAGTCCGAGCCATGTACCAGATTCGACTGGGTCTCCAGCGCTAGATCACCACGGATCGAGCCTGGGACGGCCTTGTCCACCGGATCGGTGCCACCGGCCAGCTGCCGGAACGCCGCCACCGCGCGCTCCCCCTCCACCACGGCAGCCACCACCGGCGCCGAGGTGATGAACTCCAGCAGCGAGCCGAAGAACGGCCGGTCCACGTGTTCGGCGTAATGCTGCTCAGCCAGCTCGTGCGGGACCATCCGCAACTCCAACGCGGCCAGCGTCAAACCCTTGCGTTCGATCCTGGCGATGATCTCGCCGACCAGGCCACGACCGACGCCGTCGGGCTTGATTAGGACCAGGGTGCGCTCACTCACGGCAGCTCGTTCTCCTCGGGATGGCAACGGTGATGGACGCGAGGAGCCTAGCGTCCACCGGCGGGTAGACGCTGGCGCCGCCCCACCGCCCAGCGCACGTACAGCAGAAAGCCCCACACCAGCAAGAACAGCAAGCCGAGAGCGCCCAACGCTGGGCTGGCGAACCAACCAACGACCATAGCGACCTGCAATGCCAGGGCTAACCCCAATCCCCACGAGCGGCGCTGCACGAAGGCCGCGACGACCATCGCGAGCGCTAGCGCGGCGGTATACCAGCCGGCCGGTGCATCCAAACCGGCGCCGATCCGGTTGACTACCAGCAGGGCGAGCCCGACGACGATCGCCTCCATCACCAGGGTCCCCGCGAAGATGCCGCGCAGTCCGCGCAGCGGATCTAGCTGGACCGGCTGGTCACTCACTGCGGTTCTCGGCCGAACAGGGTGCGTGCCTCACCGACCATCGCCACCGAGCCGGTGATCACGACACCAGCGCCGGAGATGCGGTCCGGATCGGTAGCTCCCTCAGTGGCTGAGGCGATCGCCGCCTCGATCGCGTCCGGCAACCGGTGTTGCACCCGCAGCCGGGATGCGCCGAAGACGTCCCGAGCCGCTTCGGCGAGCTCGTTGACGTCCATCGCGCGGGTCGAGCTACTGACGGTGACCACGACTTCGTCGATCACCGGTTCCAGTTCCGCGAGGATGCCACGGGCGTCCTTGTCGCGCATCACTGCGACGACGGCGACCAGCCTGGTGAAGCTGAAGTCCTCGCGCAGCGCAGCCGCGAGGGCACGGGCCCCGTGCGGGTTGTGCGCGGCGTCGAGAAAAACTGAGGGTGCCGTGCGGACACGCTCCAGCCGGCCGGGACCGGTCACCGTGGCGTAGGCGTCGCGCACCGCGTCGATGTTCAGCGAGGAGTTGGCGCCCGCACCAAAGAACACCTCCGCAGCAGCCAGCGCGAGCGCAGCGTTGCGGGACTGGTGCGCGCCGTGCATGGGCAGAAAGACCTGGTCGTACACTCCGCCGAGGCCCTGTAGCTTCAGCTGCTGACCGCCGACGGCGATGTCGCGCTGCAAGACACCGAATTCCATCCCCTCTCGTGCCACCGTCGCGTCAACCCCGATGCTGCGGGCCGCGAGCACCCGAGCCACCTCGGGCGGCTGCTGTGCCAGTACCGCCACCGACCCGGCTTTGATGATCCCGGCTTTCTCCGCGGCGATACCCTCGATGTCGCTGCCCAGATAGTTGACGTGATCCACGGCGACCGGAGTGATCGCCGCGACCGTGGCGTCGGCGACGTTGGTGGCATCCCAGCTTCCGCCGAGACCGACCTCCACAATGGCGGCGTCCACCGGCGTGTCGGCGAAGGTCGCGAATGCCATCGCGGTGAGCACCTCGAACTTGCTCATCGGAACCGACGATCCGGCGTCGACCAGCGCGACGTAGGGCTCGATATCGTGATACGCCTCGACGTAGCGCTCCGGGCTGATCGGCGTCCCATCCACACTGATCCGCTCAGTGACCAGCTGCAGATGCGGGCTGGTGTAGCGACCTACCCGGAGCCCCATGCCGGACAACAGCGCATCCAACATCCTGGCCACCGACGTCTTGCCGTTCGTGCCCGCAATGTGCAACACCGGATAACACCGCTGCGGCGAACCGAGCAGATCTACCAGCGCCGCGATCCGAACCAGCGATGGTTCGATCCGGCTTTCCGGCCAACGACGGTCCAGGTCAGTCTCAACCTCCCGGAGAGCGGCCAGCGCAGCATCCCCGTGATGTACCGACTGTTGAGGCATTGCCAAATCACGCGGCACGAAGCGTCCCCTACTTAGGCGCTCAGGCTGACTTTTCGCGACGTTCGCGTCGAGTGGGCTGCCGCGTCACGATTGTCGGGTTCACATTCTCCCGCACCGTCTGCTCAGTGATGACCACCTTCGCCACATCGGTGCGGCTGGGGATGTCATACATCACCGGCAGCAGCACTTCTTCCATGATGGCGCGTAGCCCACGGGCACCAGTGCCACGAAGGATGGCTTGATCGGCGATCGCCTCTAACGCGGTGGCTGTGAACTCCAGTTCCACGCCGTCCATCTCGAAGAGCTTGCAGTACTGCTTCGACAAAGCGTTGCGAGGATCGGTGAGAATCTGCACCAGCGAGCACTTGTCCAGATTCGTCACGCTGGCGATCACTGGGAGCCGACCGATGAATTCCGGGATCAACCCAAACTTGATCAAATCTTCTGGCATGACCTGGGCGAATACATCGGAAGTGTCGATGTCAGCTTTCGACCGTAGCTCCGCACCAAAGCCGAGTCCGCGCTTGCCGATCCGATCATCGATTATCTTGTCTAGACCGGCGAACGCACCGGCAACGATGAACAGCACGTTCGTCGTGTCGATCTGGATGAACTCCTGGTGCGGATGCTTGCGGCCGCCCTGTGGCGGAACGCTGGCCGTGGTGCCTTCCAAGATTTTTAGCAACGCCTGCTGGACGCCCTCTCCGGAGACATCCCTGGTGATCGAAGGGTTCTCCGACTTGCGAGCAATCTTGTCGACCTCATCGATGTAAATGATGCCGGTCTCGGCTCGCTTGACGTCGTAGTCCGCGGCCTGGATGAGCTTAAGGAGGATGTTCTCCACATCCTCGCCGACGTAACCGGCCTCGGTGAGCGCGGTGGCGTCAGCGATGGCGAAAGGCACATTGAGCAGCTTCGCCAAGGTCTGGGCCAGGTAGGTCTTTCCGCACCCGGTAGGGCCGAGCATCAGGATGTTCGACTTGGCCAGTTCAATCTCGTCGTCGCGGCCTTTCTCGCCGGCCTGGATGCGTTTGTAATGGTTGTAAACTGCAACTGACAACGTGCGCTTGGCGTCGTCTTGGCCGACCACGTACGCCTTGAGGAAGTCGTGGATCTCGCTGGGCTTGGGCAGTTCGTCGAGCTTGACGTCGCCCGCGTCAACGAGCTCTTCCTCGATGATCTCATTACACAGATCGATGCACTCGTCGCAGATGTACACGCCGGGTCCAGCGATGAGCTTCTTGACCTGCTTCTGACTCTTCCCGCAGAAGGAACACTTCAACAGGTCGCCGCCGTCACCGATCCGTGCCATGGGCGCTGGCCTCTCGTCCTTCCCGGCGCGTGGTGTGCAGCGCGCCTGGCTGCGTG
>JAVXWL010000064.1:0-3875 GCA_032230565.1 Pseudonocardiales bacterium | reverse complement strand
TAGCCCATCGAACGTCCATTCGACTCGCTAGCCCCGTATTGGAAGACATGGGAAACATCGCTCACAGCGCACCTCCGAGCACATCGCAGACCCGCGCAACCTGCTCGACAGTCAGCGTCGGGGACATAGGAAGGGACAAGATTCGGCCGGCCGCGCGCTCCGCTACCGCGAAGTCATCGGACACTGGCTCATACCGGCCAGCCAGCGCCGGCTGCTGATGGCAGGGGATCGGATAATGCACTCCCCAACCGATACCGGCCGCAGTGAGCGCGGTGCCGATCTTGCTGCGATCATCGACCTGGATGACCGCCAAGTGGTACACCGGTGCAGCACCCGGTTGCACCGATACTGGCGTGCAGCCCTGTGGCAGCAGCTCGCGGTACGCGGCCATCGCCGCCGCACGCCGGGCATTGCCGGCATCCAGCTGCGGTAGTTTCGCGGAAAGCAAGGCCGCCTGCAGCGTGTCGAGCCGGCTGTTTCGCCCGGCCAGGTCGTGCAGATAGCGGTCGCTCACTGACCGGCCGTGGTTGGCGATGCTGCGGATCCGGTCGGCCAAGGCTAGGTCGCTGGTGACCACCGCACCACCGTCACCCAGCGCGCCGAGGTTTTTACCGGGGTAGAAGCTGAACCCGGCGGCGATGCCTACGCTGCCCGCGCTGGTCCCCTGGTGCCGCGCGCCGTGGGCTTGCGCGGCGTCCTCGATGAGGGCCAGCCCGTATGCGGCGGCGATCGCTGAGATCGGCTCAGGATCCACCATCTGGCCGTACAGGTGCACGACGATGATCGCGGCGGTCGAGCTGTTGATCGCGGCTTGTGCGGCCGCCGGGTCGATCAGCAGGGTGTCGGGGCACACGTCGACGAACCGGGGCCGCGCTCCAGTCGCGCATACCGCCTCAGCCGTCGCGATGAAGGTATTCGTCGGGACGATGACTTCGTCGCCACGGCCGATTCCCAGCCCGGACAGGATGAGTTCCAGCGCGTCGGTTCCATTAGCCACCCCGATGCAGGCCTTCGCCTGACAGTAGGTGGCGAATTCGCCCTCAAAGCGCTCGACCTCCGGGCCGCCGACGAAGTGGCCGTGGTCCAGCACGGTCTTCCAGGCGAGATCGAAGTCCTCGCGCAGCCCGTTGTTGACGCCTCCCAGATCAAGAAAGGGAACGCCGGATGCGACCGTCATGAGGCCACCTCCCGCACCCGCTCGGTGCCAACCGGGTCAATGCTGCCAGCGACGAAGGCTGGGCGCCCAGTGGCCTCCGCAACATCGGTCGCGGCCAAAACCCGGACGATATCCAGCCCACGCTCGCCGGGTGTGTTCGGCTTGGCGCCGGTACGAATGCAGTCGATGAAATGACTGTCCTGGATCAGCAACGGCTCACTGAACTGAATGAATGGTGACACGATATCTCCGGTCCGATACGAAACCGGCATCGCGTGCGATTCGCCATGGTCATCGGGATCGGTCGGGTCGACGCCGATGTCGTATATACGGATACGCTCATTGTCCGACATATCGTTGTAGACGACCATCTTGCGTTCGCCGACGATAGTGACTCGCCGTTCCTTGCATGGGTCCAACCAGCTGACGTGCACGAACGCGTGGGTGGCCGCCTTCTCGAAGTCCAGTCGCAGATAAGCCACGTCGGCGTGACGGTGCCCGACATGCCGTTTGGCCCATACCCAGGTGGACCGGGGCACCTCGCCGAGCAGAAACGTCGCGATCGAGATGTCGTGTGGAGCGAGGTCCCAGATGACGTTGCAGTCACGCTGGTACTTGCCCAGGCTCAGCCGCGCGGCGTCGATGTAGAGTACCCTGCCGAGCTCGCCGGAATCGATGATCTCCTTCAGTTTCCAGACGGCCGCGTTGTACTCGAAGGTATGCCCCGCCATCAGGTGCACACCGTTGGCCGCCGCGGCGTCGACCATTTCCTGTGCGTCCTCAACGGTTGTGGCCAGCGGTTTCTCCACCAGAGCGTGCCGCCCCTGGCGCAGCGCTTGCAGCGCGACGTGGGCATGCGCGGCCGGCGGGGTCGCGACGACCACCGCGTCCACCCGTCCCAAGACCTCGCCGAGATGCAGTGCTGATTCAGCCTGTGGGTAGCTTCGCCTCGCCTCCGCGATCCGCTCCGGATCCTCGTCGACGATGGTCACTCGCACACCCGGCATACTGCTGAGCACTCGCATATGTTTGGAGCCCCAGTAGCCATAGCCCACCACAGCGACGCGAACATCGGGACCGAAGGTGGTTAGACCTCCCGGTTCGCAGCCAGCTAGGTTTGCAGCCGGTTGGGCGGTACTTGCAACGAACTTCATCGAGACGGGCCCCCTGCCGTGACTCGAGATGTCTGCCGACAACTGAATGTTGTGCAACTCGCACGGAAGTGAGCACGCCTACGGGCCCCCGCGGGTCCAGCGTGCCGTACTCACCCTCTCGTACAGTGGGTTCGCCCCTCCCCACACTGCGTATATCTACTGCCCACTGCCAGTCGTTACTCGGTTACTGTAACACTTGCGACGTTCACCCGTATGGCGCAACTAATGCCACGCTGTGTTGTATACATATAGTAACCACATAATTACGCAACGGAGTAACCGGTGTTCCCGGCAGCCCGGCTAAGCCTTCGCCGCAAGCTTCGCCAGCCGCTGCGGCGTCGGCCAGCGGACGTTCCAGACCCAACCGAGCTTCTCGAACAACCAGATCACTCGGGCCGAGATGTCAATCTGCCCACGAAGCACACCGTGCCGCGCTGACGTCGGGTCGGCATGGTGAAGGTTGTGCCAGGACTCCCCTGCGGACAGGATCGCCATCGGCCAGAAGTTCGCGGCCTTGTCACGGGAATCGAACGGCCGCTTGCCGATCATGTGACAGACGGAGTTCACCGCCCAGGTGACGTGATGCAGGAACGACACGCGTACCAACCCAGCCCAGAACAGCGCCGTTAGCGCGGCCCACCAGGACCAGGCGACCAGCCCGCCGATGATTCCCGGCAGCACCAGCCAGATCCCAGTCCACAACCAGAACAGCTTGCTCACCCGGACCATGGTCCGGTCGGCCAACAAGTCTGGGACGAACCGGCGCGGGTTGGACAGGTCGCGGTTGAACAGCCAGCCCATGTGGGCATGCCAGAAACCTTTGGCAACAGCCATCGGGGAAGTACCGAACAGCCACGGCGAATGCGGGTCGCCCTCCTTGTCGGAGTAGGCATGATGGCGTCGATGGTCAGCGACCCAATGCAGCAGCGGGCCCTGCATAGCGGTACTGCCCATCACCGCCAGGCCCACCCGTAACCACCGCTTCGCCTTGAACGCGCCATGGGTGAAGTAGCGGTGGTACCCGACAGTCACGCCGAGCAGGCTGATGAAGTAGCTGACGACGAACAACACGACGTCCACCCAGCCCAACCCCCAGCCCCAGGCGACCGGCACCGCGACCACCAAGGCCAGCATGGGGGCGAGCACAAAGAGGTACACCAAAATCTGCGGTCCCCATGTTCGCTGCCCCGAAAGATTCGGTTCGGGCCCCGTGCGCTGCTGGTCGGCGTCGGCGGTCAACGTCATCGGCCGGTGCTCCTCAGGTCGACAGGCGCGGATAGCCGCCACGCCGCAGTACCGTCATGCTCGCACCTGCGACGAAACTCCGGTGTCCTGCACGACATAAGTAACTGAACCGTAGGTTATCCACCCGACGCCGGTGGTGGCCAGACGCCGACCCGGCGATACCGCCCAGTAACACTGGGAGGGTTGCGCTGAGGTGAGCGCAGCGGCCGTGGCACCATGTGCCTGCGGGTTGGGGCCCGCTCTTCCGCCGTAGTGTAAAGGCAGCACCTCGGATTTTGGTTCCGATGGTCCAGGTTCGAATCCTGGCGGCGGAGCGGCCG
>JAVXWL010000061.1:0-3530 GCA_032230565.1 Pseudonocardiales bacterium | reverse complement strand
CTTGCTGCGGAGCGCGGTCACCGGTACTCCCGGCAGGTCACCGAGGCCGCCCGGCTGGTCGCCGCGGCGGTCGGGGTGGACGCCTACGACGTGGTCTGGCAGTCCCGTTCCGGGCCGCCCCAGGTGCCCTGGCTGGAGCCGGACGTGATCGACCATCTCGATGCGCTGAACGCCGCTGGAGTTGCCAGCGTCGTGGTAGCGCCCATCGGCTTCATCTCTGACCACCTTGAGGTGGTGTGGGACCTCGATCACGAGGCCCGGCAGCGGGCCGCCGCGCTCGGGATGAATTTCGTGCGCGCCGCCACCCCGGGCACCGATCCTCGCTTCGCGCACATGGTCGTGGAGCTCATCACCGAGCAGCTCCGCGGCGCACCCGCCCGCCGGTGCTCGCAGGTGCCGGCAGCCGGTCAAGGCGTCAACGGAGCACCCTGCGCGGCAGGCTGTTGTGAGGAGGACCGGTTAGCGGCGCCCGGCGCGGGGGGTTAGGGCTCGGACTGCTTCAGCCACCGCGGAGCGGCGGGCTTCGCGTACGGCGGTGAACAGGGGTCGCAGCGCGGCGGAACGGGCCGCCGCCACCGACGCGGACAGTGCACCGCCGAGGTTGTCGGTGTCCGCGGCACGCAGGATCGCCTCGACCTCGTCGGCCTGCTCGAGGACCCGAAGCGCACGCGGCGGGGTGCCCTCAGGCCATGGCGGGCGGACTCGGTGCTCCAGGGCTTCGGCGATCTCGGCACGCACGCCGGGGCGGTGCCGGGCCAGGTCGAGTTCCACCAGTGTTGTCGCCGCCTGGCGGACCGCGCCGCGCAGACCGTGCTCGGCATCCGGCAGTGCAGGCTCGGGGGCTGGGGGTAGCGAGCCACTGGCGAACACCGTCCAGCGAAGCACCCCCTCGGCGACCGTATTCGGCACCGCAGCCAGTTCGGCGCCGGTAAAGATGGCGACCTCACCGCTGCGCAGCGCCGCCGCCGCGAGCGGTCCCTCCGGCGGCAGCCCGCGGACGTCTCCGGGCACCGGCAACAACAGCTGGCCGGCGCCAGCCCCACCCCGTCGGGCCGTGGCTAGCAGACCGACCACCGAGGTTGGGACCTCATCGGGTGCCGGCAGATCAAGCTGCCGCGCGGTGACCTCATCTACCGCCACCACCTCGTGCAGACCCGCCCAGGTGTGCAGGCCGTCGATCACAGCGTCAGGGGCGGCGCAGCCGTGCAGCCAGGCCGAGGCCCACACGGTGAATGTCGCGCTGGGGCATGGCACGGGGTAGGAGCGTAGAACCCGGACGCGCAAGATGCACACTCGGCGTGGCTGCGCGGTGGAATTCAGACCCCCGGTTACCGTCGAGGCCATGCGCTCCCGTGACCTACCGAGCAGCTCGCCGGGTCGTAGGGGACGTTATGGACCGGACGTGCTGGAGCACCCACGCCGGTGCCGCGACGTGCCGCAGCTGCCCGCCGAGGCGGGTCTGGTGGTCGAGGATGCCGCGAGCGGGTTCTGCGGCGCGGTGCTGCGCTGCGAACGCGACTCGGTTGAGCTGGAGGATGCTCGCGGGCGCGTGCGAACCTTTCCGCTCAGGCGTGCCGCGTTCCTGGTCGATGGCGTTCCGGTCACGCTTGTCCGTCCCGTGCCACAGCCCGCCGCGGGCGCGATCCGGTCGGCGTCCGGGTCGGTCCGGGTGGCGCGGACACGGGCTCGGACTGCCCGCGCCAGCAGGATCTGGGTGGAGGGCAAACACGACGCGGAACTTGTGGAACGGGTCTGGGGCCACGATCTGCGGGTTGACGGTGTGGTCGTGGAGCCACTCGACGGTGTGGACTACCTGGCCGACCGGGTCGCGGAGTTCGGTCCCGCGGCAGACCGCCGGCTCGGCGTGCTGGTCGATCATCTGGTCGCCGGTAGCAAGGAAAGCCGGCTCGTGGCGGAAGTGCGCTCCCCGCACGTGCTGGTGACGGGCCACCCCTATGTCGATATCTGGCAGGCTGTGCGACCCGCGACCCTGCGCATTCCAGGCTGGCCGGACGTGCCGCGTGGGGTGCCGTGGAAGGACGGCGTGTGCCGTGCGCTGGGCTGGGTGGACGGGACCGGGATCGCGGACCCAGCGCAGGGATGGGCGCGGGTTCTGGGTGCCGTGAACAGCTTCCGCGATCTTGAGCCGGCCCTGCTGGGTGCCGTCGAGCAGCTCATCGACTTCGTCACGGCCGAGTAGTAAAAAGATCACGATCACCGCAGAATCCAGCCCGAAGATCTGTCAAGATGGGCACATGGCCGCTGTCGTGTGGCTCGTGGTGGGGCTGCTACTGATCGCTGCCGAGGTATTGACTAGTGGCTTCGTACTGATCATGTTCGGGGCGGGTGCACTGGTGGCCGCGGGGTTCGCGGCGTTGGGTGCGGGGCCATTGCCAGAAGTCGCCGCTTTCGCCGGCACCTCGGTGGCCCTGATCACCGTCGCTCGTCCGGTGCTCAAGCGCCGGCTGCATACCGCCCACGTGCCGACTAACGTCGACGCATTGGTCGGCGATAGGGCAATTGTGGTCAGCACCGTCGACGCGCATGGCGGCAAGATCAAGCTGCGCGGGGAACTGTGGTCCGCCCGGGCGTTCGACGAAACTGAGGTACTCCAGCCCGGCGACGCGGTGACCGTGATGACCATCTCCGGAGCCACTGCCGTCGTTTTGGGGGAGCCTTCATGAGTGTTGCGCTGCTCGTGGTCATAGTGGTGATCGTGCTGGCGATCGTCGCCACCGTCGTCAAGTCGGTAGTAGTGATTCCGCAGGCGTCCGCCGCGGTCGTCGAGCGGCTCGGCCGCTACCGCATCACGTTCACCCCGGGGCTGAACTTCCTGGTGCCCTTCATCGACCGGATCCGCGATCGGATCGATCTGCGGGAGCAGGTGGTGTCCTTTCCGCCGCAATCGGTGATTACCAAGGACAACCTGACGGTCGACATCGATACCGTCGTCTACTTCCAGGTGACCAACCCGAAAGACGCGGTGTACGAGATCTCCAACTACATCGCGGCAGTCGAGCAGTTGGCCACCACCACGTTGCGAAACGTCGTCGGCGGGATGAGCCTTGAAGACACCCTGACCTCCCGGGACTTCATCAACGGCCAGCTGTCCGGAGTGCTCGATGAGGCGACCGGGCGATGGGGGATACGAGTGGGTCGCGTCGAACTCAAGGCGATCGATCCACCGCCGTCCATCCAGGACTCGATGGAGAAGCAGATGCGCGCAGATCGGGAGAAGCGCGCCACCATCCTCACCGCCGAGGGCCAGCGCGAATCGGCGATCAAAACCGCGGAAGGCCAGAAGCAGGCCGCGATCCTCTCCGCTGAGGGAGCCAAGCAAGCCGCGATCCTCACCGCGGAGGCTGAACGGCAGTCTCGTATCCTGCGCGCCCAGGGCGAACGGGCCGCGAGGTACCTGCAGGCACAGGGTCAGGCCAAGGCGATCGAGAAGGTGTTCGCCGCGATCAAAGAAGGTCGCCCGACGCCGGAGTTGTTGGCTTATCAGTACCTGCAGACGCTGCCGCAGATGG
>JAVXWL010000141.1:0-22080 GCA_032230565.1 Pseudonocardiales bacterium | reverse complement strand
ACCCATCCCGAACCCGGAAGCTAAGCCCTCCAGCGCCGATGGTACTGCACCCGCCAGGGTGTGGGAGAGTAGGACACCGCCGAACACAACCCACAAAAAAAGGGGCCCCCCACCAGGGGGCCCCTTTAGCTCTGTCAATGAGAGGATCCGCGACCGTGTCAGCCGGACCGAATTCGACCGGGGATGCGGACCGCACCGGTAGCCAGCACCGGAGCGGAGCGGAGCGGGGTCGCCCGGCCCAGAAACGGACGGCGGCGAAGCGTGCTGCCGAGGCTGAGCGGATAGCTGGTCGGGGCGGCCGACCGCAGCACAATCGGCGTGACGAAAATCGAGTTCACGGCAACGGCCGACCGCCGGCGCAGCGCCGCGGTGACGCCCCCCAAGACGGTGAACCGGCGCGTCTGGAACTTCCGGCGGACGCTGATGCCACCGAGTTGGACCGCGATGTCCGCCAAGAACTGTTGACCCTTCCGAAGGGGCTTGCGGACCTTGTTGGGAGTCATCTGGTGATGGTCGCGCGGCTATTAGACGAGGATCCCCAGCTGGCCCTTGCGCATGCCCGTTTCGCGCGCAGCAAGGCAGGTCGGGTTGCTGCGGTTCGGGAAGTCGCGGGTCTGGCAGCCTATCACGCCGGAGAATGGTCCGAGGCGTTGGCGGAGCTGCGTGCCGCGCGACGGCTGGGCGCTGATACCGGCCGGCTGGCGGTGCTGGCTGACTGCGAGCGAGCGTTGGGACGGCCCGAGCGCGCCCTGGAGATCGCACGGAGTCCAGAGGCTCGACAGCTCGGCACGGAAGAGTCGGTTGAGCTGCGCATAGTGGCTGCCGGGGCGCGGCGCGACCTCGGACAGTTCGATGCCGCGGTGCTCGCGCTGCAAGGGCCGGACTTGGAGACGCCGGGAGAGGAGCCGTGGCGGGCCAGGTTGCGGTACGCCTACGCGGATAACCTGCTCGCCGCTGGTCGAGAGCAGGACGCGATCCGGTGGTTCTTGGCTGCGGCCGAGGTCGACGTTGAGGAGGCCACCGACGCCGCGGAGCGGGCTGTCGAGCTCAGTGAGCGGCCGGCACCGGAGTGAGCGGTCCGCTGGATGGTTACGATTCGGTATTGCTCGACCTCGATGGGACCGTGATCCGCGGAGCCGAGACCGTCCCGGGCGCGCCGGACGTGGTCAACGAGTTGCGCCAGGCTGGATATGCGGTGCAGTTCATCACTAACAACGCATCCCGAACGTCCGAGGAGATCGCCGACCACCTCACTGCGCTTGGGGTACCTACCGCCGCGGCGCACATCGTCACCAGCGGTCAGGCAGCGGGAGCCTTGCTGGCAAACCGGCTGCCAGCCGACGCTGCTGTCCTGATCGTCGGTGCCGACGCTTTGGCCGCGGAGGTGCGGCTGGCCGGACTCACGCCGGTGGCTGCTGCGTCGGAAGATCCGGTCGCGGTCGTGCAGGGCCACTCACCGGGAACTGGGTGGACCCGGCTGGCCGAAGCCTGCTTGGCGATCCGCGGTGGTGCGATGTGGGTCGCGTGCAACGTCGACCCCACGTTGCCCACCGAGCGGGGACTGCTGCCCGGCAACGGCGCGATGGTGGCGGCGTTGCAGGTTGCAACCGACCGGGAGCCCACGGTCGCCGGCAAACCTGCCCGGGCGCTACTAGATACCGCTATGGATCGCGCTGGCGCACAGCGACCTCTGGTGGTCGGCGACCGCCTTGACACCGACATCGCCGGGTCTCGAGCCGCTGAGCTGGATTCGTTGCTGGTGCTGTCCGGGGTCGCCGACGCCGTCGCACTGCTCTCCGCGCCGCCACACCACCGACCCAGTCACCTCGGCGCCGACCTTCGAGTGCTGCGTGGCTCTATCGAGCAGGCCCGAATCCAAACGCGGCCCGGCTGGCGCGTCGAGGTGGCCGACGGCAGTTTGCTGCTGCACAGCGAGGGGACGGCCAGCGACCCATTGGACGCATTGCGGAGCCTGTGCGCGGCCTGGTGGGTTGAGCACAGCGGGCACGTGGACGTGTGCGGCTGCGACGACACTGCCGCCGCGGCATTGGAACAATTCGGCCTCGGTCCGCCAGGGAATTCTGCTAAATGATCTCACAACCACAATCAGCTTCAGAACAGAGCCTTGCTGGCATCATCGAAGGCCTCAGCGGCCTGCAGGATCTCGACGACCTCCCGACCGCCGAGCACGTGGCGCGATTCACTGCCCTGCACAGCGCGCTGACCGCAGCCCTGTCCAGCATCGACGACGTTTAGCGCCCGGATGCCTAGAGGAACGGTGGATTAGGACGGAGAGTTGAAAGGGACGGAGGGTTGAATAGGACGGAGGTGGAGCGGGACGGAGGCTTGAGTGGGACGCAGGGCCCGGCTGGACGCGGAGCTGGTGCGGCGCGGTCTGGCCCGATCGCGCGTTCACGCCGCCGAGCTCGTCGCGCAGCGCCGCGTCAAGGTTGCTGGGCTCACGGCCACCAAGCCGGCCACCGGAGTGGACCTGGACACGCCGCTGCTGGTTGCGGCGACGGAGAATGAACCCCACTGGGCGTCGCGGGGCGCACACAAGCTCCTTGGCGCGCTGGACGGCCTCATCTCCGGGGGACCGCCGGTCGCGGGTCGGCGTTGCTTGGACGCCGGTGCGTCCACCGGTGGCTTCACTGACGTGCTGCTCCATCGCGGAGCCCGGGAGGTGGTCGCGGTCGACGTGGGCTACGGGCAGCTCGCCTGGTCCTTACGCACTGACGAGCGGGTCCACGTGCATGACCGGACGAACGTGCGCACGCTACAGCCCGAGCTCATCGGGGGTGCCGTCGATCTGGCCGTGGCTGACCTCGCGTTCATCTCGCTGCGGCTAGCGCTACCCGCGTTGGTGGGTTGTACCAGGCCGGACGGCGACCTGCTACCGATGGTCAAACCACAGTTCGAAGTCGGCCGTGACCGCCTGGGCGCTGGCGGCGTGGTCCGGGACCCGCTGCTGCGTGCGCGGGCCATGCTCGACGTCCTGGCGGTCGCGGCCGACCTCGGCCTGTCCCTGGTGGACGCCACCGCAAGCCCACTGCCTGGACCATCGGGGAACGTCGAATACTTCCTGTGGTTGCGCCGTGGCGAGGTCGATCCGATGCGTCCAGCCGAGGAGCTGGTGCACGCCGCCGTGCGGAGGGGGCCGCAGTGAAGTTCGAACGTGAGTTCCTCCTGGTGTTGCACACCGGGCACGCGGAAAACCTGCGCACCGCCGAGAAAGTCGCGCATCGGCTGGCCAACGCGGGAATCGGGGTGCGGGTGCTCGCCGAGGAGACGACCCACCTCGATCCCACCCTGCGTGACCAGCAGGTGCCCACCGGGCCGGAGGCTGCTGCCGGCGCAGATCTCGTAGTGGTTCTCGGCGGTGACGGCACTTTGCTGCGCGCCGCTGAACTGGCCCGGCCTAGCGGTGTTCCACTGTTGGGGGTCAACCTCGGTCGGGTCGGTTTTCTCGCCGAGGCCGATCTCGACTCCCTCGACCAGACAGTGCGCGCGATCGTTGATGGCGCCTACTTCGTCGACGAGCGGATGACCGTCGACGTTACAGCCACTCTCAACGGCTCCATACTCGCCCGCACTTGGGCGCTGAATGAGGCCAGCGTCGAGAAGAGCAGGCGCGAACGGATCCTTGACGTGGTGCTCGAGGTCGACCGCAGGCCGGTTTCCGAGTTCGGGTGCGACGGCGTGCTCTGTGCCACCCCCACCGGGTCCACCGCATACGCCTTCTCGGCGGGTGGACCCGTGGTGTGGCCGGACGTCGACGCGCTCGTGGTGGTGCCCAACAACGCACATGCGCTCTTCGCCCGTCCACTGGTGGTGTCGCCGGACTCGGTGGTCGCGGTGGAGACCGATCCGCGAGGGCACACCGCGGTGCTGTGCTGCGATGGGCGTCGAACCCTCGCGCTGCCGGCCGGCGCCCGGATCGAGGTGGTCCGTGGCACCACCCCCATCCGGCTGGTGCGGCTGCACGATTGCCCGTTCACCGACCGGCTGGTACGCAAGTTCGAACTGCCGGTACAAGGCTGGCGAGGTCCCCGATCAGGCTGACGGATGCTCTGGTCCGCCAGACCGATGAGTTCCAGGCTGCCGCGGCGTCAAATGTGGCGACATGGTTCGAGAGCATCGCGAAGGGAGCCACCATGCCCACCCGAGACACCGCGCCCATCGGAGCGCCATGCTGGATCGATCTGATGACCTCCGACACCGAGCGCAGCCGGGCGTTCTACTGCGAGCTGTTCGGCTGGACCGCGGAGCAGCCCGCGGAGGAGTTCGGCGGCTACTTCAACTTCACCCGCAACGGCGTCCGGGTCGCCGGGTGCATGGTCAGCCGACCTGGCTCGGACATACCGGACCTCTGGTCGGTCTATTTGGCCACCGATGACGCCAGGAAAGCCGTCGAGGCCGCCAGCGGCCACGGCGGTCAGATACACGTCGCAGCCATGGACGTCGGTGACCTGGGCACCATGGCGGTCGTCAGCGACCCCGGCGGCGCCGCCGTCGGCGTCTGGCAGCCCGGCCTCCACCGGGGATTCGGGGTCCTCGGTGAGCCCGGCACACCGAGCTGGTTCGAGCTGCACACCCGGGACTACCAGGCCGTCCTCACCTTCTATCGCGAGGTGTTCGGCTGGGACACTCAGGTGGTCAGCGACACCCCGGAGTTCCGTTACACAACCCTGCGGCAGGGCGACGCATGGTTGGCTGGGATGATGGACGCTTCCGGTTTCCTTCCCGAAGGTGTCCCCGCCCATTGGTCGGTGTACTTCGGCGTCGAAGACACCGACGCCGCGCTGGTGAAGATTGCCGACCTCGGCGGCTCGGTGTTGATGGCTTCCGAAGACACGCCTTACGGGCGCCTCGCGGCTGCCGCAGACTCGACCGGTGCCCAGTTCAAACTCGTCGCTGCGAACGAAGTCATGCCGGTCTGAATAGCTAGCCCGGAGACGTTCATGAACAAATGGCAGGAGGATACGACATGCACAAGATCACGCCCTGCTTTTGGTTCGACACCCAGGGTGAGGAGGCGGCCAACTTCTACACGAGTGTTTTCGACAACTCCAGGATCCTGGAAATTGCTCGTTACGGTGCAGCCGGTCCCGGGCCTGAAGGTGCAGTTATGACCGTCACCTTCGAATTGGACGGACAGAAATTCGTTGCGCTGAATGGCGGACCACAGTTCACGTTCAGCGAGGCCATCTCGATGCAGGTGAGCTGCGAGACACAAGACGAAGTCGACTATTTTTGGAACAAGCTTTCTGAGGGCGGGGAAGAAGGACCCTGTGGCTGGTTGAAGGACAAATTCGGACTGTCCTGGCAAATCGTCCCCACCGCTTTGGTCGAGCTGATCAGTGAGCCCGATGCGGTGAAGTCGCAAGAGACCATCAAAGCCATGCTGGGCATGAGCAAGATTGACATCGAAGCCCTGCAACGAGCGTCCGGGGCGGCGCGCTAGGGTGCCGCCCGTGCTCACCGAGATGCGCATCGAGGGCCTCGGTGTGATCGACGAGGCCACCCTGGATCTGCACCCTGGACTGACCGTGGTCACCGGTGAGACCGGCGCAGGCAAGACGATGGTGGTGACGGGTCTGCAACTGCTCGCAGGCGGACGGGCCGACGCCTCCCGGGTCCGGCGCGGCGCCGACCGCGCCATCGTGGAGGGTCGCTTCCGGCCAGCCCCGGGAAGCCCCGCGGCGGAGCTGGCCAGCGAGGTGGGTGCTCGCACCGACGAGGACGGTAGCCTGATCGCCAGCCGCACCCTTGCCGTGGACGGCCGGTCCCGGGCCCATCTCGGTGGCCGGTCGGTCCCGGCGGGCGTGCTGGCTGAACTGGCTGACGGCATGCTTGCGGTCCACGGTCAAAACGACCAGCTCCGGCTATTGCGTTCCGGTGAGCAGCGAGCTGTGCTGGACCGCTTCGCCGGCGATGTGGTGTTGGGGGCGCTGATCAGCTACCGAAAGATTCGGGAGCAGTGGCTGCGCTGCGGCGCTGAGCTGGTGACCCGGCGGGAGAACTCCCGGGAGTTGGCTAGGGAAGCCGACCTGCTCGGCCACAGTCTCGCCGAGATCACCGCCGTCGACCCGCAACCCGGGGAGGACTCCGCACTGCTGGCCGAGGCTCGCCGGCTGGCTGACGTCGACCAGCTTCGGGAGACCGCAGCCCTCGCGCAATCCGCTGTGTGTGGCGCACCGGACTGCGACAGCGACCAGCCGTGTGCGATCGACCTGGTAGGGCAGGCTCGCCGCCGGCTACAGGCGGAAAGTGACCCCCAGCTGCGGGCGCTCGGGGAACGTTTGGGCGAGGCCGCCGCGGTGCTCGGCGACGTCGCTGCTGAGCTCAGTGGGTACCTCGAGACGCTCAACGCCGACCCGGCCCGGTTGGAGCAGGTGCTGGGCCGCCAGGCCGACCTCAAGCGGTTGACTCGTAAGTACGGTGCAGACGTTGACGGTGTGCTGGCCTGGGCACGGCAGGCCCACCAGCGCCTGGCCGGTCTGGACACCTCGGAGGAGGCCATCGCTGCGCTGGCGACCCGTCGTGCCGAACTGGCCACCGCGCTGGCTCGGCACGCCACCGCACTCACCGTGGCCAGGACCGCGGCTGCCCGGGCGCTCGGGGACGCCGTCACCGCTGAGCTCGCCGGGTTGGCGATGGGCCAGGCGCAAGTCTCCGTGGAGGTCTTCCCGACCCTGGCCGCCGACGGTGACCACACCGCGCTCACCATCGCCGGGACGCCCCTGCGAGCCGGCCCGGACGGCGTCGACGAGGTGGAGCTGCGGCTGGCAGCGCACCCCGGCGCCGGGCCGCTGCCGGTGCAGAAGGTCGCCTCCGGTGGAGAGCTGTCCCGGGTGATGCTGGCGCTGGAGGTGGTGCTGGCCGATGCGGACCCGGTACCGACGATGGTCTTCGACGAGGTTGACGCTGGCGTGGGCGGGCGGGCCGCGGTAGAGATCGGGCGGCGGATGGCCCGGCTCGCCCGCAGCCACCAGGTTGTGGTGGTAACCCACCTGGCCCAGGTCGCTGCCTATGCCGATCGACACCTCGTGGTGGACAAGGCAACCTACGCCACCGGGTTGACCCGCAGCGGGGTTCGGGAGCTCGATGAGGTGGCCAGGGTCGCAGAGCTGGCCCGGATGCTGGCCGGGCTGGACGACACCGACACCGGCCGCGCACACGCTGAGGAGCTGCTTTTGTCCGCTATGGCGGACAAGGCTCGTGAGTGCCAAACAGTGTTATAGCACTGGTTATCACTCACGAGCCGTCCCTCGGCGCGCCTCCTCGCTGGGGGACGGCTTTTTTGCCACCATCACAAACATGAAAATCGCCGGTCTGCTCAGCCGATCCGGCAGTGAGCTGCCCGGGGTCACCGGGCTGGCCCGAGTGGATCGCCGCGCCGACGTGCTGGCACGGCGGGTCGGTCACGGCGACATTGCCGTTTTTGATCAGGTCGATCTTGATCGCAGAACCGCTGATGCGCTGGTAGCTGCGGGCGTCACTGCGGTGATCAATGCCGCACCGTCGATATCCGGTCGGTTTCCGAATCTGGGTCCCGAGATTCTCATCTCCGCGGGCATCGTGCTGATTGACGGCGTCGGATCAGAGGTGTTGCGGATCAAAGATGGCAGCCGCCTACGCCTGCATGACGGCCGTGTCTATGTCGGCGACACAGAGATCGCCTGCGGCATAGAGCAGACCGCCAACTCGATCGCCGATCTGATGATTGAGGCCAAGTCCGGGCTGTCCGCTCAGCTTGAAGCGTTTTCGGCGAACACCATCGAGTTCCTTCGCCACGAGCGCGCGCTGATCATCGACCGGGTAGGCGTGCCTGATATCGAGGTCGCGATCCGCGGGCGGCAGGTGCTGGTCGTGGCCGCGGGCTACAACCACATTGCAGACTTGGCCGCGTTGAAGCACTTCATCCGCGAATATCACCCGGTACTGATCGGCGTCGAGGCGGGTGCCGACGCGCTGCGCGCGGCTGGGCATAAGCCGCACCTCATCGTCGGTGACCCGTACCAAGTGCAGACCGAGACGCTCAAGTCAGCCCAAGAGGTCGTGGTTCCTGCCCAACCTGACGGTTATGCCCCGGGCGTTGAACGGATCCAGGATCTGGGGATTGGCGCGGTGACCTTCCCCGCGGTGAGCAATCCGGAGGATCTCGCCCTGCTGCTGGCCGAGGCGCACGGCGCCGAACTCGTCATTGCGGTCGGATTCCAGGCCACCCTGCACGAGTTCCTCGACCGGGGTCGCTGCGGATCCAACCCGTCGACGTTCCTCACCCGCCTGCGGCTGGGGAGCAAACTGATCGATGGCCAGGCCGCCGCCGCCTTGTACCGCAGTCGGGTGTCATCAGGCGCCGTGCTGTTCATGGTCCTTGCGGCGCTGATCGCGGTGATTGCGGCATTGCTGGTCTCCAACATCGGTAGCGCCTACGGCGTTCTCGTCAGCGGTACCTGGAACGACGCCGTCTCCTGGGTCAAGGGGTGGGTATAAACCGTGATCTCACTGCGGTATCACGTGATTTCCATCGCCGCCGTCTTCCTGGCGCTTGCGCTCGGGGTAGTGCTGGGGTCCACCGCTATCAGCGATCGATTGCTGTCCGGCCTGAGCTCCAACCGGGATGACCTGGGTCGCCAGGTGAGTGACCTTCAGGCCGAGCGCAACGCACTGAATGCTCAATTGGCTAACGCGGACGTCTTCGGCGCGGCGGTCGGTCCGCGCATCGTCAGCGGCGCGCTGCGTGGCCGATCCGTGGTGCTCGTCACCACAGCGGATGCCACTCCGGCCGACCGCGACGCGCTGACCGGCCTGTTGCGCGACGCCGACGCCACCGTCACCGGTGAGCTACAGCTCACTGATGCGTTCACCGATCCGTCCCGGTCCGACCAACTCAGTGAGCTGTCCACCCGGTTGCTGCCTGCCGGGCTGCGGCTGCCTACCGCGTCGGACGCCGGGACGCTGGCCGGCGGTCTGCTCGGCTCGCTACTACTCGTCAACCCCAACAACGGCAAGGCGCAGGCGACCCCGGCTGAGACCACAGCCGTGCTTGCGGGGCTCGGTGACGGTGGTTTCGTCCACGCCGGTCCACGGATACTGCCAGCTCAGCTCGTTGTTGTGCTCACCGGCGGCGCGAGTCGCGGTAACGGCAGCGGGGACCGCGCTGGGATCCTGGCCCGGTTCGCCACCCAGCTGGATCACGCCGGCGCTGGCGCGGTGCTCGTTGGTAGATCGGGATCTGCCGACGGCAACGGCGCGATCGGTGTGGTACGGGCCGATACCGCGGCGGCGTCGGTGTTATCCACCGTCGACGACGTGAACACCGCGGCCGGCCGCGTGGTAAGCGTCTTGGCTCTGGCCGAGCAGGCACAAGGACGAGCCGGGCGGTACGGTACCGGCGGCAACGCCCAGGCCATGATTCCTGCGATCCAGGGCTGACCGGCGAGGCGATGCTCCGAGCCCACCACCCCTAGTGTTACCGTGAGGTTCCGTGGTCGGCGGCGTGCCGCCAGCTGCATCGCAACCGGTCGAATCGAAGGGCCGGTCCGGACCACGGGAGAAGGTCTTGGTCAAGCCCGCCAGCCCAACCAGGTACCTATTCGTCACCGGGGGCGTCGCCTCCTCACTGGGTAAAGGACTCACGGCGTCAAGCCTGGGCCAGCTGTTGACTGCCCGGCGGCTGCGGGTGACGATGCAAAAGCTGGACCCCTACCTCAATGTCGATCCCGGGACGATGAATCCGTTCCAGCACGGTGAGGTGTTCGTCACCGATGACGGCGCCGAAACCGATCTCGACATCGGCCACTACGAGCGGTTCCTGGACCGCAACCTCGGGCGTAAGGCCAATGTCACCACCGGCCAGGTCTATTCGGCGGTGATCGCCAAGGAACGCCGGGGGGAGTACCTCGGCGACACCGTGCAGGTGATCCCGCACATCACTGACGAGATCAAGTCCCGGATCCTCGCCATGTCCGAGCCAGGAGACGATGATCGCCCACCGGACGTGGTGATCACCGAGATCGGTGGCACCGTTGGGGACATCGAGTCGTTGCCGTTTCTGGAGGCGGCCCGCCAGGTACGCCACGACGTCGGCCGGGACAACTGCTTTTTCCTGCATGTCTCCCTGGTGCCCTACCTGGCGCCTTCTGGTGAGCTGAAGACCAAGCCGACTCAGCACTCCGTCGCCACCTTGCGCAATATCGGTATCCAGCCCGACGCTGTGGTCTGCCGCGCTGACCGGGAGATCCCTGAGGGGCTCAAGCGCAAGATCGCTCTCATGTCGGACGTGGATATCGACGGTGTGGTCGCAGCGCCTGACGCGCCATCCATCTACGACATCCCCAAGGTGTTGCATACCGAGGGCCTCGATGCCTACGTGGTGCGCCGGCTCGGGCTCCCTTTCCGCGATGTGGACTGGACGGAGTGGGGGGATCTGCTGCAGCGCGTGCACGCGCCGACCGAAGTGGTGCGGATTGCCCTGGTGGGTAAGTACGTCGACTTGCCGGATGCATACCTGTCGGTGACCGAGGCGCTGCGAGCCGGCGGTTTCGCGCACCGGGCCAGAGTGGAGATCCGCTGGGTACCGTCGGACACCTGCGAGACCGTGGCTGGCGCAGAGGCCGCGCTGGCCGGAGTCGATGGAGTGCTGGTGCCCGGTGGGTTTGGCGTGCGTGGGATTGAGGGCAAGATCGGCGCCATCCGCCATGCCCGCATCCACGGGATTCCGGCGCTGGGTCTGTGTCTGGGCCTGCAGTGCATGGTGATCGAGGCCGCGCGCAACCTGGCAGGGCTCGACGGCGCGGGTTCGACGGAGTTCGACGCAGCCTCGCCGCATGCGGTGATCTCCACCATGGCTGACCAGGCAGGCATCGTGGCTGGCCACGGCGACATGGGTGGGACGATGCGGCTGGGTGGTTATCCCGCGTGGCTGGAGCCGGGCTCGGTGGTGGCCCGGGCGTACGGCACGACCGAGGTCCGCGAGCGGCACCGGCACCGCTATGAGGTGAACAACGCCTACCGGGACAAGCTCGCCGGAGCCGGTCTGGTGATCAGCGGGACGTCGCCGGATGGCCATCTGGTCGAGTTCATCGAACTGCCGCAGCGTTACCACCCATTTTTCGTCGGCACCCAGGCCCATCCGGAACTCATTAGCCGTCCCACTCGGCCACATCCGCTGTTCGTCGCGTTCGTCGCGGCAGCGCTGAACTACCGGGCCGCGGAACGGTTGCCCGTCGAGTTGCCAGCGGCGCTGCGGTGATCCCGCCCCACGAGTTCGCCGTGTCCGATAGCGCGACGCTGCACGTCGGCAGGGTCCTCGCGGTGCGGCTAGACCAGGTGGTGATGCCCGGTGGACGGGTGGCCCGGCGCGAGATCGTCGAACATCCTGGGGCAGTGGCGATCGTGGCACTGCACGACGACGCCTCGGTGATGATGATTGACCAGTACCGGCACGCGGTGGGCCGCCGGCTGCGGGAATTGCCGGCCGGACTGCTCGACACCGCGGGGGAGGATCCGGTCAGCACCGCCCGCCGAGAGCTGGTGGAGGAGGTCGGCTGCACCGCGCAAGAGTGGTCCGTGCTCGTTGATGTGGTGTCCTCGCCCGGGTTCAGCGACGAGGCAGTGCGGGTTTTCCTGGCCGGCGGGCTGACCGAGATCGGTCGGCCCGCCGGTGGCGACGATGAGGAGGCTGACTTGTCCGTGGTGCGGGTGCCGCTGACCGACGCGGTGCGCCAGGTGCTGGCCGGTGAGATCGTCAACGCGTCGACGGTCGCCGGGCTGCTCGCCGCGCAGGCTGTACTGGCGGGAATCGCCCAGCCGCGACCGGTCGACGCGTCGTGGCCAGACCGCCCGACGCGCTTCGCCGATCGAGCAGGCACGCCGCGGTGAAGATCGGTGTTCCGCGGGAACTGAAGGTGCACGAGTATCGGGTCGCGCTCACGCCCGCTGGGGTACATGAGTTGAGCCGCCGGGGGCATGACGTGCTGATCGAACGCAACGCCGGTGTCGGCTGCGCGTTTCCCGACGCGGCTTACCTGGCCGCCGGTGCCCGCATCGTGGGTCAGGCCGACGATGTGTGGGCCGAGGCCGAGCTGGTGCTCAAGGTCAAGGAGCCGGTGGCGCCGGAGTATCACCGGATGCGCAAGGGCCAGATCCTGTTCACCTACTTGCATCTGGCCGCGTCGGCAGAGTGCACGACTGCGCTGATCGACGCCGGGATCGACGCGATCGCCTACGAGACCGTGCAGCTGCCGGACGGTTCGTTGCCCCTGCTGGCCCCGATGAGCGAGGTGGCCGGGCGGATGGCCCCGCAGGTGGGAGCGCATTGCCTGGAACGTATGCAGGGTGGCCGAGGGGTGCTGCTCGGCGGTGTCTCCGGGGTGCCCGCCGGCAAAGTGGCGGTGCTCGGGGCCGGGGTGTCCGGGATGAACGCGGCGACCATCGCGCTGGGCCTGCAGGCCGAGGTGGTGGTGCTGGATACTAACATCAACCGGCTGCGGGAGATCGACTTCGGGTACCGGGGCCACCTGCAGACCATCGCGTCGAACGCTTATGAGGTGGAGAAGGTTTGCCTGTGGGCGGACCTGGTGATCGGCGCCGTACTGGTGCCCGGCGCCAAGGCGCCCACCTTGGTCAGCCATGACCTGGTCAGCCGGATGCGGCCCGGATCGGTACTGGTGGACATCGCGATCGACCAAGGTGGCTGCTTCGCTGACTCGCGACCCACCACGCACGCCGATCCCATTTTTACCGTGGGCAACTCGGTGTTCTACTGCGTGGCCAACATGCCCGGCGCGGTACCGCACACCTCCACCTATGCGCTGACCAATGTCACCTTGCCCTACATTTGCGCGCTGGCCGACAAGGGCCTGCGCCACGCCGTGCAGGACGACCCGGCGCTGGCTCGAGGGGTCAACGTGGCACGGGGCGCGGTGGTGTCCGCCGAGGTCGCCAGGGCGCACGGTCTCGAACACCTGGCGCTGACCGAGGCACTCGGGTGAGCTTTAGTCCGCCCCTGTCTGCGCCAAATGGAACCTTTTCGCGGATCCCAACCGGGTCCGACCCGTCAAAAGGTTTCACTCGGCGGGTACAGACGCTGCCACCCGCGCTGGCCGCGGTGATTTCTGATTATCTGGATCACCTCGCGGTGGAACGTGGGACGTCGCCCAACACGCTGGATTCCTATGCCAGGGACCTGCGCCGCTACGGCGTGCATCTGGCGTCGACTGGGGTCGCTGGGCTCGCTGGGGTGCGCGAGGAGCAGGTCACCGGGTTCCTTGCCGCGCTGCGTGAGGGAGCTGGCGAGTACCGGCCGCTGGCACCGTCCTCCGCGGCCCGGGCGCTGGTCGCGGCACGCGGGCTGCACCGATTCGCACTTCGAGAGGGATTGGTGGCAGCCGACGTCACCGCCGAAGTACACCCCCCGCGGCCGCCGAAGCGGCTGCCTAAGGCCCTTGGGGTGGATGAGGTGCTGCGGCTACTCGAGGTGTATCCCGCAGACGGCGGTCCTCGTTGCCTGCGCGACCGGGCACTGCTGGAGTTTCTCTACTCCACCGGCGCGCGGATCTCTGAAGCGGTCGGGTTGGATCGCGACGACGTTGACGGCTCGGCCCGCACCGTGCTGCTGCGCGGCAAGGGTGGCAAGCAGCGGTTGGTGCCGGTGGGCCGGCCGGCGCTGGCCGCCATGGATGCCTACCTGGTCCGCGGACGCCCCACCTTCGCCGCCCGCGGGCGGGGCCTTCCCGCCGTTTTTCTCAACGCCCGAGGTGCCCGGTTGTCCCGGCAGAGCGCCTGGGCGGTGCTCCGGGATGCCGCGGCACGCACCGAGATCGCCGCTGCGGTGTCACCGCACACCCTGCGGCACTCGTTTGCGACACACCTGCTGGAGGGCGGCGCGGACGTGCGCGTGGTGCAGGAACTGTTAGGGCATGCCTCGGTGACCACGACGCAGGTCTACACGCTGGTGACGGTAGACAACTTGCGTGAGGTCTACGCGACTGCTCATCCGCGGGCGAGGGGCTAGGCTCCCCGCAATCGCACCGCGTGGAAAGGGGGATCGGGTTCGTGTCGACTTGGGCATCCGCGCAACAGCCGCTGGTTGCGCCCAGCGCGCCGATCTCCTCCGACGATGGGGCCGCCAGCGACGGGATCGAGCCCACTGGGCGCCGGCGCCGCGCCGTGCCGCAGCCCCCTCCGCTGGACCGGCACGGCCCGGCTCGGGTGTTGGCGATCTGCAACCAGAAGGGCGGTGTCGGCAAGACCACTTCGACGATCAACCTGGGGGCCGCGCTTACCGAATACGGCCGTCGGGTACTGCTGGTCGACTTCGATCCGCAGGGCGCTTTGTCGGTGGGGCTCGGACTGGCCTCACACCACCTCGACCGCACCATCTACAACCTGATCATGGAGCAGGGCGTCTCGGCGGACGAAGTCGTCCGGCCGACGTCGGTGCCGGGGATGGACTTGCTGCCCAGCAACATCGACCTGTCCGCCGCAGAAGTGCAACTGGTGACCGAGGTGGGTCGGGAACAGGCACTGGGTCGCACTCTGCGGCCGCTGCTGCCGCACTATGACTTCATCCTGGTGGACTGCCAGCCATCCTTGGGTCTACTCACCATCAATGCGCTGGCGTGTGCCGATGGTGTGCTGATCCCCTTGGAATGTGAGTTTTTCAGCCTGCGCGGGGTCGCGCTGCTGATGGACACCATCGACAAGGTGCGGGATCGTCTCAACCCGGATCTGACCATCACGGGCATCCTCGCCACGATGTACGACCCGCGCACCCTGCACGCCCGGGAGGTGATGGCCCGAGTGGTGGAGGCTTTCGGCGACACCGTGTTCGAGGCCGTGATCAGCCGAACGGTCCGGTTCCCAGAAACCACCGTTGCCGGCGAGCCGATCACCCGGTGGGCACCGAAATCCGCTGGTGCCAACGCCTACCGCACCTTGGCCCGCGAGGTGATCGCGCGATGACGGTGTCAGCCGCCCCGGCAGGCTCCCGTCGCTTCACGGTGCGGCTGCACAACTTCGAAGGCCCGTTCGACTTGCTGCTGCAGCTCATCTCGCAGCATCAGATGGACGTGACTGAGGTGGCCCTGCATCAGGTGACCGACGAGTTCATCGCGCACCTGCGGGTTCTGGGCGAGTCTTTTGACCTCGACGAGACCACCGAGTTCCTGGTCGTCGCGGCCACCCTGCTGGACCTCAAGGCAGCCCGATTGTTGCCGTCGGCTGAGGTCGAAGACGAAGCCGACCTTGCGTTGCTGGAGGCACGGGACCTGCTGTTCGCCCGGCTGCTGCAATACCGGGCCTACAAGCAGGTTGCCGCACTGTTCACTGAGCTCGAAGCGGCGGCGATGCGCCGTTATCCGAGGTCAGTGGCGCTTGAGGAGCGATTTGCCAGTTTGCTGCCCGAGGTCCTGCTCGGTGTCGACGCTGCTCGGTTCGCCGAGATCGCGGCCGCGGTGTTCGGGCCGAAACCGCCGCCACCGACAGTATCGTTGGAGCATCTACACACTCCGCGGGTGTCGGTGCGCGAGCACGCGGCCGTGCTCCGTGACAGGTTGGAGCGCGAAGGTCAGGCGAGCTTCCGCAGCCTGGTCGCCGACTGCGGGCACACCAGAGAGGTGGTCGCCCGTTTCTTGGCATTGCTCGATCTGTACCGTGCCGCAGTGGTGGTCTTCGACCAGGCCGATCCGTTGGGTGAGTTGTGTGTTCGGTGGACGGGCGATGCGCAACAGTCCGCCGCGGTTACTGACCTGGACGATGAACCGGATAACGATGGGCAAGATGGCGAGGATTACCGGTGAATGAAACCGCGCTGATGGAACCATCCGCCGCGCCCGATCACCTGCCGTCGTTGCTCGGCGACGAGGAGCTCGACGCCGCGTTGGAGGCGCTGCTGCTGGTGGTGGACTGCCCGGCGGGCGAGGACATCCTGGCCAGCGCGCTGGGTCAACCGGTGACCCGGGTGATCGAGGCGCTGCATCGGCTGCGCGATGGCTACGCCGACGGCGGTCGTGGTATCGACTTGCGGCAGGTCGCCGAGGGATGGCGGTTCCACACCCGCGATGTGTATGCCCCTTTCGTGGAACGGTTATTGCTCGACGGGCAGCGTGCGAGGCTCACCCGCGCGGCCCTGGAAACTCTGGCGGTGGTGGCCTACCGGCAGCCGGTCACCCGCTCGAGAGTCGCCGCAGTACGCGGGGTGAACGTTGACGGCGTCATGCGAACCTTGCTGGTCCGAGGTCTGATCGAGGAAGTCGGGACTGACCCGCACACTCACGGCGTGCTTTACCGCACCACGGAGCTGTTCCTGGAGCGGCTCGGGCTGTCCTCATTAGCGGACCTACCCCCTATTGCCCCGCTGTTACCCGATATCGACACTATCGACGATGTCCCCTGCTAAGACGATGTCCCAATCTAAGGCGATGGCCCGGTCCAAGGTGACGGCACAGGTGAACCAGTCAAAGGCTGAGCCGCAGCCAGCTTCCGGGCTGCCACGGCTGCACAAGGTGCTCGCTGCGGCGGGGGTGGCCTCCCGGCGTGCCGCCGAAGAGATGATCGCTCGCGGCCGGGTCCAGGTGGACGGGGTCGTGGTGCGCGAGATGGGTGTGCGGGTCGACCCCGACAACGCGGTCATTCACGTCGATGGCATGCGGTTGGAGTTGCGTTCCGACGTCGAGCACCTGGCGTTGAACAAGCCGCGCGGCGTGCACTCCACGATGTCCGACGACCGCGGCAGACCCTGTGTCGGCGACTATGTGGCCGACCGGGCGCAGCGCCTGTTTCACGTCGGCCGTCTCGACGCGGATACCGAGGGCCTGCTGCTGCTGACCAACGATGGGGACCTGGCGCACCGGCTGATGCACCCCTCCTACCGAGTGCTCAAAACCTACCTGGCCGAGGTGCCCGGCCCGGTACCTCGATCGCTGGGCCGGACTCTGCGCGCTGGAGTGCACTTCGACGACGGCCCGGTGGCGGTCGACGGATTCCGGGTCGTGCAGGCCATGCCGGGTAAGGCGCTGGTTGAGGTGGTGCTGCACGAGGGTCGCAAACACATCGTGCGCCGGCTGCTCGCCGAGGTCGGGCACCCGGTGCTGCGGCTGGTGCGCACCGCGATCGCCGATGTCCGCCTCGGCGAACAGCGTCCCGGCACGATCCGGGTGTTGTCTCGTCCGGAGGTCGGCGCTCTCAACCGCGCGGTCGGCCGGTAGCTACCGTCGAGCCAACCGGCGGTAGCGCACCACGGTCAGCGGTGCGAACACCGCGATGATCGCGGCCGCGGACAGTACCGCGTAGAGCACCGAATGTTCCCCCGGCCAGCCGCCCGGCGGGGAAAACGTGGCCGGCACCGTGTTGGCGAACAGTCGATAATGCCATTGTGCAGGTCGTTGGCCAGCCCCATGGTGGTGAACGCGGCATTGAACGCCACGGTTTGCGCGAAGTTTCCCGCCAATGAGGAACTCCCGGTAGGCGGCGCCACCGAGGCTGCCCGCGAACACGTAGGCGAACAGCAACACGAACATGATCGGCTGTACGGTAGCGCCCAGCAGCAGATCCGGGACCCGGCGGATGTTCGGTCTTCACCAGGCCCTTCGCCTCGACCGCCAATGCGGACATGCCGCCTCCTCGATGGAACTCTCTGGCAGGTGCGACGGTAGCTGGCAGCACCGACAGAAAGCGCAGGGTTTTCGGCCGACCGGCCCCACGGCTCGGCGTCGAGACCTGCGGCGGGCACAATGGGCCCGGTAGTGAGTCGGGAGGTCGGCCGGGTGCAGCGAGGCGACGGATTGCGCGGTGTGGTAGCGGTGGACGGCCCTGCCGGCACTGGGAAGTCGACTGTGGCCCGCCGGCTGGCGGCGTGGCTGGGCGCTCGGTATCTCGATACCGGGGCGATGTATCGAGCCGCCGCGCTCGGGGTCTTGCGAGCTGGGGTCGATCCCGCCGATCCCACTGCGGTGTCAGAGGTGGTGGCCGGACGGCGCATCGAGGTGGGCACTGACCCGGATAGCTGCTCAGTGCTGCTGGATGACGACGACGTCTCCCAGGAGATCCGTGGCTCGGCCGTGACGACCGCGGTGAGCCCGGTCTCCGCGGTGTCGCAGGTGCGCGAGTTGCTCGTGGCCCAGCAGCGCCGGATCATCTCCGACGCGATCGCGGGCGGCGGCGGGATAGTGGTGGAGGGACGCGACATCGGGACGGTGGTGGCACCCGACGCGTCGCTGAAGGTTTTTCTCACCGCGACTGCAGCACAGCGGGCGGCGCGTCGAGCCGCCCAGGACGGTATGGATGACGTGGCTGAGGTCCGTCGCGCTGTCGAGCGCCGTGACCGGTTCGACTCCAGCCGGGCGACGTCGCCGATGTGCGCCGCCGAGGATGCCGTGGAGCTGGATACCACCGCATTGGACGTCGAAGCCGTGCTCGGTAGGCTCTATGAGTTGGCCGTCGCACAGGGACTGGTCGTGGTGGCAGTGCGGGGCCGGACGTGATACCAGAGCCGCTCCCGGAGGAGCCGTCTCACGGGGAGTCGCCACCGGGTACCTGGCGATGGTTGCAGGGCTTCACCTGCTGGATCGGCACGTGGTGCTTCTACGTTGGGTACCGGCTGCGAGTGCGGCATCGGGAGCGGGTACCCGCGACCGGGCCGATCGTGGTGGTGGCCAACCACAGCGCGATGATCGACGGCCCGCTGTTGTACGGGTTGTTGGGACGGCGCAGTTCGTTCTTGATCAAGCAGGAGATGTTCCGTGGATTGCTCGGTTGGATCCTGCTTCGGATCGGGCAGTTGGCGGTGCGCCGCGGCGAGGTCGACCGGGCGCCGCTGCTCACCGCGGTCCGGTTACTCCGTGATGGCGGGGTGGTGGTGGTGTTCCCCGAGGGCACCCGCGGGTCGGGCGACGTGGCCAACGTGCAGCAGGGTGCTGCGTGGCTGGCTCGGGCTGGCGGGGCCAGGATGCTACCGGTGGCGATCCGCGGCACCTGCCGACCTCCGGGTAGCAGCCGTCGGTTCCGGCCTTTGGTCGATGTGCTGGTCGGCGAGCCGTTCGCGATACCCCCGGGCAGGGGACGAGCGGCCTTGACCGCCGCTACCACCGAGATACGTAACCGGCTGGCCGCGCTGGTCACCGAGCTGGATGCGATCCGCTGCCTGGCCCGGCCAGGTGCGGCCCGAACGGAGAGAGCGTGATGAGCAGTCTGGCGCCTGGCGACGGGATGTGGTCCGACGAGGCTGAATGGGAGGCGCTCGACGAGACCGAGGGGTTCGACGCCGATGCGGATGTGGCGCTCGAACAGCCGGTGCTCGCCGTGGTCGGCCGCCCCAACGTGGGCAAGTCGACGCTGGTCAACCGGATCCTAGGGCGTCGCGAGGCGGTGGTGCAGGACGTGCCGGGAGTGACCAGGGATCGGGTGGCCTACGACGCGTTGTGGAATGGGCGCCGGTTCACCGTGGTGGACACCGGAGGATGGCAGGCCGACGCGCGCGGTCTGCAGGCCGCGGTGGCCGCGCAGGCGGAGCTCGCAATGCGCACCGCGGACGCGGTCCTGCTGGTGGTCGACGCCACGGTGGGGGCCACCGCGGCGGAGGAGGCGGTGGCCCGGGTGCTACATCGCTCGGCTACCCCAGTGGTGCTCGCTGCGACCAAGGTCGACGACGAACGGTTGGTCGCCGACACCGCGGCACTGTGGTCGTTGGGGTTGGGCGAGCCGCACCCGGTCAGCGGGTTGCACGGTCGCGGCACCGGCGATCTGCTCGACGCGGTACTAGAGGTGTTGCCCTCCGCGCCGCGCGATGTCGCGGCTCGCGGCGGGGGACCGCGCAGGGTCGCGCTGGTCGGCAAGCCCAACGTGGGCAAGTCGAGCCTGCTTAACCGGTTGGTGGGCGAGCAGCGGTCGGTGGTGCACGAGGTCGCCGGTACCACGGTGGACCCGGTCGACTCGCTGGTAGAGCTCGATGGCCAGACGTGGCGGTTCGTCGACACCGCCGGTCTGCGTAAGCGGGTGCGAACGGCCAGCGGCACCGAGTACTTCGCGTCGCTGCGCACCCGGGCGGCGATCGAGGCGGCCGAGGTGGTGGTGGTCCTCATTGACGCCAGTGAGCCGATCACCGAGCAGGATCAGCGAGTGATCACCTCGGTGATGGAGTCCGGGCGGGCGTTGGTGGTGGCGCTCAACAAGTGGGACCTCGTCGACGAGGATCGACGCCGTGAGCTGACCAGAGAACTGGATCGCGATCTGGCCCGGGTGCAATGGGCGCAGCGGGTGAACATCTCGGCACTCACCGGCCGATCAGTCAGCAAGATCGCCCCGTTCCTGCGTACCGCCCTCGAATCCTGGGACCGGCGGGTGCCCACCGGACAGCTCAACGCGTGGCTGTCCGAGGTGATCGCCGCGACGCCACCGCCGGTGCGCGGGGGGCGGGCACCCAAGGTACTTTTCGCCACCCAGGCCGGCATCCGGCCGCCTACCTTCGTGCTATTCACCACCGGCTTCCTCGAGGCCGGGTACCGCCGATTCCTGGAGCGGCGACTCCGCGAGACGTTCGGCTTCACCGGCAGCCCGGTGCGCATCTCAGTACGAGTCCGGGAGCGGCGATCCCGATAACCGAGACGTCGGTCACGACCTTTGGACCGGTGCGCGGGAGGGGCGCAAGCTGGAAGTACGACTGACTCGACGGAAAGGTGAGATGTGCCTACCACGATAAAGGTGTTTTTCTGATTTCGTCTGCCGGTTCTGCTATCTCGCTGAGCAACCGCTCGCCGAGGCGGTTGAGGGCGGTGACGTGCAGATTGTGGCAACCTTTCGAACTGCGATCGGATCCCACGCCGACGTTACGACCCGAGTGGCGCTGAGGGCGCGTTCTTGCCGGTGTCCTTTCTAGCGGTGACCGCCTTGGCGAACTGGGTCGGGTTCGGCAGGCCAGGTCGCGGCTGATCGGCTTTGTGCGGAGCTACCTCGGCTGCTCGCCGAGGAAGTCGCGCCGAAGTCCGGGCGCATGCTGGGCAACGCCCCGCTCGTCTGGAGCCACGCTGAGCTGGCCCGCGCTGTACGTGCTAGAGGCCGCGCAGCGCGACACATGGGGTGCCGCCGGTGTGTGGGCTTGGCGGCTGTGCCGCTATCTCGCGCTGCGTCATCAGCAAGCCCGGCACCGAGCCGTCACGGCCGCACACCAGCGACCCCAGGAGCAAGTCATGGACACTCGCTCCCCTTGGCCGGACCGCCGGCAGCCATCATCCACCCCGCCAGCCGTAGGATTGGCCGCAGTAGTTCACCGGCGGCCGAAACGGTGTCCGACGCGCTGCGCCGCGGTACTGGAAATTCCTGACGAATGCCGGCGCATTGCGCTGCTGCAGACTGGCGCCGCCGCGACGCTCTCGGTGCTACCCTCGGTGCCCGAGCCGCCGTTGCAGGGGCTGGACGCCGACCGCGTTGACCCCTCCGGTGAGGCGTATGCCCTGTTTCACACACCTGACGGCAGCCTGGGCATCGCAGTGCCGGGATGTCGCTCGCGCTGGCCGGCATGGGCGGTGCCATGCGGTATCGACAGCAGCCGTCGCATGGTGCGTCGCGACCGCAGCGCTGTTGGTCGGGACCGTGCCGGCCGCCGTGCCGAAGGCGCACGCCGCCTGCGTAGCTTGCGCAGCCGATAATTTTCCTGGCTGGATGATCTAACTCCGCCTGCCCTACGGCGCGGTGGCCCTCCGCTAGCTTCTTTCGACTGCGCTAGGCTGTGTAGGCGCCCGAGAGGGCGTGGCCGGGACGTGGCGCAGCTTGGTAGCGCACTTGACTGGGGGTCAAGGGGTCGCAGGTTCGAATCCTGTCGTCCCGACGGGCATTTTAGCAGTTCAGAGGGCGTGGGGCTCTCTTTGGTCCCCACCGCCTCTGGCGTTCTGAGTGACTAACTGCGTGACTATGGATTCAGCTCGCGTCGGGGAAGATCCGGTTCCTTTGCTTCCTCTGCTCCCTATCCCATCAGATCCCACCCGGCAGGACCATCCAACTCTTTGACTGGCATTCTGGGCGGTGCTTTCTGTACGTCTTCAAGCCGGGCCTACACGGCCGGACGCGCCGCCGCTTGCT
>JAVXWL010000162.1:0-16050 GCA_032230565.1 Pseudonocardiales bacterium | reverse complement strand
TATGCGCAGGTTCACAACAGTCGGGGGTACAGGGGGCGCCGTTGACGCCCTGGCCGGCTGCCGGAAACTGTGAGCACCGGCGGGCTGGGGCATTACGTACCTGCTCGGCGACGAGCTCCACCACCATCTCGGCAAAGCGTGGATCGGTGCCCGGGGTGGCGGCTCGGACGAAGCTCATGCCTAGCGTGGTAGCCCGCTGCCTGGCCTCGTGATCGAGGTCCCACACCACCTCGAGATGGTCGGAGATGAATCCGATCGGCATCAGGACGACGCCGGGCAAGCCAGCGGCGTGCAGCGCGTCGAGATGGTCGATGACGTCCGGCTCCAGCCAGGGCACTTGAGGTGGCCCGGAACGGGACTGCCAGACCACGTCGTAGGAATCCACCCCGGCCGCCGCGGCGACCAGCCGAGCGGCCTCAGTGACCTGCCCCGAGTAGCGGTGACCACCCTCCGCGGCAAGCCCGGCGGCGGCGTCGGCGGCCAGTGGTACCGAGTGCGCCGTAAACACCACACGGGCGTCAGCACCAGCCTGGTCGCAGGCGGTGCGGAGCGCGTCGGCACACGCCGCGATGAACAGCGGATGATCGAAGAACTGCCTCAGCTTTACCAGCTCCGGCGCTCTGAAACCGACCGCGTGCCGCGCTCGGGCGATGTCTTCGTGGTACTGCCGGCAACCCGAGTAGCCACCCCACGCCGAGGTGGCGAACACCACCGCGCGGCGCACCCCGTCGGCAGCCATCGCGGCGACGGTGTGCTCCACGGTCGGGTGCCAGTTGCGGTTGCCGAAGTACACCGGAAGGTCCAGCTCGGCGCTGGCGAGCGCTCGCTCGATTGCGGTGATCAAGGTGCGGTTGCACTGGTTGATCGGTGACACTCCACCGAAGTGCAGGTAGTGCTGCGCAACCTCATCCAAGCGTTGCGGCGGGACACCCCGGCCTCGAGTGACGTTCTCCAGGAACGGCCGTACCTCGTCGGGTCCCTCCGGGCCCCCGAAGGACAGCACCAACAGCGCGTCAATCACGTTGAGGCCTGACCGCGCACCTAGACGCCGATGGCGTGGAAACCGCCGTCGGCCCACACCATCGAGCCGGTGGTGGCAGGTAGCCAGTCGGACAGCAGCGCGCAGACCGTGCGCGCCACCGGCGTCGGATCGTCGATGTTCCAGCCCAGCGGAGCACGACCGTTCCAGGCGTTCTCGAACGCGGCGAAGCCGGGGATGGACTTGGCCGCCAAGGTGCGCACCGGGCCCGCCGCTACTAGGTTCACCCGGATGCCGTGCGGGCCGAGGTCACGGGCCAGGTAGCGGCACACCGACTCCAGCGCCGACTTGGCGACTCCCATCCAGTCATAGGCTGGCCAGGCCTGCCGGTTGTCGAAGTCCATCCCGACGATCGAGGAACCTGAGCCCAGCAGCGGCAGGCACGCCATCGCGAGTGACTTCAGTGAATAGGCCGAAACATGCAGCGTGGTGGCCACGTCCTCCCACGGCGCGTTGAGGAACTCCCCCCCCAGGCACGAAGCCGGGGCGAAGCCGATGGAGTGCAGCACGCCGTCCAGCCCGTCGACGTGCTCACCAAGTCGCTGCACCAACGAGTCAAGCTGGCCCTGGTCGGCCACGTCGAGCTCCAGCACCGGAGCTGGCTGGGGCAGCCGCTGCGCGATCCGCTCCACCAGGCGTATCCGGCCGTACCCGGTGAGCACCACCTGGGCACCTTGCTCCTGCGCTACCCGCGCCACGTGAAAAGCAATCGAGGCGTCAGTGATCACGCCGGTGATCAGCAGTCGCTTGCCGTCGAGCAGACCCGCCACCTGTACCCTCCCCGAACTCAGTGACCCATTCCCAGGCCGCCGTCGACCGGCAACACTGCCCCGGTGATGTACCCGGCCGCGTCTGAAGCAAGGAAGGTGACGACCGCGGCGACCTCCTCGGGAGTTGCTTGGCGGCGCAGTGGGATCGAGCTCAGAATCTCATCCCGGCGCGCTTGGCTGACTTCCGCGGTCATCTCGGTGTCGACATAGCCGGGTGCGACGACGTTGGCGGTGATCGACCGGGATCCCAGCTCACGTGCGATGGATCGGGCGACCCCGATCAGCCCCGCTTTGCTGGCCGCATAGTTCACCTGGCCGGGCGCGCCGGACAACGCCACCACCGAGGAGATGAACACCATCCGTCCCCACCGGGCCCGCAGCATGCTCTTGGCGGCGCGCTTGGCGACCCGGTAGGCGCCGGTGAGGTTGGTGTCGAGGACCCGGGAGAACTGCTCCTCGGTCATCCGCAGCAGCAGGGTGTCGTCGGTGATCCCAGCATTGGAGATCAGCACTTCGATCGGTCCGTGCGCCTGCTCCGCCGCGGCGAATGCCGCCTCCACAGCGGCGCCGTCGGTGACGTCGCAGCGCACTCCGAGCACTTCGTCGGGCACGCCAGATCCGCGGTGCGTCACGGCAACCCGATCGCCCTGCTTGGCGAACGCGTGCGCGATGGCCAGCCCGATACCACGGTTGCCACCGGTGACAAGAACGGAACGGGGCATCTTGCGCTCCCTTCGGTCGCGCTCGTGAGTGCAGATAGTGTCATGACAGCGTGACGACCCTGTGTGGCACCACGAGCAGCCTTAGGGCAGTCGTTGCCCGATGGCTAGTGCGCCGGCGGCAGCGACTATCGCGGCCAGGGTCCCCGCGATCAGCCATGGTTTACTCGCGTCGGCTCGCTTGGTCTCATAGCCGATCTGCTCGCCCAGAGTGCTCACGACATCGCTGAGCTGGCCAGCGCTGGCAGCGTCATAGAACTGACCGCCGGACAAGTCCGCGATCCTGCGGATCGAGTCATCATCGGCGGGCACCGGCTGCCGTTCCCCATTGATCTCTACCTGACCGTACGCAGTGCCGAAGGAGATCGCCGAGATCGGGACCTTGGCCGCGGCGGCGGCGCGAGCTGCGGTGAACCCCCCGCGCGAGTCGTCGCCGTCCGGAGTCGGCACCGTCTGTTTGCCGTCGGTGAGCAGGACGATCCGGGCCGGTGGCGGCCCTTGGACATCTGGCACCACGGCGCCGAAGGCCTCGATCGAGGACAGCGCAGCAAAGATCGCCTCACCCGTGCCGGTCGCTTCGGCAAGCTTGAGATTGTCGATAGCCCGCATCACCGAGACCCGCTCAGTGGTCGGCGACACCAGTACGGTGGCTGAACCGGCGAAGGACACCAGTCCCAGGTTCACCCCCGGGGTGAGGTCATGGACGAACCTCTTCGCCTCCCGCTGTGCCGCGGCGATTCTGGTCGGTTCGATATCAGTAGCCCGCATGGACAGCGACACGTCGATCACCAACATGACGGTCGCTCGGTTGCGTGGCACCTTCTGCTCCGCGGTGGGACCGGCCAACGCGACAGTGAACAGCACCAGGCCAGCGAGCAGCAGCGCCACCGGCAGGTGCCGATACCAGCCCTGCCGATGGGGCGCGACCCGTTCGAGCATGGCGAGATTGGCAAAGCGCAGCACCTGCCTACGCCGCCGGCGCTGCATCCACACATAGCCGACCGCTAGGGCAGCCACCACCACCAGCAGCAGGAACCACAGCGGACTGGTGAATCCGGTCAGACTCACGTGCCACCGCCCGACCAGTGCCGCTTGCGGGTGACCGCGAATCGCACCATGTCGGAAACCCAGTCAGAGTCGGTGCGCAGTGTCAGCTGTGCGGCACCGCATCGCCGCAGCGTCGCGGCAACCTCATCGCGATGTGCGGCCGCTGCCGCGGCGAACTCCCGGCGCAGAAGCGGGGTGGTCACGACCTCTTTCTGCCGCCCGGTCTCTGGATCCGCGAGCACCACAGTGCCCATGTCGGGCAGTTCGAGGTCGCGTGGGTCCAGGACTTCGATCGCGATCAGGTCGTGCCGGCCGGCCAACCCGCGCAGCGGCCGCTCCCAGTCGAACACCTCCCCAGATCGCGGACCGAGGAAGTCCGAGATCACCGCGACCAGGCCTCGTCGACGCGGTGGGCGGCGTAGCTGCTCGAGTATCCCAGCGAGATCGCCCCGGGTGCCTTCGGTGGCGCGTGGCACCTCGGCGATCCGGCGGATCATCCCGCGGGCATGCGGCTGACCACCGCGGGCCGGTATCCGCATCACCTCGGCGCCGGTGCCGACTACGGCACCGACCCGGTTCCCACCCCCCCTGGTCAGGTGGGTCACGGCGGCGCAGGCGGCTACCGCGAGCTCCCGCTTGTCACATTCCGCGGTACCGAAGTCCAGGCTGGCCGACAGATCCACGGCCAGCCACGTTTCCAACTCCCGGTCGGCGACGGTGTCACGGATATGCGGCTCGGTAGTGCGCGCGGTAACCGCCCAGTCCATCCGCCGAACGTCGTCGCCAGGTTGGTATCGCCTCGCTTCGCCCGGCTCGGTGCCCGGTCCCGGGACCAGGCCAAGGTGATTGCCCTGTAACAGCCCGTCCAACCGGCGCCGCACGGTGAGCTCCAACGCGCGTAGCCCCGCCTCCATGCGCCCCTCGCGTAGCGCCGGCGGCGCCCAATGGTGCCGCTGTCCCCAGTTGCTGCGCGCCGTCATCCGGTCAGTCAGCTCGGGCCCGCGACCCCGGCAGGCGTTCCTGGATCAGCGGCAACCGGGCCGGTGCCTTGCGGACGGGAGGATACCTGTGGCAGCGGGACGGTCTGCAGTACCCGGGTAACGATGTGTTCGACCGGCACACCATCGGCCAGCGCGTCGTAGGACAGCACCAGGCGGTGTCGTAGCACGTCGGCTGATACATCCACGACATCTTGCGGCAAGACGTAGTCTCGCCCGCGGATCAACGCCAACGCTCGGGCTGCCGCGACGATCCCCAGGCTGGCCCGGGGGGAGGCGCCATAGGAGACCCAGCCGGCCACGTCGGACAGACCGTGCTCAGCTGGTGTCCGAGTGGCGAGCACCAATCGGACCACGTAGTCGACCAGTGCGTGATGGACGAAGACCTCCCCGGCGACTTCTTGCAGCCGGATCAGCTCCGCGGGATCTAGCACCTGGTGTGGCTCGGGAGGATGCACACCCATCCGGTAGATGATCTCGCGCTCCTCCTCTACCGTGGGGTATTCCACCTGGATCTTAAACAGGAACCGGTCGCGTTGCGCCTCGGGAAGTGGGTAGACGCCCTCATTCTCGATGGGGTTCTGGGTAGCAAGCACAAGGAACGGCGTGGGCATCGGGTACGTGGTACCACCGATGGACACGTGCCGTTCGGCCATCACTTCCAGCAACGCCGACTGCACCTTGGCCGGTGCGCGGTTGATCTCATCGGCGAGCACGAAGTTCGCCACCACCGGCCCCAGCTCAACGTCGAACTGCTCCCTGCCCTGTCGGTAGATCCGAGTGCCGAGGATATCGGCGGGAACCAGGTCAGGAGTGAACTGGATGCGCGAGAACGAACCGCCAACCACCCGGGCGATGGTTTCCACGGCAAGAGTCTTGGCGACTCCAGGCACGCCCTCGAGCAGCAGGTGGCCGCGGGCCAGCAAGCCGACCAGCATCCGCTCGACCAACCGATCTTGACCTACGATCACCCGCTGGATCTCGAAGACCGTCCGCTCGATGAGCTGCGCGTCCCTGGCTGGGGTGGCTAGTCGGCCGGGATGGGCGGGCGGGCCGGACGCTGGCGGGGGGGCTCCGCCGTCGGCCTTACTCACAGGCTCCTCCTCGCGCGGATCCGGCTGGGACACCATCTGGGGACACCAATCCAACTGGGGCGCGAATCCGACTGCACCGGATCCACAGGGTCCACGCAGACCCAACCGCCGTGCCGGTGTGGCGGCTGTGAAGGTAGTCAGAGCACCCGGACGGCGTAGGGCATGATACCGCTGTAGCGCACCGAGGTGACCCGGACGGCCGCTCCGGAGTATGGCGCCTCAATCATCTGTTCGCCGCCGATATAGAGCGCCACATGGTGAATGTCGCCGTCCGTGCTCCAAAAAAGCATATCGCCCGGGCGCTTCTGGGCCAGCGGTACTTTGCGGCCGGTGTTGTACTGAAAGCCGGTGTAGTGCGGTAACGCACCACCGAGCGCGTGCGAGAACGCGTAGATCATCAGGCCGGAGCAGTCGAAGCCCACTTTTCGGTAGTCGCCGTAGGTGTCCGCGACGCCGCCGTCGCGAACGCCGACCGTGGGTCCGTCGGCGTTGCCGCCACCCCACGAATAGCGCACGCCGAGCTGAGCCATCGCCCGATTGATCACTGACTGGACAGAGCCGGTGGCCGACCGAGAACTCCCACCCGTGACCGCGGCGCTTCTCTCGGCTGCCGCGGCCGCCGCTGCTGCCGCGGCAGCAGCGGCGGCCTGTTCGCGATCGCGTTCGGCGCGCCACTCCTCGTAACGCTGCCGCTGCCCGCGCAGTCCGACAACGGCGTTTTGGGCATCGTAAAGCTGCCGCTCAAGATCGGTCTTGTGGTTCTGCAGGGCGGTGGATTTTGCGGACTGCGCTGCCTCAGTATCGATGGCCACCCGGTAGGCGCTATCTAGCGCCGCTTTGGCGTTAGCGGCAGCTTGCTTGGCGGCCTGAGCCGCTGCCACCGCCGCCCGGGTCTGAGAGTCTTTGTTCGCGGCGTCGACGCGAGCTCGCCGCATGTTCTCCACCGCGTGCAGCTGAGCCCCACCCACCGCATCCAGCAGTTCGGCTCTGGCGAGCAGGTCCTTCGGGCTGGTCGAGCCAAGGAAGGCCGACAGCGATCCGACGGTGTTGCCCTGACGAAAACTCGCGGCCGCGAACTGGTCGAGATCCTGATGCGCCACCGCGATCTGCGCCGCTGCCGCGTCGGCTTCGGCGCGGGCGCTGTCTGCTGCGAGATTCGCCGCGGCTTCGGCGTTGTCCGCAGCCTGCAGGTTTATCAGCGCCTTGTTGGCCTGCTCATGCCGAAGTTCCACTTGCGATTGACTTGCCACCAGGTCGGCGTCTGCCTGGGCGACCTGGTTGGCCAATTGGCCAACTCGGGTCGCGGTCGCGTCGACGTGGCTTTGACCGGATTTCAGATCGTCGTCGCTGGGATTGGGCGGAGGCGGCGGCAGCGCTAGCCCAACGGCCGGATGTCCGACTAGTGCCAACACCGCGAGTGTCACTGCGACAAACCCACGGGCGGCGAGGTGACGTCGAGTCCGGACGTTCACACCTCACTCCTTCCCCGGTGCCCCTCGGCAGGTGCCAGTCCTCCTGACGCCGGCATATGGCCGTCAAGTAGGCATGCGGATGCACTCTGTCACGAAGACCGCACGGACACCAAGAAGCCCATGAGCAACAGAGACAACAATAACCACATGGGCTAATACAGCAGGGTTTGTCACGGTACGTGATCGGAGGGGTTAGCGGAGAAGAGTGGACCGGGGAAGTGTCAGTTCACTTGGCGTTCCCGGCCCTGCCAATACTCCTGGCGCAGCTTGAATTTCTGGATCTTGCCGGTGGCGGTACGCGGAATAGCCTCGCGAAACTCCACCGACGTCGGAGCCTTGAAGCCGGCCAGCCGTTCCTTGCAGTACGCAATCAGCTCCTGCTCGGTAACCTGCTGCCCCGCGGTCACGACGACCAGCGCTTTGACGGTCTCACCCCAGCGTTCCGACGGTGCGCCGATCACCGCGACCTCGGCCACCGCCGGGTGACTGAACAGGCAGTCCTCCACCTCGATGGAAGAGACGTTCTCACCGCCGGTGATGATCACATCCTTTTTCCGGTCAATGATGGACAAGTAGCCCTGGTCATCCACCAGCCCGCCGTCGCCGGTATGAAACCAGCCGTCGACGAGCACTTCGCTGCTGGCCTGCGGGCTGTCCCAGTAGCCGGCCATCACGACATTGGAGCGGGCCAATACCTCCCCGGACTCGGAGGTGCGCAGTTGCACGCCCAGCGCCGGAGCGCCGGCCCGGGACAGCCGGCGGGCGCGATCAGCGGCGGGCAGCTCATCATCGGCCTCTCCGGCGCGGTTGAAGGTCAACAATGGCGCGGTCTCGGACAGCCCGTAGATCTGCATGAACTCCCAACCGAGTTCCTCGCCCACCCGTTGGATCAGCCTGGTGGGCGGCGGCGCCCCCGCGCAGACCAACCGCACCCGCCCTCGTCCCGGAATCTCGCCATCCCAGCTCGCAGCGGCGTCGAGCACCGCGTTCCACACCGCGGGGGCGCCACACATCAGCGTCACGCCGTGCTGGTCGATCCGCCGCAGGATCTCGGCGCCATCGATCCTGCGTTGGACGATCTGCTTGGCTCCCAACCCGACGAGGCCAAATGGCATGCCCCAGCCGTTGCAATGGAACATCGGCAAGGTATGCAGGTAGACGTCTCGTTCCCAGACACGCGTGTGCAGGGCGAAGGTGACCGCGTTGATCCAGATGTTGCGGTGGGTCAGCTGCACTCCCTTGGGCCGCGCGGTGGTGCCCGAGGTGTAGTTGATCGTCGCCGTGGCGTCCTCGTCCGGCTCGGCCCACGGGTGCGGCTCGGTGTCGAAGCGCATCACCTGCTCGTCGGTCTCGGCGCCGAGTACGAACCTGTGCGGCGCGGCCACCGTCTTGAGGGCGGCATCGAGTTCCGGGTCTACCAGCAGCACCGACGAGCCACTGTGCGAAACGATGTAGTCCACCTCTTCGGCGAGCAGCCGGAAGTTCACCGGCACGCAGATGCGGCCGCTGGCCGGGACCGCATGCAGTAGCTCGAGCAGCCGCGTTGAGTTGTGGCTGACCACGGCCACCCGCTGCCCTGGACCCACGCCGAGCGCATCGAGGCCGGCTTGCCAGGCGCGGACCCTGCAGCCCAAGTCCTGAAAGGTCGACGTGGGCACCGGTGGCGCCGGTTGACTCGAATCGTCGATCACCGCGATCGACGCAGCGAACGCGGTCTCGCCGCGGGCCAGGAAGTCGGCGACGGTCAAAGGCACCCGCATGGTAGTCACCTCCGGGGTGTTCTCGATACGCAAGAAACCAGCGTATGACCTGTCCCCATGATGATTCGTGCGCATCACCTGATCGTTAAGATCCGCGCCCACTGATCACGCCGCCGGATCCTCAGACGTAGAGTCACAGTGTGAGGGCACGGCCTAGCCCTGTCCCGAGGAGGTGTCAGTGACCCACGCAGCAGCCAGCGCCGACAGCTTCGGCACTCGCAGCACCCTGTCCGTCGGATCCGCCAGCTACGAGGTGTTCCGGTTGGCCGAGCTGGACCGGCGCCTCGGCACCCAGTGGCGCGCCCTGCCATACAGCTTGAAGGTGCTGCTGGAGAACCTGCTGCGTTGGGAATCAGGCAGTGTCGGTGGGCATGTCACAGTCGAACACATCGCGGCGCTCGCCGGTTGGGACGCGCAAGCGCAGTTCTCCACTGAGATTCAGTTCACCCCGGCTCGGGTCATCATGCAAGATTTCACCGGAGTGCCCTGCCTGGTGGATTTAGCCACGATGCGCGAGGCAGTGACAGCCCTGGGCGGCGATCCGCAGGCGGTCAATCCACTGGCGCCGGCCGAACTGGTCATCGATCACTCCGTGATCGCCGATGTGTTCGGCCGTCGCGACGCTTTCGAGCGCAATGTCGACCTGGAGTACCAGCGAAACTGGGAGCGCTACCAGTTCCTGCGCTGGGGTCAGGCTGCCTTCGACGAGTTGAAGGTGGTCCCGCCGGGCACTGGGATCGTGCACCAGGTCAATATCGAGCATCTGGCCCGGACCGTGATGATCCGCAACGGCCAGGCATATCCGGACACCGTGGTGGGGACCGACAGCCACACCACGATGGTCAACGGGCTCGGCGTGTTGGGGTGGGGCGTGGGGGGGATCGAGGCCGAGGCGGCGATGCTCGGTCAGCCGGTATCGATGCTCATCCCGCAGGTGATCGGCTGCAAGCTCACCGGAACCATCCCGCCAGGGGCAACCGCGACCGATGTCGTGCTCACCTTGACCGAGATGCTTCGCCGGCACGGCGTGGTCGGAAAATTCGTCGAGTTCTACGGTGAGGGCGTGGCTGCCGTGCCGCTGGCCAACCGCGCCACCATCGGCAACATGAGCCCCGAGTTCGGCTCTACTTGCGCGATCTTCCCGATTGATCAGGAAACCGTTCGCTATCTGGCGCTGACCGGGCGACCCGCCGAGCAGCTCGCCTTGGTCGAAACCTACGCCAAGGAACAGGGCCTGTGGCACGACCCGCACCGGGAGGCCACCTACTCGGAGTACCTCGAGCTGGACCTGTCCACGGTGGTCCCCTCCATCGCCGGCCCGAAGCGTCCACAGGACCGGATCTCGCTGTCCGAGGCCAAGGTGGCATTTCGCCGCGCGCTCGGCAGCTACACGTGCGCCACGGACTCCACCGTCGACCTGGCCGGAGTCCAATCCTTCCCGGCCAGCGACGCACCTGCGGTGAGCAACGGAAACGGCACTGGTGCGCCGTATCAGACGATCTCACCCGCAGCCACCGCGTCCGGCCGGGCCAGCTCTCCGACGCCAGTGCAACCCGCCGAGGGCGCTGGTTACGAGATCGACCACGGTGCAGTGGTGATCGCTTCGATCACTTCATGCACCAACACATCAAACCCGTCGGTGATGATCGGCGCTGCGCTCCTGGCCCGCAACGCCGTCGAACGGGGCCTGACCGTCAAGCCATGGGTGAAGACGTCGATGGCACCGGGCTCCCAGGTGGTCACGGACTACTATGAGAAAGCCGGTCTGTGGCCGTACCTGGAAAAGCTTGGCTACCATCTGGTCGGTTACGGCTGCACCACCTGTATCGGCAATTCCGGCCCCCTTCCCGAAGAGGTCTCCCAAGCCGTTCATGACGCTGACCTAACGGTGGTCAGTGTGCTGTCCGGTAATCGGAACTTCGAGGGTCGGATCAACCCGGACGTCACGATGAACTATCTCGCCTCACCTCCTTTGGTGATCGCCTACGCGCTAGCTGGAACGATGGATATCGACTTCGCGAACGACCCGCTGGGGCGCGACCGCGACGGCCAACCGGTCTATCTCACGGATATCTGGCCCGCGCCGGAAGAAATCCAGAAGGTGATCGAGTCCACGATCACTCAGGAGATGTTCGCCAAGGACTACGCCGACGTCTTCGCTGGCGATGCTCGCTGGCAGTCACTTCCCACGCCGAAGGGCGAGACATTTACCTGGGATCCAGAGTCGACCTACGTCCGCAAGCCCCCGTATTTCGACGGGATGACCGCCCAAGCGCCGCCGGTGCGCGACATTTCGGCTGCGCGGGTATTAGTGCTGCTTGGGGACTCGGTGACCACTGACCACATCTCACCTGCCGGGACGATAACAGCGGATTCCCCGGCCGGTCGCTACCTCGCCGAGCGAGGTGTGGAGCGTAAGAACTTCAACTCCTATGGATCTCGCCGGGGCAATCATGAAGTAATGATCCGCGGTACCTTCGCCAATATCCGGCTGCGCAACCTGCTGCTTAACAACATCAGCGGTGGTTATACCCGCGACTTCACTATGAAGTCCGGCGCTGACCAGTCGGTTCCCATCTACGATGCGGCTCAACATTACGCCGCCGAGGGGATCCCGTTGCTGGTCGTCGGGGGCAAGGAATACGGCTCGGGTTCCTCGCGGGACTGGGCGGCCAAGGGCACTGGGCTGCTCGGCGTGCAGGCGGTATTGGCCGAATCCTTCGAGCGCATCCACCGCTCCAACTTGATCGGAATGGGCGTGCTCCCGCTGCAATTTCCGGCCGGCGAATCGGCCTCGTCGCTGGGTCTCGACGGTACCGAAACCTTCGACATCTCCGGCATCACTGCCTTGAATAACGGCTCCATCCCAGCGACTGTGCACATCAAAGCCACCCGCGAAGGGGCCGATCCCGTCGATTTCGACGCTGTACTGCGCATTGACACCCCCGGTGAAGCCGATTACTACCGCAACGGCGGCATTCTGCAATACGTATTACGCGATATGGCCCGCCGCGCCTAGCATCTCGCCTAGTGGCCGGGCTGGTAGCTGCCCGGTGCGGATCGAGCTGCGATGGCCAACCGGTTCCAGGTGTTGATGACAGCGGCGGCCCACACGATCTGACCGACCTCTTTTTCATCGAATACGCGGCAAGCCTGCGCATACACGTCGTCTGATACATGGCCGTCGGTGATAAGCGTGCTCGCCTCGGTCAGCGCCAGCGCGGCCCGCTCCCGGTCGGTGTAAAACGGGGCCTCCCGCCAGGCGTTGAGGGCGTACAATCGCTGCTCGGTCTCACCCATCGCGCGGGCATACTTGCTGTGCATGTCAATGCAGTAAGCGCAACCATTGATCTGCGAGGCGCGCATCTTGATTAATTCGAGCAGCTGATGGTCTAGCCCGCAGTTCTGCACGGCGGAGCTGAGCGCGGCCATCCGGCGGTACAGGTCCGCGGTGAGCTCGGGGAGGGAGAAACGCGCTTCCATGCGCACGACGCTATCTCCCGAGCCGGCGAGGAGCGATCCCGCAATTACGTGAAGCGGTCACGCGTACGGCTGCCTGCCGGTGGGCATCCCTGGAGCAGAAGCGTTCGGCGTCGACGGGAAGCTGAGGTCAGGTATGACCCATCGTCAGGTTGTGGTGATCACTGGGGCGAGCGCCGGGATCGCTCGCGCGACCGCGCGGCAGTTCGGCGCCCGAGGAGCGCAGGTGGCCCTGTTGGCCCGCGGCCAAGCAGGGCTGGACGGCGCGGCCAAGGATGTGGAGAACGCCGGCGGCAGCGCTTTGGCCATCCCCACCGACGTCGCGGACTACGACCAGGTCGACGCCGCCGCCACACAGGTCGAGGACATCTTCGGGCCGATCGATGTGTGGATCAATGTGGCGTTCACCTCGGTTTTCGCCCCGTTCCACGAGATCGGGCCCGAGGAGTTCCGCCGGGTCACCGAAGTCAGTTATCTGGGCTTCGTCTACGGCACCATGGTTGCGCTGGCCCGGATGCGGCCGCGCGACTGGGGCACGATCGTTCAGGTGGGCTCCGCGCTCGGCGAACGCAGCATCCCGCTGCAGTCTGCTTACTGCGGCGCAAAGCACGCCATCAACGGGTTCACCGAGTCGCTGCGCACCGAGCTGATGCATGACGGCAGCAATATCGCGATCACCGTGGTGCAGATGCCGGCGGTCAACACCCCGCAGTTCTCCTGGGTGCTCTCCCGCCTACCGAACCACCCGCAGCCGGTGCCACCGATATACCAGCCTGAGGTGGCCGCGCGTGGTGTGGTGTTCGCGGCCGACCATCCGCGACGCAAGCAGTACTGGGTGGGTGCGAGCACCGTGGGCACCCTGCTCGGCCAAAAGATCGCTCCAGCGCTGCTGGACCGCTATCTGGCCAAGACCGGCTACCAGTCCCAACAGACCGGGGAAAAGGCCGACCCGGACCGACCGCACAACCTGTGGAAACCCGTCGACGGCAAAGACGGGCATGACCACGGCGCGCGCGGGGTGTTCAACTCCCAGGCCCATGGGCATTGCGCGCAGCTGTGGTTCTCCCACCATGCCCGGCTGGTCTCGAGCGTGCTCGCGGGAGCTGGGACGGCTGGACTTGCGACCGCAATATTGCGGCTGCCGAGGCGGTGAACCGCTTCAGCGTCCTTCGCTCGCTTGCCTGCGCTCGCCGACCCGTCGATCGGTCCGCGCAGTAGCGTAGCGTCGAGGAACAGCTGGTTGACCGCGGGGAACCGAGCGCGCAGCCCGTCGTCAATGTGTGTGCTCAGCTGTTCGACCTTCGATACCGCCACCAGATCGGCTCAGCTGAGCCGGACAGCGGCTTCTAGCATTAGCGCGTGCACGAAGGCTTGCGGCAGGTTGCCGCGCATCTGGCGTTAGGTGACGCGTAAGCGCCGCAACCACCGATCAGCGAGCTGAACACCCCGCCGGAGTCCCAGCGAAGGGCGCACATCCATACGACGTCGCCACGCGGACCCACCAGCGCACCGCGTTCCCCGTCGGCCAGCAGGGCATACTCCCGTAAAACGTGTGGCGGGAACATCTCGACAGCCTCCACTGCGCGGTCCAGATCGGCGGGATCGGTGCTGGCCATGCTGCTGCATAGCCCGTCTGCCGCTGGATAAACGCCTGCGGCTAACGCCCGCCAGCTAATGGTTGACCTTCGACGATAGCGTTGATGGCACCACGGATCGGGTGACGCTGCGCTGCCGGCGAGTGCTGAGTAGCGCAAGTGCGTAGCCACCGGTGGCGACAGCAAGGATCGCGAAGCTAGGCGGAAGCGCGGGCACAGTGTAGCTAAGCGCGAGGCCGGCCCACACCTCACCGACCGCAAGGCCAGCGGAGAGCAGCAACGCTGAGTACGGCCGGGTGGTGAGGCGTTGAGCTGTCCCGGCGGGTGCGGCGAGCAGGCCGAGTAGCAGCAGCGCACCGACGGCTTGGCTCGCCTCGGCGGCGGCCGCGCCGATCAAGGCGAGAAAGACATAGCCCAGCATGCGGACCGGAATACCTCGGGCGGCAGCAACGGCGTAGTCGATGCTGGCGAACAGCAGCGGTCGGGCGATGGCGACCATGCCAGCGGCAATGAGGGCGGCGACGACGACCGCCGTGACCGCCTCCGAGCGGCTCAAGCCGAAAATCGAGCCGAATAGGACGTTGACGCCGGCGTTGCCGTTGCCGGCGCTGTTGTTGGTGGTGTACAGGGTCAGGAAGAACACGCCAAGGCCGAGAATCCAGGCGAACACATTGCCGGTCACGACATCGTCAGCCCGGCCTCGTCCACCGAGGGCGCCGAGAGCGACGCCCACGCCAATGGTCGCCGCGAAGAGCCCGAACCGCTCGTCGATGCCCAAGGCCAGCGCCGCCAGGGCACCCGTGAACGCCACATGGCTCAGCGCGTCGCCGGTGAAGACCTGGGCCCGCAGCACCATGAAGTAGCCGACCAGTCCGGCGGCTGCAGCGATGGCAGTCCCGGCGAGAAGGGCATTGACCAGGAATGACGGCCAGATCATCGGGCGATCCGGGTTGGCGTAGGGCTTACATCGCTGCTGGCTGCCCGCCATCGGGGTCGCGTATGGCGGACTGCCTGGGCGGCCACGTACCCGGCGAAGGCGAGGCTGGTCACGAAGAACCCGACGGGAAATGGGGTGTAGTAGGCCACGCTGAGGCCGAGCCACGTGACGACCAACCCGATCGTGACTGTCAGAGCCAGCGCGCGGGCGGGTCGCGCGGTCAACGCCTGCGCGGTCGCCGCTGGCATCACCAGCAAGGCGAACACCAGCAGGGTCCCGGTGAGCTGGCTGGCTTCGGCCGTCGCGGCACCGAGGAGTACCAGAAATGCCACTGACAGGGCACGCACCGGGACGTTGCGGGCAGTCGCCACCTCGGGATCGATGGATGCGAAGGCCAGCGGGCGACCGATCACTGCCAGGACGGCAAGCGACAAGGCGGCGACTACTCCCAGCAGGGTCACCTGGCCGGCGCTGATGCCCAGGAAGTTGCCGAACAGCAGCGCATTGATGCCGTTGAGGAATCCCTTGTAGAGGGCGACGAACAGAAACCCGCACGCTAGAGCGAAAGCCTGGACAGTGCCGGTGACCGCCGACTCCTCGGAGTAGCCCCCAGGTCCGGCACGCGGCAACGTTGCGATGACCAGGGCGCCGGCCAGGCAGAATGCGAAGTAGCCGTAGCTGGCAGCGACACCGATCAGAACCGCGCCAGCCGCGCCAGGAAAACCAATCAGCGACAGCGTATGGCCGGCGAAGCTCTGCCGGCGCAACACCATGAACCAGCCCATCACCCCGGCCAGCACAGCAACGATGGTTCCGGCGCGAAAGGCGTTGACCATGAACGGGAACGACCACATCTGCTGCAGATCGATGATCGGGTTCCAGCTCGGCCCCGCGGCGACGATCACGGCTGCTTCCTGGCGTGGCTTTCGCAGTGTGCAGCGTGGCCGATGACGACCAACCGGCCATCGGAGGCGGTCAGCACCTCGACCGGGGTGCCGAACAGCTGGGTCAACGTCGGACCCGTGATCACCTCGCGGGGTGAGCCGATCTTCGAACCGCCTGGAGCGAGATAAACCACGGTATCCAGGTGCGACAAGATCGGGTTGACGTCGTGCGCGACCATGATCACGGCCACCCGT
>JAVXWL010000138.1:0-3829 GCA_032230565.1 Pseudonocardiales bacterium | reverse complement strand
TCCACAACTGCATACGGGAAGCGGGGCCCTCGGCCCCCACCCGGCCACCGACCTCCTTTTCGGAGGCGCCAGGTGCGCCGGGTCGATCGACCGCCGAAGGCGGACGTTGCTTTCCGACGTCCGTCTTTTTGTTTGTACCTCTTTCGTCAAGGAGTGATGCCGCATAGCCGCACCGGAGGGCGCCGACCTCAGGATCAACGACCGGATCAGAGCGCGTGAAGTGCGCCTTGTCGATCCGGACGGAAACCAACTCGGGATCAAGACCCTGCCGGAGGCCCTGTCCATCGCCAGGGAACTCGAGCTCGATCTTGTCGAGGTGGCCCCGCTCGCTGAACCACCGGTGTGCCGCATTCTCAATTACGGCAAGTGGAAGTACGAGGCCGCCCAGCGGGACAAGGAGTCCCGCAAGAAGGCCGCCACCAGCTCGATCAAGGAGATGAAGTACCGGCCCAAGATCGGCGGAGGCGACTTCGACACCAAGACCCGCAAGGTGAGCCAGTTCCTCGACCAGGGCCACAAGGTGAAGATCACGATCATGTTCCGGGGCCGGGAGATGGCCCATCCCGAGCTGGGAAAGCGGATCCTCGACCGGATCGCCGAGCAGCTCACCCCCGGGGCCAAGGTGGAGGCGGCGCCCAAGCTCGACGGCCGCAACATGGTGATGGTGCTGGCGCCCGACAAGCGGGCCCGGGCCGCGGCCAAGGGCGACGAGCACCGCAGCGACGAGCACCCACCGGACGACACGCAGACCGACACGCAGGAGACCTGAGATGCCGAAGATGAAGACACACCGGGGCGCAGCCAAGCGCTTCAGGGTCACCGGGACGGGCAAGATCATGCGTCGTAAGGCCTTCCGCAACCACATCCTCGAGAAGAAGTCCTCGACCCGCACCCGCCGGCTCGGACGCCCGGGGGAGGTCACCGGCGGCGACCGCGACCAGGTTCGCCGCCTGCTCGGGCTGTAGCCGCACCGCCGAAGAAGGGAGTCCTCGATGGCAAGGGTCAAGCGCGCCGTCCACGGGCGCAAGCACCACCGTGCCGTCCTCGAGCAGGCGCGGGGTTACTACGGCAACAAGAGCCGCTCGTTCCGTTCCGCCAACGAGCAGGTCATGCATTCGCTGCAGTACGCCTACCGCGACCGGCGGGCCCGCAAAGGTGACTTCCGGCAGCTCTGGATCACCCGGATCAACGCCGCGGCGCGACAGAACGGGATGACCTACAACCGGCTCATCCAAGGACTGCGCATTGCCGAAGTCGAAGTGGATCGCAAGAACCTCGCCGAGCTCGCCGTGTCCGACGCCACCGCGTTCACTGCGCTGGTCGAGATCGCCAGGGCGCACCTGCCGAGTAGCCGGGGGGCCAGCGCTCCGGCGTCCCAGGACGGCGGCGCCGCCGCTTGAGCGCAGCGGCCGGCCACCCCGTGAATGCTCTGAGCCAGCCGGACGCTCCCTACACCGAACGGACCCCGCGGGTGGTCGCCGCCCGCGGGTTGCTCCGGCGGCGTGATCGGGAGCGCGCCGGGCGGTTCCTCGTCGAGGGCTCCCAAGCCGTGCGGGAGGCGCTGCGGTATGGATCGGTGCTGGAACTATTTCTCACCGAGCGTGCCGCGACCCGGCATCCTGAGTTGCGGGATGCTCCCGGCATCCGGGTATCCCTGCTCACTGAGCGTGCCGCCGCCGGTTTGTCCGAGACCGCAACACCGCAGGGCATCGTGGCGGTCTGCGCCACGCTCGGGCAGCCTGGGGCCGACGCGCTGCGCGGCGCCCGGCTGGCCGCTGTCCTGGTCGCTGTCGCTGACCCGGGCAATGCCGGCACGGTCATCCGGGTGGCCGACGCTGCCGGGGCGGGTGCGGTCCTGTTCGCCGGGGACGCCGTCGACCCGCACAACGGCAAATGCGTGCGGGCCTCCACCGGCAGCGTGTTCCACGTCGCGCTGGGTGTGGAGCCCGATCCGCAGCGGGCCATCGCGGAATGCCGGCGGGCCGGGTTGCAGGTGCTGGCGGCTGATGCCGGCATCGGTCGCGACCTCGACGACGTGGTCGACGCCGGAACTCTGGCGGCGCCTACCGCGTGGGTGTTCGGCAACGAGGCGCACGGGCTGGACCGCGAGCTACTCGCCGCCGCTGACCATGCCGTCGCGGTCCCCTTGTACGGGCGCGCGGAAAGCCTCAACCTGGCTGCCGCGGCGGCGGTCTGCCTGTACGCCAGCGCGCGGGCGCACCGTCGGCGGCCTGCCCCCAGGGCCGACCACCTAAGATCGGAACCGAACTGACCGCAGATCGGCACTGCAGGCGCTCGCCGTCGCGGCCCGCGCAAGCCCAGGAGTTCGCACCCTATGTCTGGACCCAACGACGCCTACGACCCCAAGCAGGTCGCCGTGCTGACGCCCGAAGCGCTGGCGCAGGCCGTCGAGGACGCGGAGAAGGCCTTCGCCCAAGCCGTTGACCTCGAGGAACTCGCCGCGGTCAAACCCGCGCACCTCGGCGACCGGTCGCCGCTGCTGACCGCTCGGCGCGAGATCGGTGCGCTGCCGCCCAAGGCCCGCGCCGAGGCCGGCAAGCGCTTGAATCTCAGCCGAACGGCCGTGCAGGCGGCTTTCGACCAGCGCCGCGCCGCGCTGGCCGTCGAGCGGGACGCCAGGACGCTTCGGGAAGAGGCCGTCGACGTCACCTTGCCGTGGGATCGGGTCCCGGTCGGTGCCCGGCACCCGATCACCGCGCTGTGTGAGCGGATCGCCGACGTGTTCGTCGCCATGGGCTATGAGGTCGCCGAGGGCCCGGAACTCGAGGCCGAGTGGTTCAATTTCGACGCGCTCAACTTCCCGAAGGATCATCCGGCCCGCACCATGCAGGACAGCTTCTACGTGGCGCCGGAGGGATCCGGGATGGTTTTGCGCACGCACACCTCACCGGTGCAGATCCGCGCTCTGCTGGAGCGGGAGCTGCCGGTGTACGTGGTGTGCCCGGGGCGCACGTTCCGCACTGACGCGCTGGACGCCACCCACACCCCGGTCTTCCACCAGATCGAAGGTCTCGCGGTGGACAAGGGCATCACCATGGCGCATCTGAAGGGAACCCTGGACGCGTTCGCGCGAGCGATGTTCGGTGACACCTCGCGGATCCGCTTGCGACCCTCGTTCTTCCCGTTCACCGAACCCTCCGCCGAACCCGACGTGTGGTTTCCGGAGAAGAAGGGCGGCCCGGGCTGGGTCGAGTGGGGTGGCTGCGGCATGGTCAACCCGAATGTGCTGCGTGCCTGCGGCATCGATCCGGACGTGTACTCCGGATTCGCCTTCGGGATGGGCATCGAACGCACCCTGATGTTCCGCAACGGAATCGCCGACATGCGCGACATGGTCGAGGGCGATGTCCGGTTCACCCGCGCTTTCGGAATGGAGGCCTGAGGGCAGTGCGCATTCCCGTTTCCTGGTTGCGTGATCACGTTGCGCTCCCCGAACGTCTCACCGTGGTGGAGATCGCCGACGCTTTCGTGCGGGCCGGCCTAGAGGTTGAGGCGGTGCATCAACCTGGCCCGGTCAGCGGACCGCTGGTGCTGGGCCGGGTGCAGGAGATCGAGGAATTGACCGGCTTCGCCAAACCCATCCGGTACTGCCTCGTTGACGATGGCGAGCCGGCGCCGCGCGGGGTCATCTGCGGCGCCACCAACTTCGCTGTGGGCGATCTGGTGGTACTGGCGCGGCCTGGCACGGTACTACCTGGGAATTTCGCGATCGCGGCGCGGACGGCCTACGGCCGGACCTCGGACGGGATGATCTGTTCGGCCGCCGAGCTCCGGATCGGCGACGATCACACCGGGATTGTCGTGCTCC
>JAVXWL010000114.1:0-7619 GCA_032230565.1 Pseudonocardiales bacterium | reverse complement strand
GGGTAGGAATGAACCTACCCGTGGAGGACTGCCAGTGGAGGACTAGGTCTGGAAGCAGATGGAAGTCAGGGTGCCGTTGCTCGTGGTGGCCGCGGCAGCGTAGCCCGGGGTAGCGCCGTTACCTGTGCAGCTGGTGGGGGTGACGGTGTTGGTCGTATCTGCCGTCGCAACTGTGCCGCTGCCGATGGCTACGGCCCTCGCCGTATTATTGGGGCCGCTAGCAGTGGCGGACGCTGTGCCGCCGCCGGTTGCGATCGTACGGGCCCTGCCGCCGTCGGTAGCGGTGGACATCGCGGTGCTGCCCACGCCGTCTGCGAAGCTGTTCGCGGTAGAACCGACACCGGTGGTGTTGGTGGCGATGGACGTTGCCGTGCCGCCGTGGTCCGCCGTCGCGTTGGCCGTGTTGTGGTCACCGCTGACGCCGGCACCCGCGAAGGAGCCGTTGCGGTTCGCCTCCGCGTTGACGTTGTTGTGGTCACCACCGAGAACTAACCCCAAGGCGTTGCCGCCGTTGTCCGCCTTGGTGGAGACGTGGTTGTCGTTACCGAGGACGAGGCTCCCCGCGCCGCTGCCGTTGTGCGCGTCGGCCTTGACCTGGTTGCCGTTCCCGGCGACGGTATTGCCGGCGGCGCTGTTTAGGTCCGCCTTAGTGTCAACCTTGTTACGGTTACCGCTGACTGCGTCGCTGGCGAAGCTGCCTCGGTTCGCCTCGGTCTCGACGTTGTTGCGCCTTCCCGTCACGTCAGTGATGGCGGTGCTGTTCCGGTTCGCCTCGGTCTCGACGTTGTTGCGTCTTCCGGTCACGGTAGTGGTGGCGGTGCTGGTTCGGTCCGCCTCGGTCTCGACCTTGTTGCGCCTTCCGGTCACGTCAGCGGTGGCGGTGCTGTTGCGATCGGCAGAGACCTTCACTGTGTTATGCGAGCTAGGGTCGGTGGTGGTGCTATGCACCGTGCCCCTGGCGGTGCTCGGGGAACTGAGGCGATGGGCATCGACAGTAACCTGGTTACCAAATCCGCCTGGGCCGATCGAAGCTGTCGCCGTGCTGTTGGCGTCCTTATGGACGGTGCAGGTATTGCCGCCGCCTCCGGGTGAACTTCCGTTCGAACTTTGGCTACAGCCACCAGGAGCGGCGAAAGCGCTGGGGGCGAGCATCATTGGGCCGAGGAGGGCGAAGGCACCCACGGCGGCGGCGACCACAGCTTTACGGCCACGTCGTTGGGTCCGGCTCCGGTCCGGAGCGTAGGTGGAAGAAACTACCACGGCTGCGTTCCCATCACAGGCATCGATTAGCTGTTTGCGGGACATGCGAATCTCCCTTTCAAACCGTGGACACGGCTGTTTTGGGCTGCGCCCTGTCGGGTCGGACTTCGCCCTCAAATGTCACTGAGTGGTTAACTCGTAGTTAACCGTCACAATAAACATCGCGTGGAGAATCACTTCATAACCCAGCGGGGTGCAGACCACCTGAATGGCGTAATGTGCCCATCGTAGCGTCACAGCAGCCTCACGTTGCGTTCAACGCCGTTTCGCAATGGCTACTTGGCGGCTGCATTGTGTCACGCCGCGTAGTAATTGATAGACAGTACAAACGCATAGGGAGCGGACGGACCGGACCGGACGACGATCAGGGCCCTGCATACGGATGACGCGCGAGGTCTGTGGAAGGTGTCGACCGAAGACGCCGCCGCTGTTGAACTCGGTGACGGAGGGCACTTAGAGCGGCCGACTCCCCCCACGGCCAGATCCCACAGGTCTGCGCGACGCCGGCCGGCCACAGTCCAGGCGGACCGAGTGCGCTCGATCGGTTCCAGCACCGGTTCGCGGGAGAGCCAGAAGGTGCTCCAGTGCATTGGCACCATCGCCCGAGCCTCGACGTCGCGGCCAGCCTGGACGGTCTCTTCTGGGTCCATGTGCATGTTCTGCATGCACTAGCGCGGCGCATGCGCGTTGATGGGCAGCATCGCAACGTCGATTCCCGGACACCGAAACCCGATCGAGGCGAAGAACGGGCCATAGGCGCTGTCCCCGGCTTGATCGACCCGCAGGCCACCCGCCACGGTGACGACGAAGCCACCCCACAGGCTCGCGCAGTGGTCGAACATGCCTCGGCGGCTCGAGTGGTGCGCCGGCGCGAACGTCGTCTCCAGCGCGCCCACCCGAGCCGATTCCCACCAGTGCAGCTCGGTGACCGCGGTGAAACCGCGGCGACGGAACCACCGGCCAAGCTCAGAAGGACCACCACCGGGGGTCTCCAGAGCCAACGGGCACAGCGTGGGGCGTCGAGGTAGTCGTAATGGTTGTGGCTGATCAGCAGCAGATCGAGCGGCGGAAACCGACCCACGCCAGGCGGAGTGAACCGCTGACCCGCGCCCAGGATCCGCGCCGGCAGCGCCGGATCCACCGCCACGGTGAGACCACCAGGCGCAACAGGAACGAGGCGTGCGCGAGCCAGGCCAGCCAGTCGCCAGACGGCGGCAACGGCGCCCGCAAAGCCACCGGAATCCGGCACACCCGAAGTCGCGCCGGCGAACCCGCCCTCGCGCACAACCGCATACTGCGGCGGCCCGGTAAGCCGGTCAGCAAAAATGCTGGCTCAAAAGGCCGGCCACGGGATCGCTGGCCAGTTCCCGTTGGGCGCCGGAAACGTCGCGGTCTCCAGCAGCCGGTCGGTCCGGTCCCGCACGGCCCGCACCTCGGCTCTGGTCAGGTGCTCAGCAAGCGCAGTGCCCAGCGCACCCTCCAGTGAGGAGCGCACCCGCCGCAGCACGTCGAGCACCGCGCCAGATAAGGGCTGGCCTAGGAAGCCCCACAGCACGGTGCGCAGTTTGTCCTCGCGGTGCAGGCAGATCCCGTGGTCCACCCCGTACACGGCGCCGTCGCATCCGGCGAGGACGTGGCCGCCCTTGCGGTCGGCGTTGTTGAGCAGCACGTCGAGCACGGCCAGTTGGCGCAGTGGCCCGGTGTCGGCGTGCACCAGCAGCGCCGGGTCGCCGTAGCGGTCGTGAGCCCGCAGCACCGGGCGCCAGCCCGGCGGCACCGCGTCCAGCGCTACGACATCCACCAGGCCGCGCTCATCGTCGGTGTCGATCCAGAGCTGCACCATGCCGGGCCCCAGCGGTCCCGGTCGCAGCACCGTGGGCGGCACCAGCGACCACCCGGTGGCCTCAGAGATCAGCCAGCTCGCGAGCTCCCGGCCGGCCAAGGTGCCATCCGGGAAGTCCCACAGCGGACGCTCGCCGCGGATTGGTTTGTAGACGCAGTCGGCGCTGACCCCGTCGCACTCCACCGTGCACAGAAACGTGGCGTTGGACGCCGCCACGACGCGGCCGGTGACCTCCAGGCGCCCGTGGTTCAGTAACGGCAGCGCCGCCGGATCAGTGGGCAGCACCGCGGCCCCGCTCAGGCCTCAGCCTGACGTCGGTAGCCATTCTGCCGTGGGCAGATGTGCCCCTTAGGTCCCAGCGGCTCCTTGCACAGCGGGCACGGCCGGCGGCCCGCCGATATCACCCGTACGGCGCGCGCAGCGAACGCTCGGGCCTGCTCCAGAGACAGGAACACCCGGACCGCGTCGGGGCCCTCCTCGGCATCATCGAGCACCATGGACTCGTCGATCTCCTGCTCGCTGACCGCGAGCAGCTCCACGACGATGGACCGCGATTCAATGTCCCAGCCCAGTCCCATGGTGCCGACCTGGAATTCCTGCTCGACGGGGGTGCGCAGCGGCTCGGTGTCCACTGGGAGCTCCCCAGGCTCGGCGGCGGCGTCGCCCAATCGCCGGACGACCTCGTCGAGCAGCGCGGACAGGCGTTCGGCGAGGACGGCGACCTGTTCCTTTTCCATCTGCACGCTGACCACCTTGGCCTCGTCGATGGCCTGCAGATAGAACGTGCGGTCGCCGGGCTCGCCGACGGTGCCCGCGACGAATCGCTCGGGGGTGCGGAAGACATGGATGACACGAGACATGGCACTACCAACACTAGAGCACCTAACGACGCCGGAGCACCCGGCGACAACACAGCACCTGGCACCGTCGAGCAGCGGCCATCCCCATGCCTCAGCTGGTGCCGGTCGAACCGCCAGGCGTGGCGTCCGACGAGGGCCGCCGCCGGCGCCGACGCTTGGGCGGGACGAGGGAACGCAGGTCGTCACCGCAGTCGTTGACCCGCTGGACGAACGGTCGGGTCTCGGTGTAGGTGACGGCACTGACCGAGCACGGGTTCGCGACGATGCGCTGAAAGCCGTCCAGGTGCACACCCAGCGCATCGGCGAGCACCGCCTTGATGACGTCGCCGTGCGAGCAGACCAACCACAACACCTGCGGGCCGTGCTCGGCGGCCAGCTTGGCGTCCCACTCGCGGACCGCGGCCACCGCCCGGGCCTGTAGCGCGGCCAGGCCCTCCCCACCAGGGAACACCGCCGCCGAGGGGTGCGACTGCACCACCTTCCACAGCGGCTCCTTGCCGAGCTTACTCAGCTCCCGCCCGGTCCACTGGCCGTAGTCCACCTCGACGAACCGGTCGTCGACGGTCACCTCGAGCTCGCGCGCCTGCGCCAGTGGGGCCACCGTCTCCTGGCAACGTTGCAGCGGGGAACTCACCACCGCTGCCAGCGGCAGCTGCGCGAGACGCTCGACCAGCGCCTGGGCTTGGGCCACACCGTCCTCGTCGAGGGCCACTCCCAGAGTGCGCCCGGCCAGCACGCCCGCGGAGTTCGCCGTAGACCGGGCATGTCGGAGCAGGATCACGGTGCCCACGCCGCCACCCTACGCACCCGCTAGCGTGCACCCCCGTGCAACAGCGTTATCTCGGCCGCAGCGGGCTGCGGGTGTCCCGGCTCGCGCTCGGAACCATGACCTGGGGCCAGGACACCGACGCCGAGGAGGCCGCCACCCAGCTCGTCGCCTTCGTCGATGCCGGCGGAACGCTGGTGGACACCGCGGACGTCTACAGCGATGGAGAGGCGGAGCGGATCCTGGGCGGGTTGCTGGCCGACGTCATTCCGCGCGACGAGCTGGTGGTCGCCACCAAAGCGGTGGCGCATCGCGACGACGGGCCCTTCGGCGGCGGTGCGTCCCGGGCGGCGCTGCTCGCGGCGTTGGACGGATCGCTGCGCCGGCTGCGCACCGACCACATCGATCTGTGGCAGCTGCACGCCTGGGATCCGGCGGTGCCGCTGGAGGAGACGCTGTCCGCAGTGGCCGACGTGGTGCGCTGCGGCAAGGTTCGCTACGTCGGGGTGTCGAACTACACCGGCTGGCAGCTGGCCACCGCCCGGGCCATCTCCGAGGTGCCGCTGGTATCGACTCAAGTGGAGTATTCGCTGCTCGAGCGCGGGGTGGAACGTGAGGTGGTGCCCGCGGCGGCGCACCACGGGATGGGCCTGCTGCCGTGGGCACCGCTGGCCCGCGGGGTGCTCACCGGCAAATACCGCAACAGCACCCCGGCCGGATCGCGGGCGGCGTCGCCGCACTACGCGCGATACGTCGAGCACCACCGCACCGACCGGGCGACCCGGATCGTCCAAGCCGTGGCGACCGCCGCCGACGGTCTGGGGGTGTCCCCACTGGAAGTCGCCGTGGCCTGGGTACGTGACCGGCCGGGCGTGGTCGCCCCGATCGTCGGCGCCCGCAACGCCACCCAGCTGGCTGGCTCGCTGGCCGCAGAGGAGGTGGAGCTGGCGCCGGCGATCCGGGCTGCGCTGGATGACGTCAGTGCAATTGAGCTGGGCTACCCGGAACGTCGGCTCGGCTGACCCGCCGCATCGCAGCGGCCATATCGCGGGCGGCGCGCACCGTTCCGCGGACCGACCCGGACACCTTGGACCGCCCGCCGGCCCGCGGCCGGTACTCGACGTCGAACTCGCGCACCCGCCAGCCCGCGGCACCGGCCCGCAGCAGCAACTCCAGAGGGTAACCACAAGCGCGGTCCGTGACGCCCAGATCGAGCAGCGCCTGGCGCCGTCCGACCCGGATCGGTGCGATGTCGTGCACCGGCAGGCCCTGGTGCCGCAGCACCGCGGCCAACACTATGTTGCCGGCCCTGGCATGCCACGGCCACGCGCCCGCCTGCGGTATCCGCCGGCCGACGGCGAGGTCGGTGCCGTTGACCGCCTCCGCCACGAGCTGGGGAAGCGCCTGCGGCGGCAGCGATCCATCGGCGTCGAGCACGCCGACCAGATCGGCGGTCGCGGCGAGCAACCCGGCGTGCACCGCGGCGCCATAGCCACGCCGCGGCTCGGACACCACGGTGGCGCCCCAGGCGGCCGCGACGGCGACCGTGTCATCGGTGCTGCCGTTGTCGACGACGAGAACCCGGTAGCCCGCAGGCATCGCGGCCAGGACACCGGGCAGCGCCTCGGCTTCGTCCAGGCACGGCAAAACGATGTCGACCGTGGTAGTCACAGCTGCTGACGTTATCGCGCAGATGGACTAACCGCGCACCGGGCTGGTCACAGCTCGGTCACGGAGGACTGCACAGGGTCAGCGGCGCAGGGCTAGGGTGTCCGTCCAATTAGCGGATTAATGCCAACAACCGGCTACCTGGGGATGACGCGAGGGTGTCATGTCCGGGATGCTTGACGTACACCTCGCCCCTTACCGACATGGAGGTCGGTGTGCTCGGTGCTCAGCGCGCGGCGATGCTTACTGCGTTGCTCGTCGCGGGGCTGATCGCGGGATGCGGCACTGTGGGCGGCTCCGCCGGGCAGCAAGCTGTCCAGCCAGTCGAGCCGGCGTCGGCTCCGCTGGGTGGCCCGGCACCCGCGGGAACCATCAGCCCGCTCGGCGCGCCGGCTACCGCGGTAGTCGTCGATCCCCGCAGCAAGACGGTCGCGGTGGCGCTGAACAACCCGCCACGGCTACTGCTGACGACCCTGGACGGTGCGACGCCGCCACGGCAGGTGCCGCTGCCGGGACAGGCGGCGGATCTGGTGCTCGCAGCCGACGGCGGTCCGCTACTGGTGCCGATCACCACGCCGGGGTCTCTGATCCGCGTTCCGCTTGATGGTGGCGCACCGAGCAGGACGGATCTCGGCGGTCCGTCCCACGGGGCGGCAACGGTCGGTAACCTCACCGTTGTTGCGCTCGGTGACCGGCTTGCCGTGCTTGACGGCAACCGGGTCATCCCGAGGTTCGTCAACGCAACCCGCCTGATTGCTGCCCCCGGTAAAGCCAAGGTCTGGGTACTCGACCAAGGCCGCAGTGCGGTCAGTGTGGTGGACCTGTCTACCGGCGAGATCAGTCCCGCGCTGCGCGCGGGCAACGGGGCCGCCAGTGCGGTGGCCGACAGGTTCGGTCGGCTGCTGGTCACCGACACCCGCGACGGCGAGCTACTGGCCTTCGCCGGCGATCCACCGGTGCTGCGGCAGCGTTTTCCGCTGCCCGGCGCGCCTTACGGGCTGGCCTACGACGGCCGGCGGGATTTGGTGTGGGTCACCCTGACCGGCCGCGATGAAGTGGTCGGGCTTGGCGTGGCTGGAGGCGAGCCGGTGATCCTGCACCGGTTGCCTACCGTGCATCAACCCGATGCAGTGGCAGTAGACCCGGTCAGCGGCCGGGTCTACATCGTCTCCGCGTCAGGGGCAGGACTGCAGGTGATCGATCCCGAACGGGTGGTGCAGTA
>JAVXWL010000116.1:0-3392 GCA_032230565.1 Pseudonocardiales bacterium | reverse complement strand
CCGGTGACGGGCACCGGCCGGGTGTGCGGGGTGTCGGCGAGCAGCGCGCCCAGCGTCACCACAGTGGTGATCTCCAGGTCCGTGACATAGCGCAGCAGCTCATCACAGAACGATCGCCAGCGCATGTTCGGCTCGATACCGTGCACCAGCACCACGTCGTAGTCGGCTCCAGGCGGCCGGCACACCGAAAGGCGTGTGGTGGGCCAGTCAATGCGCCGGGTGATCCCGTCGACCAGCTTGGTCGTGGGCCTGGTGACCTGGAAGTCGTAATAGTCCTCGGGGTCGAGCTCTGCCAGTGGTGTCGCATCCCAGCTCAGCTGCAGGTGCTCGATTGCCGTGCTCGCCGCGTCCCCGGCGTCATTCCAGCCCTCGAACGCGGCAACGAGCACCGGCGAGATGAGCTGGGGCAGTGAGGGTCGGCCAGCGGCCGAGTCACTACCGGAGCGGTCCGGATAGGTCACCGCGCTAGCCTACGGCTCCCGGGCGCCACTGGCCGTGCCGCGATACTTTGCGATCCCCGAAGTGCCCGACGTCGCTCCTCTACTCTGCATCTCATGGCCCTGTCATCGCTGTTGGACGTCCTGGCGCAACGTGTGCTCGTCGCCGACGGGGCGATGGGCACGATGTTGCAGTCCGCGCCGTTGAGCTTAGATGACTTCGCTGGCCTAGAGGGTTGCAACGAGATCCTCAACGTCACCCGTCCCGATGTCGTCCGCGCTGTGCACCGCGGCTACCTGGAAGCGGGTGCCGACGCGGTGGAGTCCAACACCTTCGGCGCCAATCTAGCCAACCTCGCCGAATACGGCATCGCTGATCGGGTCCGGGAGCTGGCCGAGGCCGGCGCCAGGCTGGCCCGCGAGGTGGCCGACGAGTTCGCCGAGGCGGACCAGCGGCGGTTTGTGCTCGGCTCGGTCGGCCCGGGCACGAAGCTGCCGACCCTGGGTCACATCTCCTTCGCGCGGCTCCGCGACGCCTACGTCGAGCAGGTCCGCGGCCTGCTCACCGGCGGTGCCGACGCGGTACTCATCGAGACCAGCCAGGATCTGCTGCAGTGCAAGGCGGCGGTGATTGCCGCGCGCCGCGCGATGGTCGCCGAGGGCCGGCACGTGCCGATCATCACTCAGGTCACCGTGGAGACCACCGGGACGATGCTGCTGGGCACCGAGATCGGCGCGGCGCTGACCGCGTTGGAACCGCTGGGCATCGATCTGATCGGGCTGAACTGTGCCACCGGGCCAGCTGAGATGAGCGAGCACCTCCGGCAGCTGGCCAAGCATTCCCGGATCCCGCTGTCGGTGATGCCCAACGCCGGGCTGCCGCAGCTGCGCAGGGGTGGGGCGGTGTACCCGTTGACCCCTGATGAGCTGGCCACCGCGCTGAGCAGCTTCGTCACCGAGTTCGGCGTCCGGCTGATCGGTGGTTGCTGCGGCACGACCCGCGAACACATCGCGGCAGTCGCGCAAGCCGTGGCCGATCTCACACCCCGCAGCCGGCGCCCGCGCCCGGAGCCCGGCGTCTCCTCCCTCTACACCGCGGTGCCGTTCCGTCAGGACGCCAGTGTGTTGATGGTCGGCGAGCGGACCAACGCCAACGGGTCCAAGGCGTTCCGCGACGCCATGCTCGCCGAGCGGTTCGAGGACTGCGTTCAGATCGCTCGCGCGCAGACCCGCGACGGCGCGCACCTGATGGACCTCAACGTCGACTATGTCGGCCGCGACGGCGCCGCGGACATGGCCGAGCTGGCCGGGCGGCTGGGCACCGCGTCGACGTTGCCGATCATGCTGGACTCCACCGAGCCCGAGGTGCTGCGCGCCGGGCTGGAACGCCTGGGTGGCCGGTGCGCGGTCAACTCGGTGAACTTCGAGGACGGCGACGGGCCCGGCTCCCGGTACCAGCGCATCATGGAGCTGGTCCGGGAGCACGGCACCGCCGTCGTCGCGCTGTGCATCGATGAGCAGGGCCAGGCCCGCACTGCCGAGTGGAAGGTCCAGGTGGCGTCGCGGCTGATCGATGACCTGACCGCCACCTGGGGAATGCGTACTTGCGACATCATCATCGACTGCCTCACCTTCCCCGTCTCCACCGGGCAGGAGGAGACGCGTCGCGATGCGCTGGAGACGATCGCGGCGATCCGGGAGGTCAAGCGGCTCTACCCGGAGGTGCAGACCACGCTCGGTGTGTCCAACGTCTCATTCGGTCTCAACCCGGCGGCCCGGCAAGTGCTCAACTCGGTGTTTCTGCACGAATGCGTCCAGGCCGGGTTGGACACCGCCATCGTGCATGCCTCGAAGATCATCCCGATGGCTCGGATCCCGGACGAGCAGCGGGCGGTCGCGCTGGATCTGGTCTACGACCGGCGGCGCTCCGGACCGGACGGAGACTACGACCCGCTGCAGGCGCTGATGGGGCTGTTCGAGGGCGTGACGACCTCATCGTCGAGGGAATCTCGGGCAGCCGAGCTAGCCGCGCTGCCGCTGTTCGAGCGGCTGGAGCGGCGGATCGTCGATGGGGACCGCAACGGGCTGGCTGAGGACCTCGACGCCGCGCTGGATCAGCGGCCCGCCCTGCAGATCATCAATGACACCCTGCTTTCCGGGATGCGGACCGTGGGTGAGCTGTTCGGATCAGGTCAGATGCAACTGCCGTTCGTGCTGCAGTCGGCGGAAGTGATGAAGGCGTCCGTCGCGCACCTCGAACCGCATATGGAGCGATCCGAGGGCGACAGCGGCAAGGGCCGGCTGGTGCTGGCCACTGTCAAGGGTGATGTGCATGACATCGGCAAGAACCTGGTGGACATCATCCTGTCCAACAACGGCTACGAAGTGGTGAACCTCGGCATCAAGCAGCCCATCAGCGCGATCCTGCAGGCCGCCACGGAGCACCACGCCGACGCCATCGGAATGTCCGGGCTGCTGGTCAAGTCGACGGTGATCATGAAAGAGAACCTGGAGGAGATGAACTCCCGGGGGCTGTCCGACACACCGGTGCTACTCGGGGGGGCGGCGCTGACCCGGGCATACGTCGAAGACGATCTCGCGGAGCTGTACCCGGGGGAGGTTCGCTACGCCCGCGACGCCTTCGAGGGCCTGCGACTGATGGACTCGATCATGACTCGGAAGCGGGGCGGCACGGTGCTCGCCGACCCCAAAGAGGAGGCCAAGACGGCCGAACGCAAGGCCCGCCGGCAACGGTCGCTGCGCATCGCGCAGGCCCGTCGAGACCGCGACGCCGGCACCGAGGCGCCGGTACCGGCACGCTCGTCGGTGGCCACCGACGTGCCGATCCCGATCCCGCCGTTCTGGGGCTCGCGGGTGGTCAAGGGTATCCAGGCGGCCGAGTTCACCACGATGCTCGACGAGCGGGCCACCTTCCTCGGCCAGTGGGGGCTGCGC
>JAVXWL010000099.1:0-15469 GCA_032230565.1 Pseudonocardiales bacterium | reverse complement strand
CCGAGCAGCCGTGGCACGCCGCGCTGGAGCGCGAGCGGGTGCAGGGAGCTATGCACGGGCGAGGTCAAGGTCGCCATCGCGACGGTCGCCTCGATGCCACCAGCGAGGGGATGCACTCCGCGACGGGCGGCTCTGCGGGATGCGCCGGGCCCCGCCGCAACGTCTAGACGGTCACCGCAATCATTCCAAAGCCGACGATGGGTTTCGTCGCGATGAGGAGCTTCCGGCCTCTACCTGGTACCGGCCAGGCATGTCGTGTACGTCATCACCTGGGCGTAGATGCCAGGCTGGACGTCCTGGTGCTGGCGGCTGTTGAAGAGAATGTCCCTCCATGTTTTTCGCTGACCATATGATCAACCCGGTTTGGCCATCCGTCGCCAGTCCAGATGGCCCGGTAGTGGGACAAAGTTCGTGTCGTTCCTCGACCAGCCAACCGGGGTGGTGGTTACGGCACGTGGAGAGTTGTGGCCCGCGTCGGTTACTCACTGTTCATGCTTAGGCTCACCGCATGTTGCGCCGCGTGGTGGCAGTGCTATTCGCAGCGTTGGGCCGAAGCTGTGAGGTGGTTAGCACCGTAGGCCGCCAGTTGAGCACTGCCACTTGGTTGACGATGGCCGCTGTCCTCATCGCCATGTGCGCCCTCTTGTTCACTGTGGCATCGTTCTGGTGGCTGAACGCTCGGCGGGGACGTCTTAAGTCATTCGAACCGCATACGTTTTCGGCAGGAATACCCTCGCATATGGTCCGACTGCGCTTTCCTGTAGTTCTCTATAACACCGGAGCGGTGCCGATCGTCGTACAGAATTTACGTCTTCGTTTTCCGAAAGAGCGGGATTCTGAATCACTACCGTGGGTCGGATGGCGGTCTCAAATCAGACCGGATGGGCACGAAAGCCACGATTTCCCCGCCGTTTTTGCTGTCCCGGGTCGTAAAGCTCACCAAATGTTCGTGGAGTTCGGCGGTCCTTCACTGGGGTTTACGCTTGAACGCCGTGATTATCCAACACTGGTCGAGATCAAGCTTGGACATAAGAAGAAATGGAAACGTCTCATTAAATTCACTCTTCATGCCGGGGAGATTTCTGACCCGAACATTTACATTACTTACGAGAACACGCCGCGTCGCGATCAACAGCACCGGTAGAGAGTGGCTGACGCTGCGCTCAGAAACTCAGATCCAGACTGCGCAGAGCGCGCTGAGGGGCCGTTTGCGAGGTGGGCAGTTCCCGACCCGCTGCGGTGCGCCCCCGAATTGGTTACTCACAGTTCTCATTTAGGATCACCGCATGATGCGCCGTGCGGTGACATGCTTTCAGCCTCGGTCGCGGTGTGCGCGGAAGCCGCCGGGCTTACGGGAGCCCCCAGCACGGGACAACTCACCGTCTTCGCCCTGACCTTCGCTCTCGTGTTTGCGCTCCAGTGGATGAGCAACACCAGCGCACGCCCTGAAAAAAGCCCGCTGCCATCACACATCATCACGTCTGGTCGCTGCTCTTTCAAAAAAGTCCACGCGTGCAAATACGCGCAAACTGTGCGGATTGGGTTTGGTAGCTCACTGATTGGATGGCGTTGTTTGCTGATGGTCGAGGTGCGGCTTGGTGGGCGCGCTTGGTTGTGTGTGGCCAGTGGTGCGGGTTGCTTCCACTCGCTGCCGCCACCGTCGCCTGATAGATCAACTGACCTCCCTTGGGTACACCCTGGTTGACCCGGGACGGCCCTTTGACTCCCAGCCGGTGTTAGCGGGACAAACTTCGTATCATAACAAAGGAGCAGGGGTGTCGCTTACATAATTTCACTGCGATGCTATTGCGACTGCTAAAGCTATATCCGTACCGCGCGGGGCCTCATCGGGTCAGTGGTTCAGCCGACCTGGCCGACCCGCACCCCGGCGGCGAACGCGGACCACTGCTGAAGTGTGGGCCGTCTAGGGCTCGAACCCAAAACTCAAGGTTTCAAGATCGATTGCTTCGATCAGTATCGGGTGGTTCGCGATACTCCCGGTTACCTGGAGATACTAGTGACTACCGGTTGATGCGTGTACTAAGCGGTCAGGTCGGGTGGTTTGACGGAAGTAGAACGGAAGTGGTCGTCTCTACTGCTCGGCGCTTGATCAACACCGTCGTCAACGGAGGGAGGAAGGTGCCCAAGGACCCCTCGCTCCCAAAGCGGTGTCCGAAGGTCCGGCAGTGTCCGCCACCTGTTGGTGTGTGTCCCATCAGGATGCGGCGCGGTGCTTAACTGTCCGCCGTCGTTGTTGTCAGAACCAGCTGGCAAGATGATGTGGATTGATATGCCGCAGCAGGCAGGGCGCTACTGGGATTGAATGACCTATATCGTGTCCTATGTCCACCCAAGTTCACAGCGGTGCCCCGTCGTGACAGGATGGTTGATGTCGATTGCGGATGTCAGCCCGGCCGTTGCTATCAGGCGGCGCTCCGAGTGTCCGCGCTTCCTAACATTTGGAAGCGCGCGGCGTTGGTATCGCGGTGTGGTCGTCGGTGGTGTCGCGGTCGGCGTTGTTCGCGGCGTGGGAGCACGTGCAGCGGCATCCCATCTTCCAGCCCGCGCAGTGTGCCATGGGGGGCATCCTGAACAACCTGTGGAGTGGCCATCTGACTACCGTCCCCCGGATCGCTGGCCACCGCGTCAATCTCCGGGGCCCGGTGTGACCTCAAAGTGCGGTTGGTCTCGTTTGGGTGATTTGGTGTGTCTTGCCTCATGCCAAGGTGCTCTGAGTCGATGTTGTTGGTGTCGGGTCGGGGGTCAGGTCCGGGTGGGCTCGTGCAAGCTGCATCTAAGCGCAGCATGTCTGGTCCCACCCGGACAGAATCGGCTGCTCGAAGCTGTGGCGAACACCTTCCGGATACGCGGGATGCGGTTCACGATCTGGGGCAGACGTGCTGAGCGGCGTCAAGAAACTCGCGAGCCACGCGAGCAAGTTCACCGAACCCACTGGCGACATCTCCGGGCGGATCACCACCGACAGTATCGGCGCCTACGCCGACATGGCCACCCACATCGGCGGCCGAGCTGGTGAAACTACTCGAGCCGCGGTTTTGGCTCCCCGAGTTGACTTGAACCAACAACCCTGCGCATCAGATCGAACCAGCTGGCTGTTCCGGACAGTGTCCAGCAGGTGCAGTGGTTGCCGTGGGAGAATCGTTGCTACACGACTGCAACATGGTCGATCGCTGGCCTTCCCTTATTTGCCGTATGGGCACTGTTTGCAACAGCGCAGGCATGGAGGGCGTCGGTCAAGTTGTGGTGCAAGTCAAAGGTTGCTTCTAGCGTAGCGATGTGTAGTTCGGGGATGGCGTGTGAATTAGCGTCGACTACGATTGCCATGAGACCGCCGCTGCTCATGTCATGCGTATAACAAGCTTCGAGAAGAGTGTACAGACCGGCCGCATCAACATCCATAGATATAATAGTGGAGAGGTCGATTACCAGGTGGGCGTTGTCGTCGCCATGTGCCTCAACGAGCGCATCTCTCAGAACCGGCGTTGTGCCCATATTCAACGTGCCAGTTACAGCGCACACTGTCGTGTTGAGCTGAGGCTGACTCAGCACCGCTGTGGTGGCCAGCGCCCTAGCATGGCACGGCGATGTTTCACGAGACCACTTCTCGCCAATCACGGTCTAGCTCCCCCCGAAAAAGCGCGTGGTCGCAGACTGTACACGCATCGCCACAGAAAGTAATGGCGCAACCTTGTCACTACAGAGTGTACACAAGCATGCAATATCGCACCGCACGCAATTTCGCCGCGCGTGCAAACACGCGCAGCGAACATCTGTCCGATTTGTGCTTTTTATGGTGAATCCGCTAGATGCTACGGGGGTGTTCGGATGGCAAGACCCGCACGCATCGGCTGGCGAAGGCAGCTTCGGCACCGTACACGGCGATGAGCGTGCATTCCTTCTACGTCGGGCCGGGCTACCCACCCGTCCGGATCAGCCAGTGGGCCGACCTAGTGGCAGCCGCTGAGAGCGGGACTGGAAAAATCGGCACCCGGCACAGTGACGATCATCGTGGCCCGTAGCGGCGATGTGGGCGGAACAGATTCTTCGGGTCGGCTTGCCGAGCCGCTTCACTTGCTTCCTCGCCAGCGGGTAAGCAAGCTCGTGCGATCATACGAGCGGGATCGTTGGCAGGGCTCCTGATGTCCGTGTCCTGACCTACGATCTCCCACATTCATGCCCAGCATCCCTGACATAGGAGCCTTAACGTGGCCGACGAGCGGTTCCCCGACCCGCACTCCGTGCTGGCCTCCAAGATCCGACTTGATGTGCCGCATTCGGCGCGGATCTGGAATTACTGGCTGGGCGGCAAGGACAACTACGATGCGGACCGTGCCGCCGGTGACGCCTACGCCGAGGTTTACCCGGACATCGTCACCATAGCCAAGCAGTGCCGACAGTTTCTCATCCGCGTCGTGCGTTTCCTGGCCGGTGAGGCCGGGATACGTCAGTTTCTCGACATCGGCACTGGTCTGCCTACGATGGAGAACACCCACGAGGTTGCCCAGCAGGTCGCGCCCGAGTCCCGGATCGTTTACGTCGACAACGACCCGCTAGTGCTGGTGCACGCCCGCGCCCTGCTGCGCAACACCGCCCCCGAGGGCGTGACCACTTACGTAGATGCCGACCTCCACGACCCGGACTTGATTATTTCCGATGCCCGCAACGTGCTGAACTTCAACCGGCCGGTCGCGATCATGTTCATGGGCGTGCTCGGCCACGTCGCCGACTTCGACGAGATGCGCTCCATCGTGGCGCGGGTGATGGACGCTGTCCCGTCCGGCAGCTATCTGGCGCTGTGCGACAGTATCGACAACAGCGCGGCCCACATCGAGGCCACCGCGAAGTACGCAGAAACCGGAGCCGTCCCTTACATCCTGCGCAGCCTCGAGCAGATCGAGCAGTGCTTCAAGGGCTTGGAGATGGTGGACCCCGGCCTGGTGCCTATCACACAGTGGCGGCCGGACACCGCGAAGGTCGGCAGGGTCGAGCCAATTGACACCTACGGCGCGGTGGCACGCAAGCCGTGAGGCGCTGTTGAATCAGCAGAAGCGGACACGGTCAACAGCGGCCTGTGTGCTGTTCAGATGGCGCGGGCGAGTTCGATGAAGACTGTGGGGAGTCGGTGGTTCGGGTCGAGATCAACGGCCAGCTCGTAGTGTCCGCGGCGCAGGTCCTGGACGAATGCGTGTCCAGCACAGATCACTCGTGCTGAGCGCAGCCGTTTCAGACCACGCATTGGCCGCAGCCGGGCCTTCAGGCGGCCCTGATCAGCTTCGACCCGGTTGTTGGCATATTGCTCGGTGATGTGGCACGCGGAAGGCAGCAGTTCATCAAGCACTCTCGCGGATACCCCGGAGCCCCCCGTCCCGCGCTGAACACGCCTATCACCGCGAGCTCCACCACCAGCGTCAGGGTGACAACGACGGGCCAGGTCTGCTCGCGTGCGCGTGGCGGCCCAACGATCCAGGTGCCGAGGGCGGCGCCGGTGACGTAGCCGGCGAAGGCCGGTGCCGTGTGCACCGCCAGCTCACCGGACGAGCCAGCGGCGGCCAGGCCCCCCGCGGTGGCACCGGTGCGGCCGTCATACGTGTGCAGGTCGGTGCCGCAAATCGCGCTGGAAGTCACGCGGACGACAACGTTGGTGGGTTCTTCCACGACGGCATGGGAAACCTCGTCCACCATGACCGATCGAGTGTCGGCGAACACGACAGCCTTCATGGAGTCCGTCCTTCTGCTAGCGGCCATTACTACTGCGGATGATCACATTGAGGGGCCGGGCCACCGCCAGAACAGCTCGTCCTCCAACTCACCCCTGCCTGTGGTGCTCATACGTGATCGCCTCGAAGCCCTCCCCGCGTCTTCACGGTGAACGCCTAATCCGACTACCGGACAGCAGGAATACCAGGATTGCGGGTAGCAGCACAGGACGACGGACGCTGGCAGCGATGCCCCCGCGCGGGCAGTGCGCGACGCTCTTCCTCAGCCGGGCTGAAGGGGATCGAGATGAGCGGCCCAGCGCCGCTCACTCGGAAATGCCAGGCCCTAAAGCTTCTGTGACCAGGTGATGGGCTTGGGAACCCGACGGTGCTGCTCACTGCATTCTTCGCCACGGCGATCGACGTCATCGAAATGGTCGCGAACGTGGTGGGAGTAGGGATGGTGCACGGTTAGGTGCTTCAACTGGTCAAGGGGATCGACATGGGCATCTTCCGCACAAGCAACATGCTGGCCGGCGCGATAGCTGTCGCCGCGCTGATCTTCAGCGGGTGCTCCGGTGGTGTCACGACCACCAGTGCACCGTCTACCTTGGTACAGCCGCCGCCGAACGCCCAGAACTTGGAACAGGCTTACGTCAGCATGGTGCAGAGAGTGCTGCCCTCAGTCGTGCAAATCACCACCGACCATGCCCTCGGCTCCGGCATTGTCTTCGACACCCAGGGCAACATCGTCACCAACGCCCATGTGGTGGGCCAGGCGACGACGTTCCAGGTGCGTCTGGCTGACAACCCGCAAGCAATCCCGGCCATCCTGGTCGGTACCTACCCACCCGACGACCTCGCCGTCATTAAGCTCGACCACGCATCGTCCTCGGTGCACCCCGCGCACTTTGGGGACTCCGCCAGGCTGCAGGTCGGCGACATCGTCATGGCGATGGGCAACCCGCTGGGGCTGACCGGCAGCGTGACTGACGGGATCATTTCGGCCACCGGCCGTACTGTCACCGAGCCTGCAGGGGGCTCCGCCCCAGGCGCGACGCTGCCCGAGGCCATCCAGACCAGTGCCTCGATCAATCCTGGAAACAGCGGCGGCGCGCTCGTCAACCTGGCCGGCAACGTCATCGGCGTACCTACGCTGGCCGCGCTCGAGCCGGCGGAAGATGGCGGTGGAACTGCTCCCGCGCCGGGCATTGGTTTCGCGATACCCAGCAACGTTGTCACCGACATCGCCGGGCAGCTCATCGCACACAACGGCCACGTGGTCAACTCTCATCGCGCCCAGCTGGGCGTCCAGGTGACTACCGTGGTGGACCCGACCGGCCAGCCGGTCGGTATGGGCGTGGTCAGCGTGGTCCCTGGCGGGCCGGCCGCAGCGGCCGGGATACAGACCGGCGAGGTGATCACCGCGGTCAACAACATCCCAGTGCACCGTGTCTCGGAGCTCACCCAGGCGCTCGCCAAACTCGACCCGGGGCAGACTGTCCCGGTTACTCTGACCACCCCGCAGGGCGGAACCCGCACCATCCTGGTCGTTCTTGGCCAGCTGCCCGGAAGCTGACCACATGGCTGCGCAGTGATACGACCTTGGTCGTGGCAGGTCTGGACCGAGCGTGGGGGTGAGGATATGGAGATGGCGGAGTCCGACTCTGGGCTGGTTCCGCAGCTGGTTCTCAGTCCGCTGACGACTGCGGCGATTTTTTTGGTGGTGACGATCGATCCGGGCGGCGAGGGCGCCGCGCGTGAGCTGCTGTCCGGCGTGGCGGGTCTTCAGCGGTCGGTCGGTTTCCGGGTGCCGGAGGGCAGGCTGAGTTGTGTTGTCGGAGTCGGGTCGCAGGCCTGGGATCGGCTGTTCAGCGGACCGCGGCCGGCCGAGTTGCATCCTTTCCGTGAACTAGTCGGAGCCGAGCACTGCGCGGTGTCCACGCCCGGCGACCTGCTCTTTCACATTCGTGCCACGCAGTTGTACCCGTGCTTCGAGCTGGCAAGCCAGATCATGGAGCAACTGGTTGGCGCTGTGACAGTCCGCGACGAAGTGCATGGATTCAAATACTTCGATGTACGTGACCTGCTGGGGTTCGTTGACGGGACCGAGAATCCTGTCGGGGCGGCAGCGAGTGCCGCGGTGCTGATCGGCGACGAGGACCCTGAGTTCGCCGGCGGGAGCTATGTGGTCGTGCAGAAGTACTTGCATGATCTGGGGGCGTGGAATGCCCTGCCGGTAGAAGCCCAGGAGAAGGTGATCGGCCGAACCAAGCTATCCAACATCGAGCTGGACGACGCCGTCAAGCCGGACAACTCACACGTCGCCCTTACCACGATCACCGATCCCGATGGCACCGAGCGGCAGATCCTGCGCGACAACATGCCCTTCGGAACCGTTGGTCGGAGTGAGTTCGGTACGTACTTCATCGGGTATGCCCGTACTCCCGCAGTCACCGAGAAGATGCTGGAAAACATGTTCTTGGGAGATCCGAGCGGAAATTATGATCGGATTTTGGACTTTTCCACTCCGGTGTCCGGCACGCTGTTTTTCGCGCCTGCCGCCGACTTCCTCGACGATCTTCCCGACCCACCCGGCGCCGCCACCGCGGCCGAGGCAGACACGACATTCAACGTTCAACGGTGATTCTCATCGGTCTCGGGAGGCGCAGCTTGGCCGCTGTGTCTTGTTGCTTCTCAGGGCACGATTGCCGGCCGGGGGATGTTGCGCACGTTGGTCTGCGCGATTCTGAGTATTTCTCCGACGCCGCCGTTGAGCACGATCTTTGTGGCGGCCAGTGCGAAACCCTTCACCTGGGCTGTGGCGATGTGCGGGGGTATTGACAGCGCGTTGGGCTCGGTGACCAGGTCGACCAGCGCCGGACCGGGATGTGCGAACGCCTCGGCGAGTGGCGAGCGGACCTCGGCCGGTTACTCGATGCGGACCGAGTGGATGCCGGTGGCCTGGGCGATCGCCGCGTAGTTCACCGGCGTGTGGTCGGTGCCGTAGTCGGGCAGCCCGTCGACGAGCGTCTCCCCCTTGACCATGTCCAGCGAGGAGTTGTTGAACACGACGATCTTCACCGGCAGCTCGTGCAGCACGACGGTGAGCAGCTCGCCCATCAGCATGCCAAGACCGCCGTCACCGGACATCGAGATCACCTGCCGCCCCGGGTAAGCCAGCTGGGCACCGATGGCGTGCGGCAGTGCGGTGGCCATCGTCCCATGGACGAAGGAACCGATCACGCGCCGGCGGCCGTTGGGGGTGATGTAGCGGGCTGCCCAGACGTTGCACATGCCGGTGTCGACGGTGAACACGGTGTCATCGGCGGCGAGTTCATCGAGAATCCGCGCTGCGTACTCGGGGTGGATCGGGACATGGTGCTCGGTGTTGCGGGTGTAGGCGTCGATGACGTGCTCGAGCGCGCGAGCGTGCCTGCGGAGCATGCGATCCAAAAGCGACCGGTCGGTCTTCTGCTTGACCAGCGGCAGCACCGCCCGCAGGGTCGCCGCGACGTCGCCGTGAATCGCCAGCTCCAGTGGTGTTCGTCGGCCCAGACGCGCCGGATCGTGGTCGATCTAGATGGTGCGGGCCTGGGGCGGGGCGCTGTCGTAGGGAAAGTCTGTTCCCAACAGCAGCAGCAGATCGGCCTCGTGGGTGGCCTCATAGCAGGCGCCGTAGCCGAGCAGCCCGCTCATGCCGACGTCGTAGGGGTTGTAGAACTAGATCCATTTCTTGCCGCGAAGTGAGTGGCCTATCGGGCTGTTGAGCTTCCCGGCCACACCGGCCCCGCAGAACAGCGTCACGCTCTCCGCGTTGTTGAGCCGCTCGGCCAACGCCTGCACCCGCTCGTCACACGGCACAACCGCACCGCGCCGCAACGCCAGCGCGCCTTGACCGGTGGGATGCGCGGCCGGCTGGTGCAGGACGTCGCCGGGCAGCGCGAGCACAGCCACGCCACCGCGCCCGAGCGCGGTCTGGATGGCAATCCGCGCCAGCCGCGGCAGCTGGGCGGGCTGGCTGACCAATTCGCAGAAGTGGCTGCACTCCAGGAATAGCCGTTCGGGAGGTGTCTCTTGGAAAAACCCCGTGCCGATCTGTTCGGAGGTGATATGCGAGGCCAGCGCCAGCACGGGCGCGCCGCTTCGGGTGCGCGTCGTACAGGCCCTGGGTCAGGTGGGTGTTGCCGGGTCCACAGCTGCCGGCGCAGACCGCCAGCTGGCCGGTGAGCTGCGCCTGGGCCGCAGCGGCGAACGCTGCGGCCTCCTCGTGCGGACATGAACCCACTCAATGCCCTCGATGCGGCGGATCGCGTCCACGATGGGGTTGAGGCTGTCGCCAACGATGCCGTAGACGCGGTCGACCCCGGCTTGGCGAAGGACGTCGATTGGGTGCCGCCGTTTTCGTCCGGGCCGGACGTGGTTGCCCTCCGCAACCTGACCGGTCTGCGCCTGCTCCAGCTCATGTCAGCGGATGCCGATGTGTGGATCGACCACGTGCCGAAGGGCGTGACGCTGTGCGACGCCAGGGGAGTGCACACGGGGTTCACGTCAGAGTGGGTGGTCACCGCGATCCTGGCGTCGGTGCGCGAGTTCCCGCGGTTCACCCTGACGCAGGCCGCCCACCGCTGGGAGCACGTCGAGACCGACACGCTCGCCGGCAAGCGAGTACTGATCGTCGGTGCCGGAGACATCGGCGAGGCAGTCTGCCGCCGGCTGGAGCCGTTCGGGGTCACCCTGGTTCGGGTCGCCCGCCGCCGTAGGGATGGGGTGTACCCGGTGACGGACTTGCCGGGGGTGCTCCCGGATGCCGACATCGTGGTGCAGGTGCCGCTCACCGCCGCGACGCGGGGGATGGTGGACGGTCGGTTCCTGGCCCGCAGGCTGGACGGGGCGCTGCTGGTCAACGCCGCGCGGGGACCCGTTGTCGACACGGCGGCGCTGCTTGCGGAGCTGCAGTCCCGGCGGCTCCGGGCGGCGCTCGACGTCACCGACCCAGAGCCGCTGCCGGCGGACCACCCGCTGTGGGACGCGCCCGGGTTGCTGCTTGCGCCGCACGTCGGCGGCTCGGTCACGGGCGGCTTGCGCCGGCGTACGGGCTGGTCGGCGACCAGCTCCGGGGTTACGCGGCCGGCGAGTCCCTGAAGAACGTGGTCACAGACGGCTACTGACGGCCGTCGGGTAACGGGGTACCGGAGCTAGACGTCAAGCAACCGCCGAGAGTGCTTGCTTTGTCTTTATCATGAGCGCCCAATTCGCATTCCCGCTAGCGGGAATGCGAGGACTCCGGCAAGCGCCACGCCACGACGGCCGCTGGCGGCGATGCCACAGGCAGTGTGGGCGGTGACACTGTGGCAGTACCTCAAATCTACCAAATGAGAGAGATCTCGGTGAGTAGTCCGCGATGACAGAAGCCGGTGATCGCGCAGCCTAGAACCAAAACACAAACCAATGAAAAGGGAAAGCTTGGGGCCGAACATCGGGAGTGTTTCGCATGGAGACGTCTACATCTACACCTGTACCGGCATCGGTTGACCAAGTGCCCACCGAGGGCATCCCGCCGAATGCACCGCAGCGGCGCAGGCTCAAACGATCCACGCGCATCGCCCTGGTGGTGATCCTCATTATGGCGGTGATCGCCTGCGCCGGTTTTGGTGTCAGCTATTTTCTCAACGCCCGCAACTATGTCAGCACCGACAATGCGCAGATCGACGGCGACAAGACCATGATCAATGCTCCGGCCAGCGGCAGGCTCGAAGACTGGCGTATCAGCCAGGGCAGCACGGTGCAACAAAACCAAGTCGTTGGCCGCGTCCAGATACAGAATGCGTTCGCTCAACCGCTGATGGCCATCCGCGCGCCCACTGACGGCACTGTGGCGGTGGACAACGGTGTGGTGGGTACGTATGTCACCACCGGTACCCAGCTTGCCGTGGCCTACAACTTGGACAAGACTTATGTCACGGCCCGGGTCGATGACACCGACATCAAGGCCGTCCGGGTCGGTCAGCCCGTCGACATTGACGTCGATGCCTATCCTAATGCCCGGATCACCGGCCACGTCGTGAACATCCAAGACGGCGCCGCCGCGCAGTTCTCCTTATTTCCCCAGTCCAATACTCAGGGTACGGGCACCTTCCAGAAAGTCACCCAGGTTATACCGGTCAAGATCGGCTTCGATGACCTCAGTGCCCTGAGCGGCCTCGATCTCGTGCCGGGTATGAACGTGACCGTCAACATTCATAAGCAGCCCTGAATGGCAATTGTCACGGCGGACAACACCACGGCAGCAGGGGCGGTCACCACCTCCCCCGTCCCGGCCACCTCCCAGCGATGGATGGTGCCCCTGGTCGTGCTCATCGTCGGCAGCTTCATGTCAGTGCTGGATACCAGCATCGTCAACGTCGCCATCTCTCGCATTCAAAACGAGTTTGGAGCCACCACTGACGAGGTCCAGTGGGTGGTCAACGGCTACACCCTCACCCTGGGGGTGGTGGTTCCGCTGAGCGGCTGGCTCAGCGACCGGTTCGGACTCAGCCGCCTGTACATCGTCTCTATGCTGGGTTTTGCCGGCGGCTCGGCGCTGTGCGGTCTGGCGGGTAGCTTGAACACCCTGATTGCCTTTCGGATCGTGCAAGCCATCACGGGAGGCATCCTGCCCGTGATCGCCCTGTCGTTCCTCTACCGGATCGTGCCCCGGGAAAAGATCGGCACCGCGATGGGCCTGTATGGTCTCGGAGTCATCGTCGCCCCGGGAATTGGGCCCAGCCTGGGCGGCTATCTGGTCGAGTACTTCAGCTGGCGCTGGATCTTCTACGTCAACGTGCCGATCGGGATTCTGGGTGCCATCGCCGCGGTGATGCTGCTGCCCCGCCTGCCCGGGGGAAGGGCGGGGCGCTTCGATGTGCTCGGGTTTGTCACCATCGCCACCGGGTTGTTCACCCTGCTACTAGCGCTGTCGGAGGGACAGACCTGGGGATGGAGCTCCTACCAGATCTTGATCCTCTTCACCGTGAGCCTGCTGAGCCTGGCCCTGTTCGTGGTGATCGAGCTCGAGAGGCCTGAGCCGCTGTTGGATGTCCGCGTGTTTCGCTCCTGGCCATTCACCAACGCGCAGCTGTTGATTTCGGTGCTGTCAATCGGGTTGTTCGCGGTGCTGTTTTACATCCCGCTGCTGCTCCAGCAAGCCATGATGCTGGCACCGTTTCCGGCTGGCCTCATCCTGCTGCCGCAGGCACTGGTGATGGCGGTGCTCATGCCGATCTCTGGACGCCTGTATGATCGCATCGGCCCCCGCTGGTTAGCCGTGAGCGGGTTGCTCATCGTGGCGCTGGGCACCTACCAGATGCGCCACATCGGCCTGGACACCTCCCACGAGCACATCATCTGGCTGCTGGCCTTTCGGGCAGTGGGTCTAGGCCTGTGCATGATGCCGGTCTTCACCGTCGGTATGTCTAGCGTGCCGCTCGCGCTGACCAATCAGGCCAGCGCGTTCAGCAACGTCGTACGGCAGACCTCCTCAGCGCTCGGCGTGGCCGCATTTACCGCGTTGGTGACCCGCCAGGAGGCTCAGCAGCTCACCGACCGCGCCGCCTTGCTGCCCGCCAACACTCCCATCCCGAACCTCGGCTCGCCCGCCATCCCCGGTTGGCTCGGTGTCTGGTCCTTAGACCAACAGACCCAGCTGCAGACCTTCGCCGATGCCGTCGATTGGCTGTTCGTCATCGTCGCCATCCTCACTGCAGCCGGAATGATTCTCGCGATGTTCTTGCCCTCAAGAACCACACACGCCGCAAGTGCAGGCGCGAAAGCCGAAGTGCTGGTTGGATGAGGTCAGCTATTGACCCCCGCGATGACCGGCCCCAGTATTCAGACACGGCCAGCGCTAACCGCATCCGATAAAGGGTTACAGCCCGTTCCTAGCCGCCGCGGGTGGTCGCAGCCGTACGGAGGCCACAATGTATAGGCGGATCCTCTCAGCGATCGATTCCACCCCCCACGCGCAGACCGTCTTAACGCACACTCAATACCTGGCCCAGCTGACCGCAGCCAGCGTGCACGTGCTGCATGTGCATTCCCTGCGGGAAATCCATGCCGGCTTGCCCGTTGTCGCGGCAGCAGCAGCCGGTGTCGCGATAGCCAGCATGCCGCCTGCGGAGCTCGCCGTGGGCGCTGCGGCCCACCAGTTGGTGGACCAAGCCGTTGCTCGACTCATCGCAGCGGGCGTCACCTCCACCGGCGAAGTGCTCGACGCTCGTGAGGAGCGAGCCGCAGAACTCATTGGTCGGCGCGCCAAAGAGCTGGCGGTCCAGCTCATCGTGGTGGGAGCCCAGTACCGCAAGCGGCTGCTGATGCCCCGGCGATCCACGGTCACCGATCGGGTGTGCCGCCGGCCGTGCTGTCCGGTCCTGGTCGTGCCCTAACCTAGGACAGCGGGTGGAGTCGGCCGTCCGTGAGTGCAGGTCGCTGGGGGCGGTGCCACCGTCGCCTCAGCTCTGTGAGGGCCATCAGCAGCGCCAGCAGCATGAAACCAGAAGCGGCTAGCAGGGCGTCGGAGACCGCTATCGGGTAGTCGTTGCCAGTGCCGAGAAAGGCAGCTCGTATGGGGGAAACTCCGGCCCCATCCACCCCTCGGTCCGGGTGCCCGCGGCAGCCGAGTCCGGGTGCACTGATTCTCCTTGGGTGTGGCTCATCGCGTTTCTCGCCGTTGACGCGGCTGGTGGGGGATCTACCTCCACCAGCTTCACCTATCGCGCCCAGGCCTGCTTGCTCTGCACAGCCAGCGTCCAACGTGGATACCCCCCAGCAGGGGCCGGTTGGGCGCCAGCATTGGCAGTCCGAGGTCGTGGCACCCTCGGCTTAGCTGGAGCTCGACAGCTCTCCGGCATCGACCGGGAGCTCGAAGAGGAGGTGCGTGCCCTCGCCGAGCTCTCCGTCTCCGGCGGCCGGGTTTGTGTCCAAGTCAGAGCTGCCGGCGGACGCGATTGGCGCGCTGCTGCAGTGGTGAGTGACTGGCGGCTAGCCGGAACCGGAGACGGCGGCTGGCGGCGATGCCCGCGCGAGCCGTGCCACCCGACGATGGCAGGGATGAAAACGACATCGCCACGATTGAGGGCAGGGTCTAAAGATGAGCGCAACAACGACCACGACGCTGGGCTTCGTCGGCCTTGGGCACATGGGAGCGAACATGGCAGCCCGGTTCCTTGCCGCGGGGTATTTGATTTACGGTGAGGATCGAACCCGAGGGCATGCGCAGCACCTCGTGGAGGAGGGCCTGCGCTGGTGCGGCACCCCACGCGAGGTCGCCGAGGCGGCCGACATCACCTTCACCTCACTGCCCGATGACGGGGTGCTTGAGGCCGTCGCGTCTGGGCCCGACGGGATTCTCGCGGGTCTGGCACCCGGGAAGATCTGGGTGGACCTCAGCACGGTCAGCCCACGCGCCAGCCGGGAGCTTGCCGCGCGGGTGCGTGGGTGCGGCGCTGCCATGCTCGACGCACCGGTGTCCGGGAGCGTTCCCCAAGTGCAATCGGGCACGCTCACGATCATGGTCGGTGGGGACGAGGAGACGTATTCGCGCGTGCGACCGGTCCTGCGCGAGCTGGGGACACCAACGCGCATCGGCGACAACGGGCAGGGGCTGGTGCTCAAATTCGCGATCAACATCAGCCTCGCCGTGCAGATGCTCGCGTTCTGCGAGGGGCTGCTGCTCGCGCAGCGCGATGGGATCGACCCTCGGCTCGCCGCCGAGG
>JAVXWL010000092.1:0-25012 GCA_032230565.1 Pseudonocardiales bacterium | reverse complement strand
GGTGCACCTGGTTCCGATGCTGGACGCCCGCGTAGCGGACACAGTCGGCACGTTGTGCGGTGCTCTTTTGAGTCTTGAAGAGATCGAAGCCCTTAGCCCCGGCCAGGGCATGTCTTGCATGATGTGCGCTCTGCACCAGGTCAACGCCACTGCTCCTGTCGTGGAGTCACCCTCGGGCAGCCCCGACAGCGAAGGTACCGGGCTCATCAACGGGGCTGTCTACCAAGCGTGGGACTGGCCGGTGATCCAACACCGTGACCAGATACGGCTAAGCCTGGACTCCGATGTGTCGGCGATAGAGGTCCCGATCCTGCTCAGCGCCGAGGTAACACAGATCCTTACCGAGCGACACTGTGCCCCCGCAGTGCTGGCCCATCCCTACGCCCCCCAACGCCACCTCATCCTCGTGGGGGAGAGGTTTGGGGTCGCGCTGCCGTGGCCACCCAGCGTGCAGCAGGTCATCGGCGCCGTGATGCTGCCACCCACCATGACCCCACGAGGGCCAATCACGTGGGTACAACCCCCGCGTCAGGACTCATTGCACTTATCCCGGGAGATAGACGTCTTCAGTGCATTGCATACCGTCCTCGGCGACTCCCACCGGTGATCACCCGCGCTGAGACTGCGGTGAGCCTTGTTCCCATACCTAACATGGTTAGACCGGGTAAGTCGGGACGCGAAACCCGGACCGTCGATGTTGGTGAGGACGCCGCGATTGTGCATGCAGCTATCACATTTACGGCATCATCTGTGACGCAGCGTCGACGGAGACCCCTTGATCGCAATACCCCTCCGCTCCCTAGGGGTGAGAGGTGGCAAGGGAGGAACCTGACCCGGGTTGCTCTGTCACTATCTGCACAACCGCGCTCTCCGCTGTTCACCTTGTTCATGGCCAGGTGATGCTCCTCGGGTACCGCCCCACCCCGTACGGTATGGAGGTGTATCGTCCGGCTCGCCTCAATTGGCTTCCCGGCGCCTTCCGCGGAGGTCCGCGCCGTCGGGTCGGGTGTCGATTACGACTGTGATGGCGATTTCCAATGAAAGCAACTAAGCGTGCACGTGTGCACTCCCTCGTCCCGTATCAATCAAGCGACCCAACCACACCCATCGCTACATCAACGGACACACGAGTGGGTAGAACTTGAGCTGGGGGTAGGACTTGTCCATTATGGTTTTAGTTGCAAATGGTGTTCATGCGAGTGCACGTGGTGATGGATCCGAAACCGTAGCAGCCGGGCTCAGCGGCCTGAGAGACCCGGACAATGCACCAGGCGTGAGGTGATGATCCGATGCCGTTGATGCCTGCCGACGTTCGCAACGTCACGTTCAGTAAGCCGCCGATCGGCAAGCGGGGCTACCACGAAGATGAGGTGGACGCCTTCCTCGACCTGGTGGCGGCCGAGCTGGCTCGCTTGATCGACGAGAACACCGATCTCCGCAACCAGGTTAAGAAGCATGATCAGCAGCGACGCGCTACGCCGGCCGACACCGGAAATAACCTTCGCCCACTGGGCCCGCCTGGGCGGCCAATAGTCCCGATACGACTGCCGATAAGGGAACAGCCCGCGTCCGAGGATGACCACAACGTGCAAGCCGTCAAGGTCCTGGGCCTAGCCCAAGAGATGGCTGAACGGTTAACTGGCGAAGCCAAGACCGAAGCGGACGCCATGCTGACCAAGGCCCACGCCACCTCCACGCAGCTACTCGCCGAGGCCAGGACCAAAGCCGAGGGCATGGTCACCGAGGCCAAAGGCCGGGCCCAGACCATGCTCAACGACGCCCGTAGCCAAGCCGACGCCCTCGACCGGCAGTCCCGGGACAACGCCGCGTCGCTGGAGCGCGATGCGGCGCGCAAGCACACCGAGATCATCGGTTCGATCGACCAGGAAAAAAGCACCCTGGAAAAGAAGATCGACGAACTACGCACCTTCGAGCACGAGTACCGCACCCGCTTGGTGACCTACCTGCAATCACAGCTGCGAGAGCTCGACGGGCCCGGACCCACCGCATCCGTAGGCGCCACACGCACCCCACCGGACTTGGTGACCTCCGGATCCGGTGCGCGCGCCGAAACCCACAGTTGACGCCCAGGCGAGTTGCCGATGCGCCTTGCCCCAGACTCGCCGCGTTGCCACTAGACAGGGTCAGTAACGGTCAACCGGGGGCACCCCTGACCAAGGCTGGCCGCAGGTCAAGGCCTAGACCATGCTGTTAGCCAGTAGGCACTAGAGCGCCGGATTCTCACCTGGATCAAAACCGCCGACGACGTCCTCGACCACTGCAACTGGATCAAAGGGCGTCATTTAGGCGACACGAGCAACGCACCATCTAATTTCCACTGCTTGTATGCAATGGTTCCCACCTTGGCCGTTTTTGTGTCACCCTTCGGAGTCGTTCCGGAGATACAAACATCGAACTTGTCAGCCTGTGCCACCCCCTTCAGTTCCAGCTCGAAGGTTGCCAGCGGCTTGAAGGCTGCCATCCAGCTGTCGCTGGGGGGTTTGAAGGCGAACTCTTCGATCTCCCAACCGCGGCGCAGGTCGCCGGTCGCTGGGTAGTTCCGTGTGATCTCGGCGAAGATTTCGGCCTTGCTCCGAAGTTGAGCGAATTTCAGCATGCGCTTTCCTCTCTTGGGAGCGGGCAGCGGTGCAGGCTGCGTACCACATCTGTGTCCGCGGCGCGGATCGGCCTAGGCGTGCTCACGGCCTCCACCAACTCGGCTCGCAGACCCTGGTGTGTCGCGGCACCCCCAGCCTTCGATCCCACGACGCTCGGCCGCTGTGTACTTGCAGATGTACTTGCACGCGCGGTTAAAAGGTAACCCTTAGCAGCACAAGGTGCATCCCTACCACCTAAATGGCCTAGTATGAATCTCTACCGCGCCTAACGGAATCTAGAGTCGGCACAGCATGTGCGGAGGGCGCGCGACGGTCTACTCCCGTCACCTCCCACGACCGAAGCGTCGCCCCGTCGCATCGGCGCGGGTGCTCACCAGCCATCCGGCGCGCCTGGCTTAGCTCGAGTATCAATTTGTAGAGCCGGAGTTATTGGGAACGCCGCGGTCGCCGGGGGAGGTGCTGGGACCGGATTCACTCGTCGATGAGGCACTGTTTTGCGTTTGAGCGGTGTCCAGGGAGATGGTGCGAGCTGAGGAGGCGCCGGTGCGGCCAGGGCTGGGGTTTGGGGTGTGGTGACCACCTGTGGTGCTGGGGCCACTTGCGGTGCCGGAGCGGCGGGTGCGTTGACGGCGTTGGATGTAGCGGCTGGGTCGGGGTGGGTCGCCACGTGCGGATTGGCCATGATGTCGGCGCCAGCAGGGATGCTAGCGGCGGGTGTGGCGGGAGCTGCTCTGAGAACCTGGCTGTCCACGCTGTTCTGGTCGTGCTGTTGGTGCATGACCTGGGTGGTCAATACCCCGACAATCGCCGCGGCAGTCACCAGAAGGGCCAGCGAGAATTCATTCGAACGTGCCCAGTGCAAATTCATTTGACGCCCCCTGGTTGACCTCCGCAAGAACTCACTCACCAAATACAAATCACCGGATGCGCGAAACAAACTGGCAGACATGCTTGCGTGAAGTACGGAAAAGCGCAGCATCGTAGCCGGAACTAAATCCCGAACTCGCGAGTCGAAATGGGCGCACCGCTAAGGTGTAATGCGTTGACCCCTCTCCCTGGTGCTGCCCCGACCGCACGTTCGAGGATAAGTCGCTCTCACCCCGGGGGGCAACCTCGGCACTCCTATGGGATGAACGAACGTGACAGACAGACCGCCCCGCGGGGTGGCCCGGGTGCGAGGCCACGTCGTCGCAAGGCACTGACCTCACCTCACCGCAGCGTGCCATACACCGAGACCAGGATCAGCCCCCTGGTAGCGCGGAGGCTTACATAGGGTCTGCGACTCCTACCCCAAGCCTGCTCTGCGCAGGAGCAGAGATGCGCCCCGGGGCATAGCCCGCTCAAGTGACGGCAACGTTACGGGATTAATGATCGTCTGCCTCGGGGGGGAGCACGAAATCGAATCGGCAGACGTATCCATGATTGTCGGTGTCGGTTGCTTTCTGGAGTTCCGCCACTAGCGATGGCTTGGCGGCACCGACCACATCGTGGTCCAGCCACGGATCTCCGGCGAAATATACCTGAGTGGTGAGTTTCCGATGGTTCGGGGCGTGCACTTTGACGTGGATATGGCCCGGACGATGGGGCTCCTTCCCGAGGAGGTCGAGGACCCGGCCGGTGTGCGGATGCTGAGGAATGTCGTAGGGTGCGGGGACGACAGTAGTGACGGCGAAATTGCCGTTCGTGTCACAATGGACGCGGCCGCGAAGGTTCCACTCTGGTAGGTCGGGAGCAAACTGCGAGTAGAGCCCGTCGCCGTTGGCCTGCCAGATGTCGATCATCGCGGACGAGAGCGCGGCACCGGCAGTGGAGCGAACGGCGCCGGTGAACAGCAGGCGATCACCAGGCTCCTCCGGGCGCATAGGAAGCATCGGTGTTCCACCATCGGCATCCAGCATCGGGGCGCCGGCGACGTAAAACGGTCCTTCCACATTGGTGTCCGTGCCCTCTGAACCGATTCGCGCCACCTCGTCAACCACCGCCTCGAATAAGACATCCGACAGCAGTGGAAGCTCACCTTGCTCAACTGTCTCAGTCAGGAAGCGAAGCGCTGAGCGGTACTCAGTGTAGGTCACACGATGACGCCCAATAACCTCCCGCAACGCCGTGACGATCTCATCAACGATTAGTGCTGTCTTCGTGTCGTCCATCGCCTTGCTTCCTCGCTAGCTCTATACCCCAAGGGTTCTATTCGCTGATAGTAAGATAAAAATGCGTCCGCAGCTAGCTTGTCAACCCCTTTGCCTCAGCGCCGTGGGCCAGTCAGGCGGTAGTAGGACCAATTGGTGACTAATCATGCACTGAGCGTTACCTATCATCTGAAGCCAACGCCACCCGCATCAAACCCAGTCAGAAAAGGTCGAGGCCCGACCACGTGTCGGGCGCAGTCATCCAACTGGTGACGGAGGGATCGACGAATAGTACTCAATTCTCCGATCATGGCGTCGATTTTGTGGACGTGGACTTTTGCTATTGATAGCTGCAGCGCAGCGAGCGTCAGCAGCGCGGGGCCGGCGATGACGAGGACCCACGCTGCCACCTGGCGGGTGGGTGACAGCTGCCGCGGCTCGACTTGGCAAGCGTCGCCGTAAACACGGCTACTCCGCGGATCGGCGGATGACATCCATCAGTATCTCGATCAGCTGTCGGCGGCTCTGCGGACTCATGCGGCTGAGTACCGTCAGTAGGCGCCTGGCGGTGTCCGCGTCGCTGTCGCCGATGATCGGTTCGGCGGCGGCGGTAAGGGACAACTGGACGCGTCGACGGTCTTGCGGGTCCGGCGTGCGGGACACCAGCCCCGCGTTGATCAGCCGATCAACGATCGCGGACGTGGCCGGCGGTTTGGTACCGAGGACCTGGGCCAGGTCGGTAAGAGTCAACGGAGACAGCGCGCTGATGAAGTGCAGCACGGTGAGCTGCAATAAAGTCATTCCGCGGCCCGCCCAGACAGCGGAGCTGGTGGCGACTACCACGCGCAGATGGGCGACGAGCCAGCGGATGTCCTCCTCCGTCACCCGCTCCGCGGTGTGGCCACGGTTCGCGCGCTGACCGCCCGACCGGGGACGCAGGTCGCCTTTATCGCCCACCCAGCAGATTCAATCACCGCGGACGCCGTGGCGTCAGTGCACTTACGCTGCATGCTTCAGCCGACCAGGTCTCTGGTCCACTCCGAAGCCTGGTAAACCAGTAAGCACTCCGACGTGGTGGCCTCATCCAGGGCATTGCGCACCGCGGGGCCGACCCCGACCAGCCGCAACCAACCCTGGCGGTCGGTGAGCCTGTGGTGGGCGTGGGTCAGCACGTCAAACAGTTGGTGGTCGCAGCTGCCCACCCCGGCGAGATTCACCACCAAGTACTTGGTGCCGGTGTCTAAGAGCGCTCGCAACTGCAGCCGAAGCTGTGCCAGCCCCGCCACGTCGAGCCGCCCTGTTATCGACAGCAAGGCCACCAGTTCTGTGTTGATCGTCACTTTGGTTGACTCGACCAGCGCGGCCAGAGCGTCGGTCATGCAGGAGTAACTGCGGTGACTTGCAGTGAGCGCGCCACCACCCGGGTTACCAGGCCAGCGAGGTGCAGCTGCGTCCCGCCGCCCTGCTGGGCATGTTCGTGGACCCGCAGCAGACAGCTCAACCCACTGGCGCCCAGGAACCGCACTGCTTCCAAATCCAAGATCAGATGCGCAGGAACATCAGCGAGCTGTTCGCGCAGGCACGCTTCGAGCAGCGACGCGGTGAGCATGTCCAACTCGCCAACCACCGCCACCACACATACCCCAACGGATGGACGTCGCACGGTCAGCCCGAACAGCTGAGCCGGCGTGCAGTGCCCGACGGTGCCGTTGAGGTGACCGGGTAGGTGCTCTCCCTCGCCGGACAGATCTGGCGTACGAGTCACTGGTCGGGCTCCTCACCGTTGGCCCAACCACACATCGTAGACCTGTGGATGCACTGGCGGAGCCGCCGGACGGTGCGGCGTCAGCCCTGGAAGCGGTAACCCATTCCGGATTCGGTAATGAGGTAGCGGGGGCGGGACGGTTCGGGTTCCAGCTTGCGGCGCAGTTGCGCCAGATAGACGCGAAGGTAATTGGTTTCGGTGCGGTAGGCGGGTCCCCATATCTCGCTGAGCAGCCGACGCTGGGAGACAAGCGCACCGCGGTCCCGGACCAGAATGCCCAGGATGGCCCATTCGGTGGGCGTCAGATGCACCTGTTCACCGGTGCGGCTGAGCACTTTCTTCGCCGCCAGGTCGATACTGAAATCGATGGTTGCGACGACCACGTCCCGATCAGTTGGTGCAGCGGACCTGCGCACAGCGGCACGCATCCGAGCGAGCAGCTCGGGCATACTGAACGGCTTGGTCAGGTAGTCGTCGGCCCCGGTATCGAGTGCGTTGATCTTGTCGGTGCCATCGGTGCGGGCGGACAGCACGATGATCGACATGGTGGACCAGCTGCGTAGTTCAGCGATAACCGCGGTGCCGTCGATGTCGGGTAGGCCCAGGTCGAGAAGCACGAGGTCGGGATGTTCGGCAGCGCCGGCTCGCAGCGCTGCCCGGCCGGTCTGCGCGGTGCGCACCGCGTAGCCGCAGGCGGTGAGGTGGATGCGGATGGCGCGCAGGATGTGCGCGTCGTCGTCAACCACCAGGACCCGGGTCGTGGTCACGGCTCGCACATTCGAGCGGCAAGTTCGGGCACCGTTGTCGAGGCAGCCGGTGCGAGCGCAAGGGTGATCGTCATGGTCAAGCCACCGCCGGGTGTCGGCTCGGCGCGGATGCGCCCGCCCATTGCTTCGGTGAAGCCGCGTGCCACCGCCAGGCCCAGGCCCACCCCGGGCCGCGACGTCCGATCACCGAGCCGCTGGAACGGGGCGAACAACGACTCGAGTGCCTCAGCCGGCAGGCCAGGCCCGCGGTCGCTGACAGCCAGCTCCGCTTCCTCGCCGTGCACCGCCGCCCGGATCAGCACCGAGGCACCGTGACCGTGCCGCAGTGCGTTGTCGATGAGATTGGCCACCACCCGTTCGAGCAGTCCCGGATCCGCGAGCACCGCCGCCAGCGTGTCATCGACGTCGGTGGCGACGAGATGCCCGCCGTCCACGGTCGACAGGGCGCGTGCGACGACCTCGTCGTAGCCCACCGCGGTCAGCTGCGGCAGCACGGCTCCAGTGGCCAGTCGGGCCGAGTCGAGCAGGTTGTCGACCAGCCCCTGCAGGCGGTCCGCGGACTCCTCGACGGTAGCCAGCAGCTCGGTGGTGTCTACCTCGGACAGTTCCAGCTCTGGGTCGCGCAAGCTGCTTACCGCGGCTTTGATCGAGGTCAGCGGCGTGCGAAGGTCATGGCCGACGGCGGAGAGCAGCGCGCTGCGAAGTTCGGTGGCTTCGGCTCGGCGTTGGGCGTCGCGCGCCTGGGCCGCCATCCGCTGCGCCCGCAGCGCGAGCAGCGCTTGGCCCGCCACCGTCTGCAGCACCCGCCGATCGCCGACCGTCAGGGTTCGGCCACGCAGCGATAGATGGACGTCAGCGTCGATTGCGACGTCGGCGTCGGCATCGTGCGGGGCCGCAACCGGATCGGGCCCGGCGCTGGCCACCCGCTGCCAGCCGCTGCGCTGGCGCTCAAGCAGCGCCACCGAGGTGGCCCCGAAAGACTCCCGCACCTTGTTCAGCAGCAGCGGGAGGGGCTCCTGGCTGGTCAGCACAGCCGCGGCGAACTCGCTGAGCAAGCTGGACTGCGCCCTGGCCCGGGAAGCCTGCGCACCGCGTCTGGCCGCCTGGTTGACCACCAGCGCCACCATCACCGCTACCAACATCATCACCGCGAGCGTGATGACATTCTCGTTGTCCGCGATCGTGAAGGTGTACAGCGGCGGCGTGAGGAAGAAGTTGAGCAGCAGCCCGGACGCGACAGCGGCCAGCAGCGCGGGGCCCAGTCCGCCGATCAGCGCGACCACGACCACCGCCAAGACGAACAGCATCACGTCGGTGGGCAGCCCGAGCAGTCCCCGGCCGGTGACCGAGATCAGGGTTGCCAACGCTGGCAATGCCAGCCCGAACGGCCAACCCAGCAGCTTGCGGCGGCGCGAAAGCCGTCCGCACGCAGTTGTCATCAACCCGGTACTCATCAGCCCATTGTTGTCCCGACTGCCTCCGGAGCAGCCGCACCGAGCCAGCCCTGATCCGCGACGCCCAGGTGATAAGGCACATTGACCACCACAACACCGGGCGTGAACAGCAACCGCCCCTTCAACCTCAGCGCACTGTGGTTGTGCAGTAGGTTCTGCCACCACCGGGTAGTCACATATTCCGGGATGAAAACGGTGATGACCGAGCGCGGTTCATAGCGGCGCAGTTCCCTAACGTACTCGACCAGCGGTCGGGCCAGGTCGCGGTACGGGGCGGCCAGTACCCGCAGGCGCACCGGCAGCTCGCGCCCTTCCCACTCACTGACCAGCTCCCGGGTCTCGGCGGCGTCCAAATCCATGGTCACCGCTTCCAACACGTCGGGCCGGGTCGCCCGGGCCAGCGCCAGCGCCCGCAGCGCCGGCCGGTGCAGCCGCGAGACCAGAACGATCGCGTGAACCCGGGCGGGCAGCGTGGGTTCCACATCGTCAGCGCTGATCTCGTGGCTCACCCGGGCGTAATACCGGTTGATCCCGCGCATCACGAAGAACAAAAAGATCATCGCGGTGACCGCCAGCCACGCACCGTGGGCAACCTTGGTAGCGAACACCACGACCAGCACCACGGTGGTCGAGACGGCGCCCACCAGATTGATCGCCTGGGAGCGGCGGATTGACCGGCGCCGCCGGGGTTGCCTCTCGTCGGCCAACGCCCGCGCCCAGTGCCGCACCATCGCTACCTGGCTGAGGGTGAAGCTGGTGAACACGCCGATGATGTACAGCTGGATCAGCTTGTCGATGTTCGCGTCGAATCCGATGATCAAGGCGACGGCCACCCCGGCGAGCAGCAGGATCCCGTTGGAGAACACCAGTCGATCCCCACGGTTGTGTAGCTGGCGCGGTAGGTAGCGGTCCCGGCCGAGGATCGAGGCCAGCACCGGAAAGCCGTTGAACGCGGTGTTCGCGGCAAGGACCAGGATGCCGGCAGTCGCGGCCTGGAACAGGAAGAACAACACCGAGCCGCCGCCGAACACCGAGGTGGCGATCTGCGAGATCACCGACGGGTTCCCGTCCGGCTGGGCCCTCGCCTGAAGCCGTACTGCCAGCAGGGTGATCCCGGCGAACAGCACCACCGCGATGACGCCCATCAGGGTCAGGGTCAGCGCCGCATTACGGCTCTTGGGTTTACGGAAGGCCGGCACTCCGTTGCTGATCGCCTCCACTCCGGTCAACGCGGTACAGCCCGATGCGAAGGCCCGCATCAACAGGATCACGGTGAACATCCCGCCGATGTGGATTGTCGCCGGCAGCGGCTGCCGAGCCGTCTGGGCCAACGCCAGCGTGCCACCCCAGCTCTTGACGGCCGCCACCACGAACATCAACATGGTCAAGCCGATGAACGCGTAGGTCGGCACCGCGAAAGCCCGGCCGGACTCCTTCGTACCGCGCAGGTTTGCCAGCGCGAGCACCACGACGCACCCGACCGACATCGCCACCGCGTGCGGCGCGAACCGCGGCACCGCCGAGGTGATCGCCACCACGCCGGACACCACTGACACCGCGACCGTCATGACGTAGTCGACCAGCAACGCGCTGGCCGCCACCAGCGCTGCGGTCTCACCGAGGTTGTCCCTGCTCACCACGAACGCGCCGCCGCCATTCGGGTAGGCGAAGCAGGTCTGCCGGTAGGACGCCACGACCACCACCAGCAGCACCACCACGGCCAGCCCGACCCAGGGTGTCTGGGTCAAGGCGGCGAGACCACCGGCTGCTAGCACCAGGACGATCTGCTCGGTCGCGTACGCCACCGAGGAGATCGGGTCGCTGCAGAACACCGGCAGGGCCAGCCAGGTAGGCAGCAACGTCTCGCCCAGCCGGGCACTGCTCATCGGCCGGCCGACGAGCACCCTTTTCAGCACCAGGCTCACATCGCCGAGCCTCGCACCACCGCAACCAGCCAGCACCGATCTTGACGCATTCCTAACGGGTCCACTCCTGCCGCATTCAGCGGGCGCAGCGGGGTTATTCGGGTGCTGGTAGCCCCGCTGAGCCCGCTGAATGCGGATCGGGGCGGGGGGTGGCGGCGTCGAGGAAGCGCAGGAGCTCTACCGGAAAAGGGAGGACCAGGGTGGAGTTCTTCTCTGAGGCGACCTGCACGACGGTCTCCAGCAAGCGCAGCTGCAACGCCGCCGGGGTATCCGCCATCGCAGCGGCGGCTTGGGCCAGCTTCTCCGACGCTTGCAGCTCGCCCTCGGCGCTGATCACCCGCGCTCGCCGCTCCCGCTCGGCTTCGGCTTGGCGCGACATCGACCGCTTCATTGACTCTGGCAGCGCGACGTCCTTGATCTCCACCCGATCGATTTGCACACCCCAGCCCAGCGCTGGACTGTCGATCAACAGTTCCAGACCCTCGTTGAGCCGCTCCCGGTTGGACAGCAGATCGTCCAAATCGCTCTTGCCGATGATCGAGCGTAACGAGGTCTGCGCGACCTGCGAGACGGCTTGGAGGTAGTCCTGCACGTCCACGACAACCTTGACCGGGTCGATCACCCGGAAGTACACCACCGCGTCGACCCGCACTGAGACGTTGTCGCGGGTGATGCCGTCCTGGGCGGGAACCGGCATGGTGACGATCTGCATGTTGACCTTGCGGAGTTTCTCCACCCCCGGGGTGATCCAGGTCAGCCCAGGTTGCCGGGGTGTGCTGGTCACCCGACCGAGGCGGAACACCACGCCGCGCTCGAACTGGCTGACCACGCGGGCACCGGACAGCAACCACAGCGTCCCGATGATCACGATCGCGATCAGACCCACGATGATGTCGACGGTCATAACGCACCCCCGCTCAGGGAGAACTGTGATCGGCGCAGCCGATGCTCAAACCACCTCACGGTACGCCGTTGCTCACGGTTTGGGCTGGATACGTAGCTCGGGGAGTGTTGCCCCCGCAAGAAATCGCTACTGTGGACACATGCGGGCGATATGGAAGGGCGCATTGGCCTTCGGGATGGTCAGCATCCCGGTTCGGCTGTATTCGGCGACCGAGGACCGTGATGTGTCCTTCCATCAGGTGCACGATGAGGACGCCGGCCGGGTGCGCTACCAGCGGATGTGCACCGTGTGCGACCAGGAAGTCGCCTACGCCGACCTCGCCAAGGGCTTCGAGCTGCCCTCGGGCGAGACCGTGATCCTGACCGAAGAGGATTTCGCCAACCTGCCGCTGCCCACCACCAAGGTCGTCGAGCTGGTCGCTTTCGTGCCGGCTGACCAGGTCGATCCGCTCGCATTGGCCCGCGGGTACTACCTGGAACCCGATCCGGCCGGCCGCAAGCCGTATGAGTTGCTGCGAGCTGCGCTGGAGCGGACCAGCCGGGTAGGGCTGGCCAAGATCGCAGTGCGGAGCAAGGAGTCGCTGGCCGTGCTGCGCCCCCGGGGAGATGTGCTGGCGTTGCAGACGATGGTCTGGCCTGATGAGGTGCGAAAGGCGCAGTTTGACGTGCTCGACCGGGAGGTATCAGTCAGCGACGCGGAGCTGAAGATGGCGGATACCCTCATCGAGGCGATGTCCGGCGACTTCACTCCTGAGGCTTACCAGGACGGGTATCGCGAGGCGTTGCTGTCGGTCATCGAAGCCAAGACGGCCGGCAAGGAGTTCGTCGCCCCACCGGCGGCGGCGCAGCCGGCTCCGGCGGTGGACCTGATCACCGCCTTGCAGGCCTCCGTCGAGGCAGCCAAGGCCGCCCGCGGCGCGCCACCGAACGTGCCGAGACAGCGCAAGTCCGGTGACAAGTCCGGTGATAAGGGCAAGCAAGCCAGCCGTCGAAGCTGAGCTGACGATGTCAGACCTGGTGCGTCCGATGCTGCCGACGGCGGGCCCGCTGCCAGCGGGGCCGGGTTGGGCCTTCGAGTTCAGCTGGGACGGAATCCGCTCGCTGGCCTGTACCGAGCCCGGCCGGATGTGCCTGTTTAGCGGCAGTCACCGCAGCATCACCGCCGCGTACCCGGAACTCGGAGCGTTCGCGGGACGGCGCAGGATGCTGCTGGACGGCAAGATCGTCGCTTTGGACTCCTGCGGCCGCCCAAGCTTTGCGCAGCTGCACCGGCGAATGAACGTGCAACGGCCGACCGCGACGGTGTTGAGCCGCGCGCCGGTGACCTACTACGTGTTCGATCTGCTCAGCCTGGATGGCCGGTCCACCGTTGAGCTGCCGTATCAGCGCCGCCGGGAGCTGCTAGCGGAACTCGAGCTTGCCTGCGGACCGGTCGTGCTGCCGCCTTTTTTTCTGGATGCCGACGGCCAGACGGTGCTGGACACCGCTGCTGAACACGGCCTGCGCGGCGTGGTCGCCAAGCGGGTGGACTCGCCATACCAGCCGGGCCGGTCCCGTAGCTGGGTTCAGACCACGTTGCGCCAGTCCCAAGAAGTGATCATCGGTGGGTGGGTGCCCGAACGTCACCGCGCCGCCGGGATCGGCGCTCTGCTGGTCGGCATCCCCACCGAGCAGGGTCTGCGATACGTCGGCCAGGTCGGCACGGGTTTCACCGAAGCGGCCCGCCGGGAGCTGCGCGACCGGTTGACCGAGCTTGCCCAGCCGGCCAGTCCGTTCGTCGATGAGGTGCCCGATCGGGATGTGCACTGGGTCGCTCCGCGGCTGCTGGGCGCGGTGTACTACCGGCAGTGGACGGCACAGGGCCGCCTCGGGCACCCGACCTGGCGCGGTCTTCGCCCTGCCAAGCACGTAGCCGCGGTCCAGGCGCCGGTCGTGCTGCGGGCCCGCGACGCTGGTCGCGGCGAGGACCAACAGTTGCTTGCCGAACTGGATCGCGCGGTCGCGCAGGTGCGCGCCGAACTGCGGACGCTGCGCGGCCAGATTTCCCCGCACTTCCTGTTCAACACGATCAGCACCATCGTCGGCCTGGTCAGCACCGACCCGCCGCGGGCCCGGGACCTGCTGATCGTCTTCGCCGAGTTCACCCGGTATTCGCTGCGCTCGGTCGCTCAGACCACGCTGGCTGAGGAGCTGGAGAACATCGAGCGCTACCTGATGCTGCAACGGTCTCGCTTCCGCGACCGGCTCCGGGTGCAGCTCGACGTCGCGCCGGCTGCGCTGCCCGTGACGCTGCCGTTTCTGGCGGTCCAACAACTGGTTGACAACGCGGTTCGCAACGGCATCGAGCGCAAGCAGCTCGGCGGCACTGTCACGATCTCCGCTCACCTTCAGGCTTCGGACTGCCTGATCACCGTTGCCGATGACGGGCCCGGGATCCAGGATGCAGATCTCCAGGACATCCTGGGCACAATCGACGATCAGCTGCGGGACTCCTTCGGCGAGCGGGCCAGCTTGATAGCTGACTTCCTCCCCGGCACCGGAACCAGGATCTCCATCCGGGTGCGGAGCATTCCGCGTGGGGCTTCCAGCCACCATAGGTGATCGCAGCACCCAAACGAGTGACAATATGCTCCGCTGTTGGGGAGTAAGGTGATCAACAGCGGTGACTAAGGGAAGTCACCTGACTACTGGGGGAGCAACCAGGATATTCGTTGTGTGATTTCCGCCTGGTCTCCGAACGTCATGCAGCCCGCGCGGAAAGAAGCATACCTGTGACCGAAAACTCGCACACGCCGGTGCAGGAAAAGGCTGCGCTTGTTAATACCGAAGTGGCGCACTCTGCTCGGTTCTGGAATTATATGCTGGGTGGTAAGGATAACTATGCGTCCGATCGTGAGGTCGCGGAACAGGTGCTTGCGATCATTCCAAGCTTCCGCGATACTGTCCGCGCCGAGCGAAGATTTTTAGTCCGCGCGGTCCAGTTTTTGGCAGGCAGTGCGGGGGTTCGCCAGTTCCTGGATATCGGCACCGGTCTGCCCACGGCCAACAATACTCACGAAGTCGCCCAAGCGGCAGCACCGGAGTCTCGTGTTGTCTACGTTGACAATGATCCCATAATTCTGGTACACGCGCGCGCCCTGCTCACCAGCACTCGACAAGGTAAAACCGATTACGTGCACGCTGACCTTCGTGAACCAGACATGATCCTGCAGGAAGCGGCCCGGACGCTCGACTTCACCCGGCCAGTCGCCCTCATGCTGTTAGGAATCTTGAATTTCATCACCGACACGGACGAGGCGCACGCTATCGTGGATCGGCTCTTGGACGCGTTGCCGTCCGGTAGCTACCTCGTGATCTCCCATCCCACCGCAGAGGTCGACGGCGAAGCAATGAGGGAGAGCATGCGGCTGTGGAATAGTCAGGGCGGAGCGCCGATAGTGGCTCGCAGTCGTCAGGAGATCACGCGTTTCTTCGATGGTCGGGAGCTATTGGAGCCCGGCGTGGTCTCGTGTTCGCTGTGGAGACCTGACTGCACCGGACTCGGTGTCCCGATGGAAGTGTTTCATTTCAGCGGTGTCGGAAGAAAGCTCTGATGCCCGTTCTCCGCCACTCCGTGGATAAAGGCGGCCATCTCGGCACGGGCGAAGATGAGTGCGGGTCCACCCGGGTGCCGGGAGTTACGCACGGCGATCTTCCCTCCTTCCAGCTGCCCGAGCTCCACGCAGTCTCCGTGGGGATTGCTGTGTCTACTCTTTCTCCAGGCGGCCACCGGCAGTGATTTGGCGGGCATACCGTTAGTGAGCGACATCCACGACCTCTCCATTAAGACCCCGCCAGCTCGATCACGGAGCGGCCAAATCGCCCAAAACAGCTAAGTCGCGCTACCGCAATAACCAGTCAAGCCTAGTAGTTCTTGCATGTGCACGCGACGGCCAGATGGAGATTGCACTCGGCGCCAGCTCTTGCACGCGCATACGAGCGCTGCCACGGTAGTCGGAGCTCGAACGCATCCTGTTAGACGTGGTCGCCGATGGGTTGTGCTGTATTGCTGCGGCCCGATAGCCGCACCGCGCCCTCTGGTCGCGTCTTACCAGTGGAAGGATTTTGTTGGTCTAGTCACGATCCGGTGCTTCGAGGAGGTCACCACGGCCACGGTTCCCGTACCCAGGCACGGTCCCGGTCGATGTGTTCCCCCGCGACGCGGTGTGTGGGCGTATGAAGGGCCGCCGCGGTGGGCATTGCGCGCATTACTCGATCGCGTAAAGCCGTCGATCGGCAGGCGAGCTCGGTGATTCTGCGCCTCAGAGTTCTTTGCGCAGGTTACTGAGGAAGCTGATCGTCTCGGCCGGAGCCTTACTTTGCAGGCATAGTCGATCCATGATCGCCCGATAGTGCTGAACATCATCGCCTTTGTCCAGGTAAAGGGCGCTGGATAGCTGTTCTAGATAGACGATGTCCGGTAGATCAGGGTCGGAAAACCGCAGGATCGTAAACGGACCGCCTAGCGCGACATGCGCACCGGAGTGGATCGGTATCACCTGGAGTGCGACGTTGGGGAGCTCGGCCATCGTGATCAGATGGTCTATCTGTTCCCGCATCACCGAACGTCCGTCGAGTCGCCATAGGGATGCCTCTTCGATGACGGCCCAGAACTGTGGCGCTGCGGGTTGGGTGAGAATTTCCTGGCGTGCCATCCGCAGGGAGACCCGGCGCTCGAGATCTTCGTTGGAGGGGCGCGGATGCCCGAGTTCAATAACCCCCCGCGCGACATCCTGGGTTTGTAGCAGGCCGGGTACGAGCTGTGGTTGATAGGTGCGGATGACCGAGCTGGCCTGCTCTAAGCCCAGGTAAATTTCGAACCAGCTCGCCACGATGTCGCTGTACTGATGCCACCAGCCGGGCACGTTGGCCCGCCGAACGAGGGTGAGGAACGCTCGGCGTTCCTGTTCATCGGTAACGCCGTAAAGAGTGAGTAAGTCCGCTACGTCGCGATCCCGGAGGCCGACCCGGCCGAGCTCCATGCGGCTGATCTTGGCGTGGGATGCCCGGATCGCGTGCCCGGCCGCTGCGGCAGTGATACTGCGGGCCTCACGCAGCCGACGCAGCTGAGTGCCCAACACGATCCGCAGCGCGGTCGGCCCCGGCGATCGTCCCGAAGCGGCCGCACCGCTGTGGTCCGCATTCCACCGAGGCGCGCTCACTATTCCCCCACGGTTGACGCAGTATTGATGCTTCACCATAGACGGGTTGGTGGGGCTGCGTAAGACCCAGCGAAGTTAGACCCAGCGAAGTTAGACCCAGTGAAGTCAGAATCAGCGAAGTCAGATCCGACCGCTGAACAACGCGACGCCGTTCGGGGTGTTCGCGGTCAAGCTGAACTGGCCGGGGCCACCGACGAAGACCTTGGTCAGCGTCACCGAGGTGTGCGCCACGATCGGGGACCGGTACATCCAGTCGCCCTCGGCGGACTCGGGCACCGTCGCGCGGTTGAGTTCCCCGACGAAGGAAGTCGACACTGGGTTCCAGTCCCGCTCGCTGTTGTTGGTCAGCGTCACCGGCACCATGATCACAGGCTCGCCAGTCTCCATCGAGGTGCCGACGGTGGGTGCTCCGGCGACGATCGTGTTCCCGTCGCTAGCGGTCCACAGCTGATCGAAGGCCATCCTGGCGCCGCTGGGAGTCGGCGCTACGGCTGGTGGCGCGGTCGCCGGCGGGGGGGTAGCCAGCTGCGTGGTGGCGCCGGTCGACCCGACGCGGTGGGTGGCACCCTCGACGGCGGTCAGTGCGGCAACGCCTAACCAAGTGGCGTACACCACAAGCCCGAACGCGACTAGGAGGCCGAGCGTGAGGCTCACGCCGCAGACGCGGTGCGCCGCCCGCAGGTGACGCGGCTGCGGGCCGAAGAACCGGTAGGGCGGCGCAGGTGCGGACACGAAGCCTCCAGAAGTGTGCGGAACAGCGTGCCGCGACCCATCCCATGCCGGTGACCACTCGTAGCAGTCACTCTAGTTTTCGCTCGACGAGCTCGGTTCGTTAACAACCCGAAAGAGTGATTCAGCTACTTGGAGTAGCGCGAAATAAGTCGCGGGTCCGATGCGTTGGACTGTTGGTGGCGCGGTGTAGGCGCGCCCGACGAAGGAGAACAAAGGGTTCATCAGAGTAATGTGATCGAATGGATGGCATGGATACTGTGAACGATCAGTTGGGACGCGGCCTGCGGGACTTGCGGATCTCGGTTACCGATCGGTGTAACTTCCGCTGCTGCTACTGCATGCCTCGCGACGTTTTCGGTACCGACTTTCCGTTCATGGACTCCTCGGAACTGCTCTCGTTCGAAGAGATCGTTCGGGTGACGAAGGTCTTTGCTGGCCTGGGTGTGGAAAAACTTCGACTCACCGGCGGAGAGCCGTTGCTCCGACACGGCATCGAGGTGCTTGTCGAGCAGCTGGCCGGCATCGACGGCATCGCGGACGTCGCCATGACCACCAACGGTTCACTGCTGGCCAAGAAAGCGCGTTCGTTGCGCGATGCCGGGCTGTCCCGGGTGACGGTGAGTCTGGATTCCCTTGATGCGCAGACGTTCCGGACGATGAGTGACGTAAAAATCCCCGTCTCGCGGGTGCTGGAGGGCATCGCCGCCGCCGCTGACGTTGGACTGACCCCGGTAAAGGTCAACACGGTGGTCAAGCGGGGACTCAACGACGGCCAGGGAATCCTCGACCTCGCCGGGTTCGGCCGGGAACACGGCTACATCGTGCGCTTCATCGAGTTCATGGACGTTGGCGCGACGAACGGCTGGCGGATGGATGACGTCGTTCCGGCGGCCGAGATTGTCGAGGCCATCAACAGCCAATGGCCGATCGAGCCGGTGGATCCGGCGTACGTCGGCGAGGTGGCCGCTCGGTACCGCTATGTCGATGGCGCTGGCGAGGTCGGCGCGATCACATCGATCAGCCAGCCGTTCTGCGGCACCTGCACCCGGGCGCGGCTGTCAGCCAAGGGCGAGTTGTACACCTGCCTGTTCGCGGGCTTGGGCCACGACCTCCGTACGCCGCTGCGCGACGGAACCAGCGATGACGAGATTGAAAAGCGCATCATCGGGATTTGGAAGGGCCGAACCGACCGTTACTCAGCCCAGCGCACCACCGCAACCCTGGGACTGCCCAAAGTTGAAATGAGCTACATCGGCGGCTGACCCGCTCCCGCCCAATTACCCCGATATGTCGCCATGTCGGGGTGGCCAGGTCCGCGCTGCGGCGAGGAACGCCTCGTTCTCGGCGGGGTCGCCGATAGTGATGCGGGCGCCGTCGGTGGAAAACGGGCGGATCACCACCTTGTGCTCCAGGCAGTGCTCGTTGAAGGCCGTGGTCTGCTTGCCCAAAGGCAGCCAGACGAAGTTGCCCTGTGAGGGCGGAACGGGATAGCCCAGCGTAATCAGCTCGCTGCGGATCCGGTCCCGTTCGGCCGCCACGCTCCGGCACCGGGCCAGCATCTCGTCCTCGACGTCGAGGCTCGCCAGCGCGCCAGCCTGGGCTAATGAGTTGACGCTGAACGGAACTGACACCTTGCGCAATGCCGTGACGACCGGCTCCGGTGCCGCGCAGTACCCCACCCGCAGGCTGGCCAGCCCGTAAGCCTTGGAGAACGTCCGCAACACCGCGACGTTGTCCCGCTGCCGGTAGAGCTCCATGCCGTCAGGCACCGCAGGATGGGTGACGAACTCGTGGTAGGCCTCGTCCAGGGCGACCAGCACGCCGTCGGGCACCGCGTTGAGGAACGCGACCAGCTCATCGCGTTGCACGGTCGTGCCGGTCGGGTTGTTGGGATTGCACACGAAGATCAACCGGGTCGCTGGGGTGATCGCTTCGAGCATCCCCGTCAGATCGTGGGTGTGGTCGCGGCGCAGCGGGATCGTGCGTTTCCGGGCTCCGGCAATTTGGGTGATGATCGGGTAGGCCTCGAAGGAGCGCCACGCGAAAAGCACCTCATCGGTCAGTGTGCAGGTGGCCTGCACCAACTGCTGGCACAGCGCCACGGACCCGGCTCCGACGACGAGCTGAGACGGTGGCACGTCCAACCGGGCCGCCAATCGGTCCACCAGCGCGGTCGCCCTGTTGTCCGGGTAACGGTTAACCCCCGTGGCGGCGTATCGAATCGCCGCGACGACGCTGGGCAACGGCCCCGCGGACACCTCGTTGCTGGCCAGCTTCACCGCTCCCGGGACGCTGCGGCCAGGGACGTATCCGGGCAGTGACTCCAGATCAGCCCTGGTGTGGGCGGTCATCAGGGCCTCCTGTTCGTAAGTAGGCGCGGCCAGCACGCCGCACCTCACCGTAGCCAGCCCGTCGCCGAGTTTGACGCCACAGCCGCACATCATGGCGGTTTATGTGGCTATCGCGACAAGACCCGTCGCTTACGGCACACAAACCGTGATCAACGTTCGAATTGTCGACCCGGTACGCTGCGTCCTCACCCTGGGTTCGCGGACGAGTCGGGTGGCAGATGACGCAACGTAGTCTGGAACAGATCCCGCTTCGCGATGGCACTGGGCTGCGGCTGACGGTCGCCACGCCGGAATCCGCGGTGCGTGGCGGCATCGTTGTCGAGCCTGACGTCCGAGGCGTCACCGATGACGTTTGGCAGCTCGCCGCTGGACTGGCCGGCGAGGGCTGGCTCACCGTGATCCCCCATCTGTTTCACCGCGACGGTATCGACGAGCTGCCCGCCGATGGGGCGGCTACCGTCCGGCGCCATCTCGAGCGGTTGTCCGAGAAATCTGTCCACGCAGATACCGACGCCGCCTTTCGCTGGTTGGCGCGGCGCCGCGTGGCTGCCGACCAGATGGGGGTGGTGGGTTTCGGCCTGGGCGGTGCCGTGGCGCTGATCGTCGCGACCCAACGCAACCTTGGTGCGGCGGTGACGATCGGCGGGGTTGGAGCAGTGGAGCCGGTGATCGCGGGTTTGCCCGCGCTGGTCGAAGTTGCCGCCGAGCTGCGCTGCCCGTGGCTGGGTATTTACGATCAGGGTGGTGATGTGCCGGAGGCGGAGGTGAACAAGCTGCGGGATGCCGCCCACTCAGCCCACGTCGCCACCGACCTCGTGCACTGCTGCTTCCACACTGACCAGTCGGTCGCCCCCGAGGCCTGGGGTCGCACCCTGAACTGGTTCAGCTCTCACCTTCGCTGACGCGCTTGTGAGTCGGTAAACCGTGATCTGACACTGTCACGCACTCATGACCCCTGGTACCACGGGAACATGACCGAGCCCCGGATCCTCTGGTTGCCCGACCCCGACGTCGTCGCCCGGTCCCGGATGGCGGCGTTTCGCAGCTGGTTGGCGGCGCAGCGGGGCGTCATCGTGGCTGACTACGACGCGCTGTGGCGCTGGTCGGTGGCCGACCTCGCGGCGTTCTGGGGGGCATTCGCCGATTTCGCCGGAGTCCGGTTCCATACCGCGCCACAGCGGGTGCTCCCCGACGAGTCGATGCCGGGGACGCGATGGTTTCCGGGCGCGACGCTGAACTACGCCGAGCACGCGCTGGCTCCCGGTCCCGGCAAGAGTGACGACGACCCGGCCGTGATTTTCCGGCGCGAGGACGGTGTTCGGGAAGAGCTGAGCTTCGGGTTGCTGCGCCAGCGGGTGGCCGCAGCGCGCTCGGCGCTCGCGTCGCTGGGCGTCCGCCGGGGGGACCGGGTGGTCGCGCTGGTGCCGAACTCGCCGGACACCCTGGTGGCGTTGCTAGCCACCGTCAGCCTCGGCGCGGTCTGGTCGTCGTGCTCGCCGGACTTCGGCACCCGGGCGATCACCGATCGGTTCACCCAGCTCGCACCCACCGTGCTGATCGCCGTTGACGGGTACCTCTACGGCGGCAAGCGTTTCGACATCCGGTCCATAGTGGACGCGCTGCGCGATCAATTGCCATCGCTGCGCGCCACGGTACTGGTGCCCTACCTGGACTCCCGCGCGACCCTGGATGCCACCGTATGCTGGGAGGATCTACTCGCCGCGCACGGCGATGCCTCGCTGGCTTTCGAGGCGGTGGACTTCGACCATCCGCTGTGGGTGCTCTACTCCTCGGGCACTACCGGGTTGCCCAAGGGCATCGTGCACGGCCACGGCGGGATCGTTCTGGAGCATCTCAAGGCGTTGGCGCTGCAAGCCGATCTCGGGCCTGGCCAGCGCTTCTTCTGGTTCACCACCACGGGCTGGATGATGTGGAACTACCTGATCAGCGGCCTGCTGGTGGGTGCGACCATTGTGGTCTACGACGGCAGCCCTGGCCACCCCGATCTCGGCGCGCTGTGGCGGCTGGCCGCCGACGAGCGGGTGAGTTATTTCGGCACCTCCGCGCCGTTCATCCAGTCCTGCCGCAAGGCCGGCTTGCAGCCCGGCACCGAGCTGGATCTCACCGCGTTGCGCGCGGTCGGTTCGACGGGCGCGCCGCTGTCCCCGGAGGGTTTCCACTGGATCGCCTCGGAGATCGGGTCGGGCGTGCAAGTCTGCTCGGTGTCCGGGGGCACGGATCTGTGCACGGCCTTCCTGTGTGCCGCACCGGACGTGCCGGTATGGGATGGCGAGATTTCCTGCCGCGCACTGGGGGCCTCGGTGGTCGCCCTCGACGAGGCCGGCCGGGAGCTGATCGACGAGGTGGGCGAACTGGTGATCACCAAGCCGTTGCCGTCGATGCCGGTGCGCTTCTGGAATGATCCGGACGGCACCCGCCTGCGCGAGGCATACTTCGAGCTGTATCCCGGGCTGTGGCGACACGGTGACTGGATCAAGATCACCCCACGGGGCTCGTCGGTGATCTACGGTCGGTCCGACGCCACGCTGAACCGCGGTGGTGTGCGGATGGGCACCGCGGAGTTCTACGCGGTGGTTGAAGGCGCCGACGACGTGCTCGACTCACTGGTCATCGACACCTCAGGGGCTGGCGCAGACGAAGGCGAGCTGCTGTGCTTCCTGGTGCTGGCGGCCGGGGTGTCGCTGGCTGAGGTCGAACCGCGGTTACGTGCGGCCTTGCGAACCGGCCTGTCGCCCCGGCATGTGCCCAACCGGTTCATCGTGATCGACGAAGTGCCCCGCACCCTCAACGGCAAGAAATGCGAGGTGCCGGTGAAGAAGATCCTCGCCGGCATGGACCCAGCGCGCGCGCTGAGCTCCGGCGCGCTGCGCAACCCTGATTCACTGCGCCCATTCTTGGTGCTGGTGTCCCGTCAGCACGTGCGATGACACCGCGGCGCAAGCCGCCTTTCACAGGACGGTCACGGAGTGCTGGTGGGCTACCGCAGGCCAGCTTTCGCCTCCAGCGGTACCGTGACGTCCCCGGACAACCGGAGCGACGCACGGCGCGTCCACGAAGTCGGACCTGACATTCACCCGAGGAGCTTGGCCTCCCCATGATTGATGACGGTGACGCGCTACACCTGACCGGCGGCATCCCGCTCGGCGGCACGGTCAAGATCCGTGGCTCCAAGAACGCGGTTCCCAAGCTGATGGTCGCGGCACTGCTGACCGACGAACCGGTACTGATCCACAACATTTCGCAGATCGTCGATACCTGGCTGGTCAGTGACCTGCTCGAGATGCTGGGATGCAGTACCGCACAGCCGGCGGACGGTCAGCTGCAGATCGAGGCGCGCGGCATCCACACCGCCGGGACACGCGATCTGGAGTACTTCCATGTGCGTAGCCGGATCCCGGTGCTCACCTGCGCACCGCTGCTGCACCGCACCGGTCACGCGGAGCTGTGGAAGCCTGGTGGTTGCAGCATCGGTGAGCGTCCGGTCGACCTGCACCTGGAGGTCCTTCGCGCGTTCGGTGCGGTCAGCGAGCGCACTGACACCGGTTTCAAGCTGACGGCTGCGGCGGGCGGGTTGCGCGGCGCAGTGGTGGAGTTGAAGTACCCGAGCGTGGGCGCGACCGAGCAGTTCCTGCTTGGCGCTGTCGTCGCCGAGGGCGACTCCGAGCTGCACAACGCTGCTACCGAGCCCGAGATCATCGATCTGATCTCCATGCTGCAACGGATGGGCGCACTGATCACCGTCCAGCCCGGCCGTGTCCTACAGGTCACCGGCGTGTCCCGGCTGCGGGGCGTCTCGCACACCGCCATCCCGGACCGGCTGGAAGCGGCGTCTTGGGCGAGCCTCGCGTTGGCGACCGACGGACGGATCACGGTGTGCGGCGTTCGGCAAGCCGATCTTGGAACGTATCTCAACGTCTACCGGCGCGCCGGCGGCGAGTTCGACTTCTCAAGCGACGGCAACGAGGTGACGTTCCGGCGGGAGAAAGCCATGCCGCGCCCGCTGGTCATCGAGACCGACGTGCACCCGGGTTTCATGACCGACTGGCAGTCGCCCATGGTCACCGCACTGACCCAGGCGGACGGTGTGACGGTGGTACACGAAACGGTGCACGAAAACCGGCTGGCGTACATGAAGGCGCTTCAGGCGCTGGGCGCCCAGATGCAGGTGTTCACCGAGTGCCTCGGGCGTACCCCGTGCCGCTTCGGATCGCGCAATCACCAACACTCCGCCGTCGTGGTCGGGCCGACCAAGCTGCAAGGCACGACAGTGCACGTCCCAGACCTGCGCGCGGGTTTCTCCTACGTCTTGGCCGCACTGGCAGCGCAGGGCGACTCGACGGTGACCGGAGTCTCGCTGCTGGACCGCGGCTACGAGAACTTCCGCGACAAGCTGCTCGGTGTCGGCGCCAAACTCCGCTGACCGGCGGTCACGCCCCGCGGTAGGTGCCGAAACTCCACAGGGTGCCTTCTGGGTCGCGGACGGTGAACCCACGTGAGCCGTAGTCCTCGTCCTTGAGGCCGCGGACCACTTCGGCGCCTGCCATAGTGGCCCGTTCGAATACCTTGTCGGGCGTATCGGTGACCACGTATATCGATGTCGACCCAGGCTTGCACTGGCCGAACACGCTGTCGTCGGACGTCGAGCCGAGCATGACGCCACCGCCTTCGGGCCGGCGCAGCTCAGCGTGCGCGATCTCGCGGCCGCCCTCTCCGGGCACGACGAGAGTTTCGACGAAGCCGAAGGCTTCGACCAAAAAGCGGATGGCGGCCGGCGCGTCAGCATAGGTCAGGGCAGGCCAGATGGCCGGTGATGGAGTTTCGGTCATGCCACCGAGGATGCACCGCCTGCAGCGCCTCTGCACGTGAACTCGACAGCACGGCCGTCTCAGTCAAGCTCGGGCGTCGGTACTGTCGAGTTCACGGCGCGCCGCCCGCGGCGCTTTACCGGCTCGCGGCAGGTGGGCGACTCACTGCACCTACCCCTGTGACCAGCGGCGTTGGGGGCGCCGGGTGCTCTCCTACCCGCTTTGCTCGATCAAGGGCACGCTGTGTAGGCTGCTCGTCTGGCGGCCTCGAAGGGCCCCGGGAGGCTTCGCCTAGTCTGGTCTATGGCGCCGCACTGCTAATGCGGTTGGGGGTTACGCCC
>JAVXWL010000063.1:0-6312 GCA_032230565.1 Pseudonocardiales bacterium | reverse complement strand
ATAAGGAGCTCTCGGAGGAGCCCGTCGCGGTCGCGTACCGCGCGGCATTCGAGCACCTCGCCCAGTACGCCACCGCGACGCAGGTCGCCCGGCTGCGCCATGAGTTAGCGGTCATGTTCATGGCTTACAACCATGAGGCGAACTGGCGCAGCACCGGGCGCATCCCACCGGTCTGGGAGTACCTGACGCACCGGCATGAAAACAGCTTTCTGCCGCCCATGGTGCTGGTCGATCCGGTTGCCGGTTACGAGCTTCCCGCTTTCGAGTTCGCCGATCGTCGGGTGCGCCGGGTGTTCTGCCTGGCCGGCAGTGCCAGCGTGATTCTGAACGATCTGTATTCGATGAGTAAGGAAGCGGACGAGGACTTCGACCTACCCAAGCTGATCGCCAACGAGGAAAGATGCTCTCGGCCGGAAGCCATCGAGCGCACGGTACAGATCCATAACGAGCTGATGCACACCTTCGTCGCGGAAGCGGCCGTTCTAAGCCAGGTGGGCTCGCTTGCGCTGCGGCGTTTCCTGGCCGACATATGGGCGTGGCTCGGCGGTAACCGCGAATGGCACAGCACCACCGGGCGATACCACAGCGCGAGCAACGCGTGAGCAGCCCGACAAGCAGAAGGAGGTCCAAACATGACCACGACTACCGTCGCCAAGGTCCTGCGCAGCGATTACCAGAAGTCTGTTGCGTCGTACTGGAACAACGAGAAGGACCCGGTCAACCTGCTGCTCGGTGATGTCGACGGCCTGTACCACCATCACTATGGGATCGGCGACTATGACCGGTCGGTGTTGGAAGGTCCCGAGGACACCCGCGACGACCGAATCATCACCGAGATGCACCGGTTGGAGACCGCGCAGGCCAAGATCCTACTCGATCATTTCGGCGACATATCGCCTGCAGACCGCCTGCTGGATGCCGGGTGCGGACGCGGCGGCACCAGCTTCATGGCCCACCAACGCTTCGGCTGTCAGATGGACGGAGTGTCGATCTCGGAGCAACAGGTCGAGTTCGCCAACGACCAGGCCAGACAGCGAGGCGTGGCCGACAAGGTGAGCTTCCACTTCCGCAACATGCTGGACACCGGTTTCGAGACGGGATCGCGCCGGGGAATCTGGAACAACGAAAGCACCATGTACGTGGACCTGTTCCAGCTATTCGCCGAGTTCTACCGCCTACTGGAGTACGGCGGCCGCTACGTCTGCATCACCGGCTGCTACAACGACGTTACGGGGGGTCGATCCAAAGCGGTCAGCCGGATCGACGAGCACTACATCTGCAATATTCACCCCAGGAGCGACTACTTCAAGGCGCTAGCAGCCAACAACCTCGTCCCGATCAACGTTATCGATCTCACCTCGCAGACTATCCCCTACTGGGAACTGAGGGCGAAGTCCTCGGTGGCCACCGGGATCGAGGACCCGTTCCTGACGGCGTACCGCGAGGGCAGCTTCCATTACCTGCTCATCGCCGCCGATCGGGTCTGACCGAATGTATCGAGATGGATGAGGTGCGTGGTGACCGTGACGGATCCGAGCGTTGATGTTGCCGAACAGCCACAATCGAGTCAACCGCTATCGAGCCTGAGCACCGTCGCGGCGGCCAATCTGGCGACAACGACGAAGTCTGTCCCGCAGATGCAGGGAATTACGTCGCGCTGGCTGCTGCGCATGTTGCCGTGGGTGGAGGCCTCGGGCGGTACTTTCCGGGTGAACCGCCGGTTGACTTACACGGTGGGCGATGGCCACGTAACGTTCGACACGTCGGGTGCCGGATTGCGGATTATCCCCGGAGAGTTGCGCGAGTTGCCAGTGCTGCGAGGCTTTGATGATCCTGAGGTACTCCGTGCGTTGGCCGATCAATGCGAGCAACGGGAGTTCGAGACGGGTAGTGCGCTGGTGGAGATGGGCCAACCAGCCGATCAAGTCTTTTTCATCGCCCACGGCAAAGTTAACAAGATCGGTGCAGGAAAGTACGGCGAGCAGACCGTCCTGGAAGTGCTCGCCGACGGCGACTACTTCGGTGATCGGGAATTGGTCGAGTCCCAAGCCAGCTGGACATTCTCCATCACAGCAGTGACCGCCTGCACCGTGCTGACGTTATCTCAGCGAGCATTCGAGGAGGTTATCGACAGATCTATGACATTGCAGGCTCACGTTGAGCGGTTCCGGACCCACAGCAGTCGGCCACAGAATAAGCGTGGCGAGGCAGCCATTGCGATGAGCGCGGGACACACGGGGGAACCGGAGCTGCCGGGCACCTTCGTCGGCTATGAGATCAACCCTCGCGAGTACGAGCTCAGCGTGGCCCAGACTGTCCTGCGCGTGCACACTCGGGTGGCAGACCTGTACAGCACTCCGATGAATCAGACCGAACAGCAGCTGAGATTGACCATCGAAGCGCTGCGGGAAAAGCAAGAAGACGAGTTGATCAACAACCTGCATTTCGGATTGCTGCACAACGTAGATCCCCAGCATCGTATACATGCCCGCACCGGGCCGCCGACCCCGAACGACATGGATATGCTGCTCGCGCGCCGGCGAAAGACGCGGTTCTTCCTGGCGCATCCACAGACGATCGCCGCGATCGGTCGGGAATGTAACCGCCGGGGTATCTACCCACCGAGCGTCGAAGTCGATGGTCGGCAAGTACAGGCATGGCGCGGGGTACCCATCCTCCCTTGTAACAAAATTCCCATCACCGAGCACCGGACCAGCTCAATCCTTGCGATGCGCATCGGCCTGGAAGACGAAGGGGTGATCGGGCTACACCAGACCGGAATTCCCGATGAAGTCAAGCCTGGACTTAACGTCCGATTCATGGGTATCGACGACAAAGCGATCATTTCCTACCTGGTGAGCGCGTACTACTCAGTGGCGGTCATGGTTCCCGATGCGCTGGGAGTCCTGGACAACGTCGAAATCGGCCGCTAAGAGGAAGGGGAGATGAAGGTGACCACCGTGGACGTGATGACCGTAGGCCGGTCGGCACGCGAGGTGCTCGCATGGAGCCGTAACCTCGTCGAACCCGCCGTGCGAGCGGCGGTCGACACACTGCCTTCCTCGATGCTGCACATCGCCGGCTACCACTTCGGCTGGTGGGACGAACACGGCCAGCTGGTACAGGTAAACGGGGGCAAAGCGATCCGGCCCACGCTCGCATTGCTCAGCGCCCAGGCCGTCGGCGGTACAGCGGCTGCGGCGCTGCCGGCGGCGGCTGCAGTGGAGCTGGTGCACAACCACTCCCTGCTGCACGACGATGTGATGGATCATGATTTAACTCGCCGTCACCGTCCCACGGCGTGGAGCGTGTTCGGCGTCAACGCGGCGATCCTGGCCGGTGACGCTCTGCTGGTCCTAGCCTTGGATGTGGTCGCGGCCAGTGGGCACCCGGCTGCGATGGACGGGACCCGGATGCTCAGCGCCGCGGTGCAGGATCTGTTGGACGGCCAGAGCGCGGACTTGTCTTTCGAGCGACGCGCGGAGGTCAAGCTCGCCGAATGCGTGCGGATGGCCGAGCGAAAGACCGCTGCCCTGCTGGGATGCGCGTGCGCGGTGGGCGCCGCGTTCGGAGGCGGCCGCGCGGACCAGGTCGCGCAGCTGCGGGGCTTCGGAATGCACCTCGGTTTGGCATTCCAGCACGTGGACGACCTCCTGGGAATCTGGGGAGACCCCGCGGTAACCGGTAAGCCGGTCCATTCGGACCTGCGCAGCCAGAAAAAGTCTCTCCCGGTGGTCGCCGCCTTGGCCTCTGGCACCACAGCCGGCCGGGAACTGGCCGTGCTTTACCAGCGAGACCAACCGCTGTCCGAAACGGACGCGGCCCACGCCGCGGAGCTGATCGACACCGCGGGCGGCCGCGCCTGGAGCCAGACCCAAGCTGACGATCTGGTGGCGCAGGCGATGCAGGAGCTGCAGTCAGCCAGTCCGACGCCGCGAGCCACTGCAGAGCTGGGTGCGCTCGCCCGGCTGGCCACCCACCGTGACCACTGAGTCCCACCCGGAGGCACCCCAGATGGCTGTCACCGTCCTGCTCGCCGCACCACGATCTTTTTGTGCTGGGGTCGAACGTGCCATCGCGGCCGTGGAGCGGCTGCTCGACCAGCGGGGTGGCCCCATCTACGTGCGCAAGCAGATCGTGCACAACAGTCATGTGGTCGCTGATCTCCAGGCGCGCGGGGCAGTGTTTGTCGATGAGCTGGACGCCGTCCCGGATGGCGCCACGGTGGTGTTCTCCGCCCACGGGGTGTCCCCAGCGGTGCGGACGCAGGCCGCCGACCGGCGGCTCGAGGTGATCGACGCCACGTGCCCGCTTGTGACCAAGGTGCATGCCGAAGCCCGCCGGTTCGCCACCCGCGGCGACACCGTGATCCTGATCGGCCATGCAGGACACGAGGAGGTCGAGGGCACCCTCGGCGAGGCCCCGAACCAGATGGTCCTAGTGCAGACGGCCGAGGAGGTCTCGACCCTGACCGTCGCCGACCCGGCGCGGGTGTCGTACCTGACGCAGACGACCCTGGCCGTGGACGAGACCACCAAGATCATCCATGCGCTGTCGGAACGGTTCCCCGCCCTGCGGGGCCCAGCTTCCGGTGACATCTGTTACGCGACGACCAACCGCCAGGACGCGCTACGGGCAATCGCTGAGGAGTCGGATGTGGTGCTCGTGGTCGGCTCGCCCAACTCGTCGAACTCCGTACGCCTCGTGGAACTGGCGCACCGTCATGGCACGCCCGGCTATCTCATCAACGACGCCAGTGACATCCGTGTGGAATGGCTCGACGGTGCTCGCGTAGTCGGGTTGACCGCCGGTGCCTCGGCACCGCCCCCGCTGGTTGACGGCGTCATCGCCACACTGGCCGAACTCGGGCCGCTCACCGTGGTCGAACGCGAAATCACCCGTGAGGATATCCGTTTTACCGTACCCCTTGCAGCGCGACGATCATGACCCTACTGAGCCGTATCACGAGTCCGGCCGACCTCAAGAGATTGTCAGTTGCGATGCTGAGCACCTTGGCGCAGGAGATCCGGGCGTTCTTGATTGACAAAGTGTCCAGCGCCGGCGGGCACCTGGGACCCAACCTGGGCGTGGTCGAGCTGACCATCGCCGCGCACCGGGCCTTCGACTCACCCCGTGACGTGCTGCTGTTCGACACCGGCCATCAAGCCTACGTGCATAAGATCCTCACCGGCCGGTGCGCCGATTTCGACTACCTGCGCCAAGCCGGTGGCCTGTCCGGCTACCCGTCGCGTGCCGAATCTGTCCACGATGTCATCGAGAACTCGCATGCCTCCACTGCCCTGTCCTACGCCGACGGCCTGGCCAAGGCTTTCGCGCTGCGGGATGACGCCGACCGGCGGGTGGTCGCGATCGTCGGGGACGGGGCGCTAACCGGCGGCATGTGCTGGGAAGCGCTCAACAATATCGGCGCTGCCCCAGACCGGCCTGTGATCATCGTGCTCAACGACAACGGTCGTTCCTACTCACCGACCATCGGAGCGTTCGCCCGCCATCTGACCGAGTTGCGTCATCGCGATGTGGACCGGCACACGATGTTCGAAGATCTCGGGCTGGCCTATCTCGGTCCGGTAGACGGGCATGACATCCCCGGCGTCGAGGACGCCTTGCGACGTGCAGCCACGCTGCGCCGCCCAGTCGTGGTGCATTGCGTGACCCGGAAAGGCAACGGCTATTCACCCGCGGAGCAGGACGAGACCGACTGCCTGCACAGCGTCGGGGTCATCGATCCCGGCACCGGTCGCCCCCGCTGGGGCGGCAAGGCGACCTGGACCTCGGTCTTCGCCGAGGAGATCGTCGCGATCGGTGCCGACCGTGCCGACGTCGTCTGCGTGACCGCGGCGATGTTGCATCCCACCGGGCTGGGCGGATTCGCCACCAGGTTCCCGCACCGGGTTTTCGATGTGGGGATCGCTGAGCAGCACGCCGTCACCTCCGCTGCCGGTCTGGCGCTGGGCGGATTGCACCCCGTGGTCGCGCTCTACTCCGCCTTCGCCAGCCGGGCTTTTGACCAACTGCTCACCGACGTCGCCCTGCACGGGCTGCCGGTCACGTTGGTGCTGGACCGGGCCGGCATCACCGGCCCAGATGGGCCCAGCCACCACGGCATGTGGGACGCCGGCATCCTGCCGGTCGTACCCGGCCTGCGCTTGGCCGCTCCCCGGGACTGCACGCAGCTGCGTGAACTACTCCGCGAGGCCGTCGACGTCACCGATGGGCCGACGGTGATCCGCTACCCCAAGTCGACAGTGGGTCCAGACATTGACGCGGTCGGCAGGTTCGGGCAGTGCGACA
>JAVXWL010000062.1:0-3983 GCA_032230565.1 Pseudonocardiales bacterium | reverse complement strand
CTTCGCACCGGTGAGTGGCGATGCGTGTTCTAGCCCGCATCGCCACTCACCGGTGCGCAGCGCCCTCGGTGGTCGTGGCTGCCCATGGCACTCGAGATCCGGCTGGCGTCGCGGTGGCGGGTCAACTGACCGATGCGCTACGCGAGCGGCTGCCCGGCAGCTCCGTGCTGCTCGCGTTCGTCGACGTGCGCGGTCCGGCGGTGCGCGACGTGGTCTCCAGCGTGCCTGGCCCGGTCACCGTTGTGCCGGCCTTCCTGACTTGCGGCTATCACGTGCGAACCGACGTACCGCGAGAAGTGGCTGCCACTGGCCGCCGGGACGTCACTGTCACCACCGCCCTCGGCCCGCACCCGCTGCTGGTGGGCGTCATGGCCGACCGGTTGCACGCCGCCGGCTGGCGTCCGGGCGATGCAGTGGTGCTGGCAGCGGCGGGTTCATCGGACGCGCGGGCGGTAGCTGATGTGCGGGCCACGGCAGTGCAGCTGTCCGGTGAACTCGACTGCCGGGTTCGGGTCGGGTTCGTCGCCACCGGCAGCCCTTCGGTGACGGCGCTGGTGCGCGGACTGCGAGCAGCCGGCGCGCCCAGGGTCGCGGTCGCCTCGTGGCTGCTAGCCCCGGGCCTGTTCCACCGCAGGCTCACCGGCACCGGTGCTGATGTCGTGGCCGCACCACTGGGCCCGCATCCGGGCGTAATCGACCGCCTGGTTAGCCTCGCCGATTCCGTCGCCGTGCTCCGCAGCGCCTGATCGCGTGACCCCGGCGCATTCAGCGGGCTCAGCGGGGTGATTCCGCACCCGATGGCCCCGCTGAGGCCGCTGAAATGCGTTCTCAAGATCGACCCTGCTGAGCTGGCCGCCGGCTCGAACCACTACCTCGGTGACAGTGGCGGTGGGTGCGACGCGGCGCACGATCGTCTCGGCCGCTGATCGGCTAAGGTTGCCAAGCGCACGGTCCGTCACGTGGAGACCGTAGACCGTACTGCTCTGGAGATCGACCTGTTCCGGCCGCTGGCAGAGTCGCCAAACTAGCAAAACGTCGGTTCCTGGGGTGAAACCAGTGGCGCTGGCAGCGGCCGCGCATCAGGTTCAGGACGTGACAGATCTCCCGGCCAGACAGTTCATCGCGGACGGTTTCGTCAAGATAAAGAACGCCGTGCCATCGGACGTCGCCCGCGGGCGCTGCTCATGCTGTTCCTGTCTAGCACGGTCGATGAGCACGACGCCCCGACCCGCATTCGGGTCGGCTCGCTTGCAGGCGATCGGCCGAGCTAACCTGTCGACCGGTGCACTGAAACGGCGTAGTGGTCTGAGTCAGTGAATGGTTGACGATCCCAGGTGGCGTATCTGGCTTCGAGGGCAAGACCGGCGCTGTCGCACCATCTGTCGTAGTCGGCCACACTCGGCCAGCCGTGCTGCAGCTGGAAGCCGGCGATGAGCCGACCGCCTGGAATCAGGTGGCGCGCACACGCGTCGACTGCTGCTCGGCGCCGGTCACGCGCTATATACGGAATGACATTGCCAGCGAGCACGATGACGTCGAACCGGGTCGTCAGATCGAGCTCGCTGAGGTCGGCATGCACCCACGTCAACGCGGGCGCCTTCGCACGGGCCAAGCCGATCATGTCTGGATCGAGATCGGTACCGACGACCTCAAACCCGCGGCGGGCCAGCTCGATAGCCACCCGACCCGTGCCGCACCCGGCGTCCAGCACGGACTGAGGACCGTAGGAGTACACGAAATCGGCTTCGCCGTGGGGATTGGCGCCGCTGGACGCGATCCGCCGCCAGCGCTCGTCGTAGTTCGCGGGGTTGAGCTGCTGACGCCAGTGGTCCCAATCATCGGGCAGCGGCCCAGTCACTCGAGTGTGTCCCTCTGTCGTTTAGTGATGGGTTCAGAAAATGCGTCAAAGTCATAATCGTCGAGCTCGACCGGTTCTGTCATGCCTGTCATGAAACGCTGCTATCTCCCCCCACGCCAGCCTGGTGATCAGCTACCGGCGTGGGGAAGCGGTTTCCCAGGCTCGGGCGTAGCGGCGTGAAGTGGGGTGCGCGACGTCGCGGGTGCGGTAGACGATATAGGGGCGGACCAGATAGCCCAGGGGTGCGCTGAACACGTGAACCAGGCGGGTGTAGGGCCAGCCGGCTAGCAGGATCAGCACGACCAGGGCGTGGATCTGGAAGCTGAGCGGGATGCCGACCATCAGCTCTGGCTGCGGCGACAGGGTGAACAGGCTGCGGAACCACGGTGACACCGTCACCCGGTAGTCGTAGCCGCCACCGATCAGGTTGCTGCCGATGGTGTTCAGCATCCCGGTCAGGATCGCGGTGCTCAGCATCAGGTACATGACCTTGTCGATGGTGGTGGTGGCCGCGCGCACCGCAGACACGGCGAACCGCCGGTACAGCAAGATCGCCAGTCCGGTGACCGTGGCCAGGCCGGACAGCGTGCCGAACGACACCGACATCAAGTGGTAGGCATGTTCTGACACGCCGACAGCTGCCGTCCAGCTCGCCGGAACGCCGATGCCGAGCACGTGGCCGCCGAGGACCGCAAGCAGTCCGAAGTGGAACAGCGGGCTGCCCAGCCGGAGTAGGCGGCCTTCGTGAGACTGCGAGGACCGGGTGGTCCAACCAAACTGATCATGCCGGTAGCGCCAGATGTGGCCGACGACGAACGAGGTGAATGCCACATACGGCAAGGTTAGCCACAACAATGTGGTCACCGGCGTCCTCCCAGCTGATCTAGCAGCATCGGGTCCATCGCGAACGGCTCCAGGCCCACCTCTTCCTCCGGCGGCCCTTGCGCGGCCAGCTCGGCGACCCGGCGCCGGTCGGCGACGTTAAGTTCCGGCAGGGTGGCGCACACCGCGCCGAGCACCGCCCGGTAGGGCGATTCGCTGTCCTGCAGGGACAGCCGCAAGAGTTCCACCACCGGCCGGTACTCCATCAACAGCCGCCGGCCGGCCACAGGGTCCACAGTCGAGGCGAACTCCAGAACCACCGTGAGATGATCCGGCAACTCGTGCTCGCCCAGCTCGGCCCCCGCTGCTCGGTAGGCGTGCTTGAACCGCAGCAGCGCCATGCCGCGTTTGCGGGTGTCACCGAATGCGTAGTAGCTCAGATGCAGGCAGTTGCGCCGGCGCAGGTCGAAGGTCTCCACGTAGTAGGCGGCCAGCTCGATCAGCGGTGTCTGGCGCGTGTGCTCGATGAACGACAGCAGAGCGGGTCCGGCCGGGGCGGGCAACGAGCGAGCCGCGGCGTCCAGCTCGTCGAGCATGTCCAAAGTCTGCTGAGTCGGGTAATCCAGCAGCAGCGCGGCGATCCGCCAGGCGATCCGCTGATCGCGCAGGGTGAGTTCTTCCGACAATGGCCGAGGAGTCCGATCAGCCTTTCGCGGCCATCTCGCACTCATCGGATGTGCTCCACCGCGGGGGTGGCGCCGTTCGTGTGTGCGGCACCGTTGCCGGCGCCGTTGGTCGGGGGCCCGTGAGCTGGCACGGCGGCGAACAGACCGTTGGTGCTCTTGCCATCCCAGTTGAGCAGATTGATCCGGCGCTCCTTGTCCACCGGCGCCGCGGCACCGTTGCCGTCGACCGGCTGCTGCGTCAGGTGGAACTTGTCGTCCATGACGTCGAAGGCGGTCATGCCCGGGCCGCCGTCGGAGTCCAGGCTGCACCCGGTGGCCAGAGCATCCAGCCTGTGCGCATCGGAGCCGGCCGCGCTGGGGATGACGTAGCGGTGCTCGTACTTGGCGATGGCCAGCAGCCGGTACATCGCTTCGATCTCGCCGGTAGTCAGGCGCACCGACTCGGCGATTGCCCCGTCGACCGGCTCGCCGAGATTGACCCGGCGCATGTGTGCGCGCATTGCGGCCAATCGCTGCAACGAGGCCCGCACCGGCCCGACGTCGCCCGCGGTGAACAGTTCGGCGAGGTACTCCACCGGGATGCGTAGCGCGTCGATCGCGCCGAACAGGTTGCCGGC
>JAVXWL010000002.1:0-5704 GCA_032230565.1 Pseudonocardiales bacterium | reverse complement strand
TGTGCGGGACGCTAATTTCACTGGCTGAACAACTGCTGACTAGCAGGTGAGGAGAGGACGGCGGTCACGTCGTCGCCGTGAGTCTGCGCTCGCCGGCTTGAGTACAGGGATGCGGTGGCACCGATTTTTGACAATGATCGGGACGGAATTGTTCGCGGGCCCGATTTACTTGTCGCCCTCCTTGGCGACTCGGGTGCCGACACGGTCCGCGTCTACCTGACCGGTGCCCTCTGGATCGGCAGACGGGCACGGCAAGGCCGAGTGGCATATTGTCGCGGCCCCCGTGGCCGACCCGGCGTTCTCGCGCGGAGCTCAGTCGTCGGCGTAGAGATGCGGCAAACACCTGCTCGTCACCTGTGTCATGTCGTAACAGGGGGTTCAAGTTCACCTCGAACGAATCCTTTTCGAGACTCGCCTACACCGCGCTGGCCGTCACTACGTTCTGGTTGACCGGGATGAAGAAGAAAGCATGTCGTCCGAGGTCGGCCAGGCTGGACGAGGTCGGCCGCCATAGACGATCGGTTGTGGTCTCCGCGAGCAACCGAGCCCTGGTGGTCTCATCTTTGGTCTCATTCGCATGCGTTCGCGCACGTTCATCAGCGTTCGGATCGATGCGGCGATGCAGGTCGCGCCTGTGACCACCATCGTCACCTGTGTCATCGCGCTCAGGTCCTCCCTTACGCGCGCCCTTTCTTGGCCGGCTCGCGGTGCCTGTCATGGCCCTCTGTTCACCGCATCTCACTATCCGCTGAGGCACACGATTAGGAACGACGGGCGGTGCCGCCTCGTTTGGACTGTTGGCACGGGTGTGTGGGCGCCGTAGTAGTAGCGGAACAACAGAATCGCGAGGAGCGCGCATTGACCGCGTCTACCGACCGTACCGGTGGGGCCAACCTAGGGTCGCCTGGTTTCCCGGTGGACGGTTCGGCATGCGTTGTCGTGCCTCGAGAGCGCTTGTTACCCCTCGGCTACCGCGGACGCGGCCTGCTCGATGACAGCGGCCACGGTGGCTGGTTGTGACACATAGATGGCGTGGCTGCCGGCTACCTCGGCGACCGTGGAACCAGCCCGCTGGGACATGGCGCGCTGCGCCGGTGGGGGGATCATTCGATCCTCGGTGGTTACTAGGTACCAACTTGGCTTGGTCCGCCAGGCCGGATCCGTAATGGATCCACCGAGGGCGTCTACGCCCCACGGCGCCTGCGAGTCGGCCATGAACGCGGCTTGCTCGGTAGGCAGATCACCGGCGAATGAGGCGGGGAACTTTTCGCGGTCCAGGAGCAGGAAACCGTCTTGGGGCGGCAGGATCGGCGGCACCGCAGCGCCGGGCGGTGGGTCGGCGATCAGCGTGTTGACTGACTCGCCTTGGTCTGGGGCGAATGCCGCGATGTAGACCAGCGCCGCCACGTTGGCGTCGTTGCCCGCCTCAGTAATGACTGCTCCGCCGTAGGAGTGGCCGACCAGGACGACCGGCCCGTCTTGTGCGTCGATGACCCGCCGCGTCGCGGCCACGTCGCCCGCAAGCGAGAGGGTCGGGTTCTGTACGACGCGCACGTTGTAGCTGTCCTTAGTCAGGATGTTGTACACCGCTTGCCAGCCGGACTCGTCGACGAAACCCCCGTGAACAAGAACAATGTTCCGCACTGCCGAGCCTGTACTCATGATGATCTCTTTTCTCGGGTGAACGAGTGGGGATGGTAGCCACGTTAGGCCGATATAGTTACATCGTGGCCACAGAAGCAAGATCGACCATGGCCGGTGGGCCGCACGGCTTCCGATACAGCCGGATCATCGTCCCCACCTGTGCTGGGCCGCTTGGGAATCATCCTGCTGGTTAGACGGTGTCGACCGGCCACCGCAGTGATTCGACGCCTTCCAACCGTACCACCGGGCACAGCTTTCAGATTGGCAGTTAGCATGATCATCGTCAGCGAGCCGTCAGCAGAAATGACACAACTGGTACAGACCGGTCGATACGCAACAACACGTCGCTGCAGTTCAGCGGCACGTCATGACACTGCCAGGTACGGTGACGCACGGGCAATTAGCGTTCACGCCTACGAGCACAATCGGATTTGAGACAAGCGTGCTTTCGGCGGGCCTCGCTCCGGGATGCCCATGGTGCATACGAGTATGGAGCACCAGGGTGGGACGGGATACCCACTTCAGTCTGCTTCGGACAACTGCCCAGTCAGTGCACGAACGTAGGTGTCTATAGCGAGCTGGAACGCCGAGTATCAAGTGCCCCAAGACCGCCATTCGCAGATCGGCGCTTCCACAACACGTAGGATTTGTAAATGCCACGTGACCCCGACACCGAGCCTGACGCTCAGCCTCACGCCCTGCGGGCTGGCCTGACTCCTATCGAACAAGGTCACCAACTCCTGCAGTAGGTAGAGACAGGGAACAACTATGCTCGCGAACGAAGAAACGATTCAGGCGTCGGTCGGCCACCATGCGGGTCGCTACTCTCACGTTATCTGCCGCATCAACCATCATTCCCGGGCTTCAAGACTTGGACTTCTGGACCGGTCTCGGTGCTCCTTCATCGCCATTGTCACGGTGACTAGCGCGCTGGAACCATTCTTTGCATGGCGCTTTCGGTGGATGCTGATGGAGGCGGCACAGTACGACTTCTATGGAATTGGGGACGAACTCTAGCACATCATATCCTCCACTCCCTGTAATGACCTACAGCAAGTGAAATCGACGAACTCTATGGTCAATATAAGAAGGTGTGGAAGGATCTTAGCGACCAATGGCTTGAACATCGTCGGCATGCTTCTTCCGGGACATAATCCGGCGAGAGTATTCGCACGAACCCTCACAGAACACCGGCAAACGACTAACAAGAGCAACGGCCTCTCCCGATGTGGTTCGTTGTCCGTTTCGTCGGTGCTATGCCTACCTTGGTCAGCATGATAAGCCTGCTGACCGAAAGCGATCTAGTTCGTGGCCGAGCGCCAGACCTGACGAGCCCGCACTCGAGGTGCAGCATTGTCGTCGACCAGGCAACCGGCGCCGTCTGCACGATGCGACCTCCCGGGGATGACGTTGAGCACCGAGGCTTCGAGGCAGTAACGGGTGGCGGGAGAGACCGGCGCCTTGTTGCGTGGCGTGGGGGAGACGAGCGAGCGCTGGTGTCGAGCACGGCTACACCTGGAGCGGCTGCCGGGTATGTCGAGGTGCGGGCCCTGGGAGACCGGCCTCTCGTGGCGCGGCAGGCACCGGACTAGTTGAACTATTTCCGGCTGCGTCGACCTCGCGGGTGAAGATCTCATAGGAGCTTGGTGCGCTTTGGCCGCCGGTTTAGGCTCAGTGCTGACCGATGATCGGATACCACGGTACACGGGAGCAGAAGGAGGCTGTTGTGTTTGGAAAGTGCGGTGCTGGGCTTGTTACGGCGTTGATCATTTTGGTCACTACATTGTGGAGCGGTGCTGCTCCTGCCTCACTAACCAATGAGGAGCTTAAAGGCGGCGTTACGGTCGCGTCGTACAACCTTACCGATGGTGATAATACAGGCCCCGGGCGAGGAGATGGCAGGGGGACGACCGGTCCCGGACGGGGCGATTGGCCTGGGACGGGCCCCCCGAAAGACGTGCCTGACATTCCTCCTGTTGCGGGCGGAGGGGATGGTCCAGAGTAACTGTGTATGTGCCGCCTGGATCGCAGGGTTGAAGGTCGACGGCGCCTCTACGCTGCTTGCTCAGTTGCGGATGTACGGCAGTGGCGTGGGAATTCCTTGGACCGTGGTGCGTCGGTAGGCCATAAGTTTCCTGACAGGTCAGCAACCAGTACACATGGGCCACTACCCAGCGGCATGTAGCGACAGCTCAGCACCGCTCGCGGGTCACCCGCTGACGTACCGCGGTGACCGCCTGGCGACCGCGAGCGCATCGTCTAGGTGACCGAGAAGACCCTTAAGCTATGCCTCTAAGGTGCTTTCCCTCGGGAGCATCATCGATCTGTTTCGTTGCGCTGTAACTCGGCAGCCCGAGCACGGATCGCGGTGGCCTGGGTGTTAAGAGCTTCGCCTTCGCGGAGGGCCGTGTGGAGCTGGTGGTGCAGGTCGTGCAGCTCGCTGGCTAGCTGAATCAGCCCATTGGCCGCGACCTCGTGAATTCCTGTGAGGGCTGCTAAGCGCTCGGTGAAGGTTTCCACTGCGGTGGCGTGTGCCTGCGACTGAGCGTTCAGGTCCGAGTGCGCGTGAAGCTGTGCTAGCTGCCTGTCGACCTCGGCGACTTGGCCACTCACGACCGCGGTAGCCGCGGCGCAATCGTCAGCGACGACCCGACTATGTAGGCTCCGCTCGGCAAGGAAAGCCGTTCCCTCACCATTGACCACAGCCGTTGCCCACTCGCTTTGTGCGAGCCGGGCGTCGGCAATCAGTTGGTCATGCTGGGCTTGTAAGCAGACGAGCTGGCCATGCAACCTGTCCCGGTGGGCAGAAAGGGATTTTATGTCGGTGATCGTCATAGCCACGCCTTTCGCTGCTCTCACTAAGATGATCCCTAATGCTTTCAATGGAGGGTTCGCTCAGCACGGGCACCGCCGTCTTCACCGGGTGCGGGCTCGCTGGGCCGCATGGTGGCCAAGACGACTTAGAATTAGTGGTATTCGAAAATATCGGCTAGTGCATGCTGCAATTTCCATGGGGCGGAATAGGCGGCCTCCACCGACGATACGGGCTCCCAACACTCAACAGAACACCCTGTCAAGCAACCCTGACACACCATGGCACTGCGGCATTAAGCGATCAAGCCACGTGACCTGTTCCATCCGCCAACCCAAGGAAGCGTGTGAAACTTTCGTATGCCCGGTTTGTCATGATTCAACGTGCTCGAGGTGCCTGCCTCTCCACTTTGCTCCATGGTGCACCCTTCGCCTCAATGCAACAGGGCCATTCTAGCTCGGTGGGTCAGAGGCGATGCGAACTCAATCCGACTCACCGGCCGTCCGGACTTGCGAGCGAGAGGGGCCGGCTCAGTAAAAGTAGAAGCTTCGTCGAGTGGTCACCCATAGTACTCGGTTTCTGGACCTTCGTACCTACTCACTGCCGACTAGGCACAATCAGCATAACAATTACGTAGTGGCCGCGCGCAGGCCTACAGCGGCGCGATCGGTCTAGCCGAGGCCGACCCGCCAGCCGCTGCTGCAGTCGAGCCTCTCAGCAGCACCCGACTGATCTCATTTAGAGAGGATTCCGAGACACGCTCGCCGAGGCGATGAGTTACCACTTCTTTCCGGCCCGTCCTGCGATCACGCCGACCCGCGGCGTGCTGTTTGACATGGATCAGAGGAGCGAGTCAGAGACCAAATTCAGGCCGTATCCCGGCCGTCAGACGTCAAGTCGCGTTAGGACACAGCAGGATGCAACGAGAACAACCACCAGGTCACAGCAAGTCAGCCCGCCCAATCACTGCAGGCCCGCTTGCCAGGTCAGGAGAAGTCGGGCATCTCGCGATCTAGTCCGTGGTACTCATGTCCACACCGCGAGCGCCGCGGCGCGATCGTCTGCGTCACGCTGGACCTCCGTCACTCTCTCCACCGCGTCGCAGCTGATGCGTCCGTAGACCTGCCGGAACAGAGTGTCGGAGGCTACGCCGCGAGGCGGCCCCGGGGAGGCGGCCTCCCAACGGACCGTGACGTCGAGCTTGTGTTCGTCGATGAGCAGCACCAGGAGCGGACCGGGATATCGCGG
>JAVXWL010000251.1:0-41478 GCA_032230565.1 Pseudonocardiales bacterium | reverse complement strand
ACCCGGCGCGCGGGCACCTGCAAACCGCCGGCCACCTCACGGTAGATCTTCCGCGACCCGGCGATCGGGCCGGTGGTCACCGCGGGCTTGACGGTGCGGTCGTGAAGCGTTGTCATAATTTACCCTTCCTACGCCGGCATTACCCGGACAGGTTCTGCGGTCGACAGCCCCGGAGGTTCTCCAGCTGCCCTCTCAGCCCGTTTCGGTACGAGCTCCCGCGTGTTCGATTTGACCTGCCCCGACCGTAGCGCTACCCCGAGCAGGCTCGCAAAAGGTGCTAGCTGACGGGGCCTCGCTGCACGCGAGGCAGGATTTTTATCGTCGGCTCGTCGATCCCCTGCCCCGCATGTTCAGGCCAGCCTGGCCGTGATCACGCTTTATGTGCGCTAGGCGACAGAAATTGTCGTCCGTGGCACATAAACAGTGATCATGGTGTTCGGGAGCGGTCGTCCGCCGCGCGGCTTCGGCTGGGCAGGTCCGTGCGGTGTTATCGGGTTGGCTACGCTTACGGTGCGGAGTCGATCCGCTATCCGGCCGCCACGTCAACGCACGGGAGCGCGCATGCACGATCCTCGGGTTCTCCTCGACCCGGCCACCGAGGCCGTGCGGAAACTCGCTCGACGAGGCTACGAGCTGGACCTCGGGCAGCTGGATAAGCTGCTGACGCAGCGCACCTCGGCAATCCAACGGATCGACAACGCTCGCGGGGAGGTCAAGCAGGTCGCCAACCAGGTCCAGGCCAAGGCCCGGGCCGGTGAGGATGTCGCTGAGCTGCGGGAACGCGCTCGGACGTTGAAGACCGAGATCCAGCAGACCGAGGAGCAGCACCGGCAGTTCGAAGCCGATCTCCAGGAGTTCCTTCTCGGTATTCCCAACCTGCCGGACGACCGCCTTCCGGATGGCAACTCCGACGAATTCGCCGTTGAGGTGCGTACCTGGGGTGATATTCCGATCTTTGACTTCGAGGCCGCCGACCACGTTGACATCGGTGAGCGTCTTGGCATCTTCGACTTCCCCCGAGCGACGAAACTCGCCGGCCCCCGGTTCGCCATTCTCAAGGGCCCTGGTGCGGAACTGGAGCGGGCCATCGCCACGTTCCTACTGCAATTGCACACCCAACGACATGGCTACATTGAGTATTCGCTACCGGCGTTGGTGAACCGGTCGACGATGACCGGCACGGGCCAGCTGCCTAAATTCGAAGAAGACCTATTCAAGACCGGTGTCGAAGAACGCGAGTTGTTTCTGATCCCGACTGCCGAAGTGCCGCTGACCAACCTGCACGCCGGCGAGACCGTGCCCGCAGAGGGATTGCCGCTGGCGTACACCGCGCACACGCCGTGCTTTCGCAGTGAGGCAGGCTCCTACGGGCGGGATACCCGCGGACTGATCAGACTGCACCAGTTCTCGAAGGTGGAACTCGTCCGGATCGTCAACGCCGAGCGCTCTGCCGAGGAGCTGGAGATCATGCTCAGCCACGCCGAGACCTGCCTGCAGGAACTCGGCCTGGCGTACCGCGTCGTCACACTGCCCGCCGGTGATATCGGCTTTTCCGCGCAGTACACCTATGACATAGAGGTGTGGTTGCCCAGCCAGCAGCGCTACCGCGAAATCTCCAGCGTGTCGGATTGTGGGTCGTTCCAGGCACGTCGAGCTGGTATCCGCACCAAGACAAAGGACGGCAAGCGCGGGTTCGCCGCCACCCTCAACGGCTCCGGGCTGCCCATCGGCCGCACGCTGGTCGCGATCCTGGAGCAGTGCCAGCAAGCCGACGGCTCGGTTCGCATGCCCGGCGTGCTAGTCCCCCATTTAGGCTTCAGCCGGATCAAGGCCGATGGCACGACCTACGCCGTGCGGGGCGGCGTCTGGGGTTAGTAGGGCCTTCAGGTTAAGAAATCTTGGCTATACCTCGGCACAGTCGCCGAGCAGCGCGGCGGAGTCGTAGTGCAGGCGCTTCTGCACGTGGGGATTCGCCGTCGCCAGCACGTCGGCGATGTTGCGGCCCGCCGTGCCGCAACCGAACAGGTTGCTGCGCTGATAGCGGCCGTGCGCGAGCTGAGCCCGGACCGCCTCAGCGATATCGGCGGGATCCTGCGATGTGAACATCACGTTGGAACCACATTCCCGGTCGCACTGGCGGGTGCCGACGCTGACCGCCGGCGTGCCGAGGAATGCCCCCTCGCGCAGTGCAGCCGACGAGTTGCCGATCATGCAGGCACAATGAATCATCAGCCGGGCGAAATCCTCGGCGGGCAGATTGCAGAAGAACTGGCAGCGATCGGCCAAAGCTTGCTCGCGGAACCGCTGGATAGCGGTGGCGACCTCGGCGCTGCCGGCGTCGACGTTCGGCCAGAAGACCAGCGCCTGCATCCCGATCGCCGAGATGGCGCGCAACGTCGCGGTCATCTGATCGAGACCGTGGCCGTACTCGGTGGTGACACCGTGTTGCATCACCAGCAGGAAGGGCTTGTCCGGGTCGATCGGCGAATCGCCACCGCAGTGGCCGATCAGTGCGTCGCGGCGCGACCCGGGGCGAGCGCGGGCGGCCAGGTCGATCGACGGGCAGCCGACGTTGAACACATACCGCGGATCCTCCCCCATCGCGATGACGCGGCGGGCGCTGAGCTCGGTCGCCGGGAAGTGGAGGTGCGACAGCTTGGTGATCGCGTGCCGGACACTCTCATCAATCGATCCGGATACCTCGCCACCTTGGGTGTGGGCGACCGGAATATTCATGTAAGCACCGGCGATGGCAGTGGCGATTGTCTCGAAGCGGTCGGCGACGGTGACCACGACGTCGGGCTGCAGGCGCTCGAACGCCGTCGGCAACTCGAGTAGCCCCAGGCCAGTGGATCTGGCCATCATCGCCGGCGTCTGGCCCTCGATGATGAACGGGATCTTGGCGTCCGGGGTGAAGCCGGCGGCTTCCATGACCTCCACGGCACAACCGAACCGTTCCAGCAACGCGGATGCGGCGGCGATCACCTGCAGCTCCAGGGCAGGATGATCGCGCACCGCCTCGAGGACCGTGGTGATCCGGGCGAGATTGGCCCGGCTGGCGACAACGACGCAGATTTTCTTGCGACGATCAAGCACGTCAGTGACTCTAGCCGCCGGTTGCGCCGCGCCCTGCGCGCAGACCAACCCCTTCACGACTCCGATATCGACCCCCTGGAGCATGCAATAGGTTCCAGTTGACCGTTGCGCGGGTCCACCTGACGTGCAAAAGGTTCCGCTTGGCCAGTTCAGCAGGCCGACGGTCAGTTCAGCAGGATTCTTGCGGCGAGGACCCCGCAACAGGTCAATGTCAGGGTGATGCGCAGCGCGCGCTGGTGGTGTTTCCACTGGCGGTCCCACCAGGTCGTGTCGCCGCTGTGGTGGCGGCCCAATGCCATGGCGGCGCGTCCGAGGCCGAAGCCCAGTCCCGCCAATAGCGCCGCGGCCCAGTTGCCCAGCAGCAGTACCGCCACCAGTGGCAGGTAAGGCAGGTTGCTCGGCATATGGGTGCGCACGCCGGTGCCCATCTCGAAGCCGAACTGCAGCGCCCCGGCTTGCCCGCCGGTTCCGATCACGGCCGAGGGCACCTGGGCTCGCCGGTGCGGGAGCGTCACGCGATGCAGCCGGCACTCGCCGGCGAGTACGAACAGCGCCGTCGCGACGACCAGGCCTATCCGCACAACAGGCGGTACCGCCGGTCGTACCAGGCTGCCCAGTGCCACCACCAGCGTGCCGATCGCTAGACCCCCGGAGAGCAGCCCGACGGTGAAGTAAGTCCGTGACGAATCCCGCCAGACCGGCGAGCTCAGCAGGTACGCCGAGTTAGTGCTTCATGCTGAGCCGGACAGTGCGTAACCCGCGGTCAGGCCTAGCAACAACCAGGCCAGTAGCCAACCTTCGTGTACCACTGGGGCCACCGCGACGACGGCCAGCACCGCCAAGACACCGGTCAGCAGTACGGGACCGAATGCGCCGCGCCACACCCGGGGGTTGATCGTCATCGTGCGGCGTAGTGGTTACTCGGACAGCGTCGCGCTGCAAATTAGCGGTTCCAAGTTCGGCGCTCCGCTGTAATGGACCTCGCCGTCCGCGCAGCGGTAGACGGTATCGCCGTCCTTCCAGCGCCAGCCGTTGCGGGGCTCGCCGCCGGCACGGCAGACCGAGCGCGGCTGGTAGCAGTCAAGCCCGTCCTTCCAGTTTCCGTAACAGCCGCTCTTGAACCACTGATCAGAGCCGCAGTAGGAAGCGGAGTAGGGCGCGCCGTAGCATATCGGGGCGCCCGGACGGTGGCTGTAGCGTCCGCAGTCGAGATACTCGCTACCTTCCTCGGCCCTGGCCGGACGGGCCAGCGGGATCCATCCCAGCACGGTGAGTCCCAACGTCATGCCCGCCGTGCCGACGACGGCCAGGAATCCCCGACGGCGCACCGTCAGGGGCGCGGCGCGGAACTGCACGCTGCGTGGCGCTGCGTCGGAATCCGGCTGGTCGACCCGGGGAATCTGAGCTTGGATCATCACGCTCCTTGCCGGTGCAGTGCGGTGTTCAGCAGGCTCGTGACCTGCTCGTCGAGAAGCTCCGGGGACGGTATCGGCTGGCTGGCCAGCACCGTGCCGTCGGCGCTGACGTGTAGCAGCGCCGGTGCCCATGGCAGGTCCAGTTCCCTGACGAGGTCCGGGTCCACCCGGGACCGGATGTTCGGTGCGTCAGCCCACCGGGTACGCGGTGACAGCACCTCGAACCGGGTACCGGGATGCTCGCCGGCCAGCCGGGTGAACGGCTCGTGCACCGTGTCGCAGAAGCTGCACCCAGGGTCGAGCACCAGCAAGACCAGGGGATCCGTTCCGGCCAACTCCGCCACCCGGCGGCCCGCTGCGGCGCGCCATGGTGGTGCGCTGAGCTGAGCCACCTCGCCCTGCAGCTCTCGCAGCTGCCGCAAGATCCCGGCCATCGCCAGCGCCAGCACCGCCAGGCAGCCCCAGCTCAGCACCAGCCCTGCGGTGACCGCGCTCACGCTGCGCGCCCGTCGACCGCCGCCGGCAGCGTGTACAGCAGTACGGCCATCACCGCAGCGCAGGCGACCAGGAGAACCGCGATGCCTCCGCCGGGCAGTGCGGCGGCCGGATATAGAGTGGTCGCGGCGCATGTGGCGGCCGCCAGCACTACGGCCCGAGCGATCCCACCGGGACCGACCTGGGTACCCATCCGGTTGCAGCCGCAGTCGGACTCATCGCGCCGGTAGCGGCGCCATGACAAGTGTGCGGCGAAGGCTACGTACATCACTGCCTGGGCGGCCAGCGCCCACCGCAACTCGGGGGTGCCGAAAATCACCGCGGCTACCGACGGCACCCCGACGACGAATTCGACGGTCGCGATGGCACGTGCGGTCACCAACCCGGTACCGGCCGCGCGAGCCAAAATCTTGGGTGCCCTGATGTGCTCGAGGCCGGCCTCGACGAGGAGAAACGCGCCAGCGAGCACGGGCACCCCCAGCAGAATCATGCGGGCTCCCAAATCACGCTCAGATTGTCTAGAAAGGCTAACGCTTCGTTCGGATCCGTGGTGTCGGCCGGTCCGGGAACCAACCTGGTGATCGCAGTGGGCGTAGCCAGGATCAGGGCGTCGGACCGGGACCGACCCTGCGCGCCGGGCCCGAGCGGCTCCCGCCACACCTCGCCATGCTTCGTCAGATGGCCCTGAAAGTCGGGGACCACGAGTTGGCTGGCGCCGGGGCGTTCGATCGTCAGATAACCGATCCCGGGGATCTCCTTGGCCACCCGCACCGGTTCCAGCTGGGCCTGTCTCGCGCTGCGGGGCGCAGCCAGTAGGCCCAGCGGGGTGTCAGTCAGCCGGAACGCATCGAAAATCGTGCCTATCCCGTCCGGGGAACCGCTGCCTCTGGTGTGCAGTTCGAACCATGGTCCACGCCAGGCTGCCCGGTAGTCGTCGTTTCTGATCCCGATCACCAGCTCCCCAGCGTTGTACGGCTGGCGGACCAGCTGATCGGGGATCGTGGTGAACGTGGCGTGCCAGTCGAAAGCGCTGGCCTCGGCGACAGTGAACGACCGGCGGACACCACGGACCAGGGCGATGAACCCGCATGACCACGGACGGGATACGTCCAGCGCACGGCCGTGCAGGATGATCTGAGAGCCGTCCGGGGTGACGAATCCGGGACCGCCCCGCCACGGCCAGTCGTACCGCCCGCGTTCCAGCGACGTCGTCATAGCTAACTCCCGCTCCCGGATACTGCGGGCGATAGTCGCACACCTAGGGTGATCGGGGGCCACGATCCGTTACGGCGTGTCCCAGACGCTGCCTAGCTCGCCACCAGCTCGGTGGGCACGGTGATCACGTCGACCATCGCGCCGTTGCGCAGCACGGTGATCGGCAGGGTTGCGCCGATAGCCTCCGAGAACAACTGGCGCTGGATACCCTGGGCGTCGGTGACGGGCTTGCGCCCGGCGCTGAGCACGATATCTCCGGTGTGCAGTCCGGCCCGGTCGGCGGGACTGCCCGGGATGACCTCCACCAGTCGCAGCCCCGACGTCTGGCCGGTGCGTTGGGCGATCGGTCCGGGCAGCGGGGCGGGTGTCCCGACGAGCCCGAGGTAACCGCGGCGCACCCGGCCGTCGGCCAGCAGTGCACCGATGATCCGGCGGGTGGTCGCGTTGATCGGCACTGCCATCCCGAGCCCGACACCAGCGACGGCGGTGTTGATCCCGACCACCTCGGCGCTGGCGTCGGCCAGCGCGCCACCGGAGTTGCCGGGATTGAGCGCGGCGTCAGTCTGGATCACGTCCTCGATCACCCGCACGGCCCGGCCCGAGCGCACCGGCAACGACCGGCCCAGCCCACTGACTACTCCGGCGGTCACCGATCCGGCGAGACCCAGCGGATTGCCAACGGCGATCACCAACTGCCCGACGACCAGACCGTCCGCGTCGCCTAAGACCGCCGCAGCAGGCGTGGCACCGCGGGTCCGGAGCACCGCCAGATCGGACAACGGGTCGACGCCCACTACGTCGAAGCGGCGCTCGGTGCCGTCGGTGAACGCCGCGACGCCATCCCGGGCGGGGCCGACGACGTGCGCGTTAGTCAGCAGCAATCCGTCGTCGGCGAACACGACAGCCGACCCGGCGCCCGGCCCGACCCGCAGACTGGCGACGTGCGGGGTGATCGCCGCCGCCACCGAGGTGACCGTCCGCGAGTAGGAGTCCAAGGGATCCACCCCGACCACCGCCTCTTTTCGAGGATTACACCGTTACTCAAGCAACGTCACCACACCCACTCCTGTTCCGCCAGCTTTTCTGCCCCGTGACCGCCATTCGGAGCCGGATAGCGGCCGCAGCGCACCGCACACCTCTCGGTCGCAACGGCAGCGCAGCGATCCGGGTCCGGTCAGCTGGCGTAAGCCGACGGTGCGCTCCGGCTCCACCTCGGGCTGTGAATGCAGGGACCGCGCGTGCTCAGTCGTCCGGACGGGTTGCGGCAGGGTCCCAGCTCAACCCGGGCTCACCCCAACCTTGGGCCTTGAGCATCTTCTTCGCCTCGCGGGCGTAGCGGCCGACCAACCGGTTGAGGTAAAGCGTCCCGTCGAGGTGATCGGTCTCGTGCTGCAGGCACCGCGCCAACAGGCCGGTGCCCTCAACGGTGACCGGCACGCCGTCGGCGTCGACGCCGGTGACCCGCGCCCAGGCGGCTCGCCCGGTGGGGAAGGACTCACCGGGTACCGAGAGGCAACCTTCCCAGTCGTCGTCGGGGTCGGGCATGGTCTCCGGACGCTCACTGGTCTCCAACACCCCGTTAACCACCACACCCCGCTGGCGCCCGCCCTGCTCATCGGCGCAGTCGTAGACGAACACGCGCAGGTCCACGCCGATCTGGTTGGCGGCGAGCCCGACGCCCTGGGCGGCCGCCATCGTGTCGAACATGTCGTCAACCAGCGCGTGCAGCTCCGCGCCGAAATCCGTGACGAGGCTAGTGGGGTTGTGCAGCACCGGGTCGCCGACGATCCGGATCGGACATACAGCCATGATGCGGAACAGTAATCGTCGGCGTGCGTCGCCCGGCATCCTGGGCAGGTGTCGGGGAGCCCCCCGGTCCCTTCCGGCCACCGCATGGTTCAATGCTGGCCAGAATCACACCGCTGTGATTCCCCTGGTTGGGAACCGAGGAGCGCGATGGACGCCGCACAGGCGACGCACCTGATCGATGACCAGCCCGAGGGCCTCAGCGCTCAAGAGTGCGAGATGTTGGCCTTCGAGCGTCAGTGGTGGAAGTACGCCGGTGCCAAGGAGCAGGCCATCCGTGAGCTGTTCGACATGTCCGCCACTCGTTATTACCAGGCGCTCAACAGCATGATCGACCGGCCAGCGGCGCTTGCCGCCGACCCGATGCTGGTCAAGCGGCTGCGTCGGCTGCGATCCGGTCGTCAACGCGCACGGGCCGCCCGCCGGCTCGGCGTCGGGTCGACGTAGGCCATGGGCACGCCCGGTAGTGGAGGTAACGGAGGCAGCAGACGGCTGCGCACCGCCGGATTGGCGTTATTCGCGCTCGCGATCATCGCCGCCGTTATCGGGTTGGTGCTAGCGCTGACCCGTGGAGAGCGGACGGCGGCGAAACCGCCGGTCACTGCCACTCATGCTCCCGTCAGCACATCGGTGGTGCCCACTGCCATTCCCTTTCCCCCACCGGTGATCTCGCCGTCCGCTCAAGCACCCTCTCCTGAAGCGCCCTCTACCGAAGCGCCTTCCACTGGAGCACCCGCAGTTTCCCCGCCCGCTCCGCCGAGCGCCGCCGAGGGCCCTCCTGCCGGTGACAATGGCGGTAGTGCCATCACTGCTAGTCGCGGTGAGGTGCGCGTTTACAACAACAGCACCATCCGAGGCTTGGCTGCCCGAGCTGCGCGTGATCTTAGTGCTGCCGGTTGGACGGTGATCGAGGTCGGCAATTACGCCCGTGGCACCATCCCGACAACCACGGTGTACTACCAGGAGGGCACCGACCAGCGCGCCGCGGCTGAGGCCCTCGCTGCCCAGTTCAAGACACGTGTCGAGGCTCGGTTCCCGGGCATCGAGAACGCTTCTCCGGGCCTGATCCTGATCGTCACGAACGACTACGCGTACCCATGAGTGCTATTGCTGCTGGTGGCTGGTGGCTGGTGGCTGGTGGCTGGTGGCGTCGGCCACGGCGTCACTGTGGGATCTGCCTTCACGGCAGCGGCGAGTCGGGCTGCGGCGCTAGGCCATGCGCGGCGGCGTAGCTGGCCAGCTCGGTGAGTTGCATCGGGTCCAGCGAAGGGCGGACGGTCTGGCGAGCGGCGGCCAGCTGCGCGGCGGTGACCTCGGTGGCGTCCATCGATTCCCGCATGGCGGTCAGCGCCGCCTCGCGGATCAGCGCCGCGCAGTCCGCGGCGGAATAACCCTCCAGTTCAGCGGCCAGCGCGTCGAGATCAACGTCGGCCGATAGAGGAGTGTTGCGGGCGGTGGACCGCAGGATGGCCGCCCGGGCTGGTGCGTCCGGCGGCGGCACGTACACCAACCGCTCCAGCCGGCCGGGCCGCAGCAGCGCCGGGTCGATGAGATCAGGGCGGTTGGTGGCGCCGAGCACGACCACGTCGCGCAGCGGCTGCACCCCGTCTAGTTCGGTGAGCAGCGCCGCGACCACCCGATCGCCGACGCCGGCGTCGGAGGACCCGCCCCGGCGCGGTGCCAGCGCGTCGACCTCATCGAGGAAAAACAGCGCGGGGGAGGCGTCGGAGGCCCGGCGGAACAGTTCCCGCACGGCCCGTTCCGACTCACCAACCCACTTGTCCAGCAGCTCCGCGCCCTTGACCGAGAAGACGTTGAGTGCCCCGGACCCGGCCAGCGCCCGGACCAGGAACGTCTTGCCGCAGCCAGGCGGGCCGTAGAGCAGCACGCCGTGGGGTGCGTCGATGCCCAGGCGGGTGAACGAATCGGGATAACGCAGCGGCCACAGCACCGCCTCGGTGAGCGCCTGCTTGGTCTGCGTCATGTTGCCGACGTCGTCCAGGGTCAGCCCACCGGCGCTGATGGTGTCCGAAGTAGACATTGAGATGGGGCGGACGGTGTCCAGCGCGCCGATCAGATCCTGTTGCATGACCACGAGATCATTTCCGGCGGCGCACGTGTGGCGCAGCGCGGCGCGCACCGCGGCCTCGCGGCGTAGCGCGACCAGGTCGGCGGCAACGAACCCCGGGGTGCGCTCACCCACGGCCGCCAGATCGACATCGGTGGCCAGCGGCACCGCGGCGAGCAGCACCCGGAGCAGCTCTGTGCGGGTTCGCGCATCGGGCAGGCCAAGCGACAGCTCGCGATCGATCAGCTCCGGCGCGCGCAACCGCGGATCCACCGACTCGGGATGCGCGGTGGTGACTACCAGCGCGACCCGGTCCAGCGCGGCCGCCAGAGCGTCGAGCACGACGGTGGCCAGCGGCGGCGGGTTGGTTGCCGGCAGCAGCGCCTCTATGTCAGTGATCAGCAGCACGCTCGGGTGACGCCGGGAGGCGGCCGCTACCGCGTCATGCACCCGCTGTGTGGCGGCGTCGGGCTGCACGGCCACCACGCTCGGCGCGGCCAACTCGATGACCTGAGCACCGGCGTCACGGGCCACCGCGCGCACCATCGTCGCCTTGCCGACGCCCTCCGGACCGTGCACCGCCACCCCAAGGCGGGGGCTGGCGCCGAGGCTGCGTAGCAGGTCGGGCCGGTGGAAGGTGAGATCGAACCACTCGGTCAACCGCCGGGCGGCGGCCTGGGCTCCCACCAGGTCGGCCACCGCAGGCGCCGCGACCGCCGGAGCCGGGCTGGGGGCTTGCGGCTGCCCCGGCGGGTTTCCGGTGCTGGAGCCATCGCGCCAGCCGATGACAGTTGACGGGTGCGGGGCAACGGGCCCGGCGGGGTCGGTGGCCGTCACGGTGAGCAGCTCGTTGGTCCAGGTGACCCCGATCGCCGCGGCCAGCCGGCTACGCACCGCCGCGGTGTTGGATCCAGGAGCCAGATCCTGCGGGAGCAGCGACACCGTGTCTCCGGCGGTGAGCACCTTGCCGGCTAGTGCCAGACGCAGCGTTTCAGGACTCACCGAATGGCTGACCAGGACGGACCCGGTGACGGTGATCGAACGGGCTGCAGGGACCTGCACCGGCGCGAGGACCACCTCGCAACCTTCGGTCAACCCCAGGTTGGAAAGCGTGAGGTCATCGAGCAGCGCGATACCCGGAGCGTTCTGCCCGGCGGCCGCCAGCGCGGCACTGACCCGGGCCCCGGTAAGCCGCACCGCGTCCCACGGCCGCAACCTCAGCGCGTCGAGTACTTCCGGGTGCAGCCGCACCACGCCGCGCCGGGCATCCACCGCGGAGGTGGTGAGCCTGGCGATCAGGGTGATCTGGGGGCCGCTCACGACGCCCGAGCCTACGACCAACACGCAGGCCGGGATCAGGACAAGCCCACGTTCACCGTCACGTCGGGGCCGCGGCGCAGGGTGTTGGTGACGTAGCACAGCCGCTCCGCCGCGGGCACCAGCCGGCGCAGGCCGTCGGTGTCCGGCGCGTCGGCCCGCACAGAGAGCCGGATCGCGGAGAAGCTCGGGCCGTCGTAATCGCCGCTCGCCCGTACCTGCAGCCCGGTCAGCTCGACGCCCCGCTTGCCGGCTGAGTAGGCCATGGCCAGCGTGAAGCAGGCCGCGATGGACGCTAGCAGCAGCTCGGTGGGCTGCGGGCCTTGGTCGGTGCCACCGACCGACTCCGGCTCATCCACGATCAGCTCGAAGCGCCCGGCAGATACCCGGCAGCGCAGCCCCCCGTCCCACGTCGCGTCTACCGAACGGGTGCTCACCGGCGTCCTCCTCGATCCGGAATGCGTTGTGTTTCACCAGCGTGCAACGTGTGTGCAACGCTGCGGAGCACTGTGGCCGGAAACATTCATCCCAGCATGCCCCAAGGAGGCCCCGGATGACTGTTACCTGGCCCAGTACCGACGACCGGGTCGCGGCACAGTCGTGCCGCGCCGGCTGCCGGGTGGACTTGTCACTGCGCCGCCACCACGACCGGCTGCTCGCCGTCGAGTCCGACGTTGACGAGCTGCTCGAGCTCATCGAGCTCGCGGTGACGTGGGGCGAGTTGGACTACTGCGGCGTCAGTGTCGTGCCGCCCGGACAGTGGCTGGAGTTCGCCGCCTGCCACGAGTGGCGAGACCCGGACCGGGCGGCGCGAATCTTCAGTGTGGCCACCGACATCGCGCTGCGGACCGGCCGGCGCGAGACGGCCTACCCACTGCCCAGCGAGGTCGAAACTGCAAGCTGAGCGGCAACAGCCCGTCAGGGGCGCCCGAGTCGGGTGACGTCGTCGACGGCCAAGTCGAGGACGGTGGCGGAGGCACCTCCGACCCGCAGCGCAAGCAGCCCCGAGTCATCGATTCGGCCCACTACGACCGCGGACAACCCGCGGTCCAGGAACGGTTGCGCACAGTCCCCCTCACGGCCGGCCGGGGCGCAGAGCAGGAAGCCGAAGCTGGGGAAGCAAGTCAGCCAGGCCGCCAACCCGACCCCTGAGGGCACTGGCACCACATCCACGTCAAGCGCGACCCCATGGCGGCCCCACTCCAGGAGCATTGCCAGCGACCCGACCAACCCGGCCATGCTGATGTCCTTGGCCGCCACGCACGCCCCGGACTCGGCGAGGCTGGCAAAGAGCCGCACGTCCCCGGCGCACTGGGACCCACGCTCCTCGAAGGCCCTGAAGAATGGGAAGTCCGGACGCATCCGGCCATCCAGCGCGGCGGCCACCAGCAAACTCTGCCCGGCCCGCACCCGGGTCACCGACAGTGCCTGCCCGCTCGTCGTGCCGACGCCGAACGCCGAGACCGCGGGTTGCCCGTCGTGCAGCGTGAGGTGCCCGCCGAGGATCGGCACGTCGTAGAGCTCGCCCGCACGCCGCATTCCGAGCAGCACCGAGCGAGCCACCTCCTCAGAGCCGACGATCGTGTCTACGATGCCCAGCGGTAATGCGCCCATCGCGGCCAGATCGTTGACGTTGGTGAGCACCGCGGCAAAGCCGGCGCCGTACGGGTCCGCGGCCACGAACGGCGGCCACAGCGCCTCACCGCAGGCCACCACCTGCCCGCCCAGCGCGGCCACCGCTGCGCCGTCGTCACCTGGGCCGGAGATCCAGTCACCCGGTCCCAGCACCTCGCTGACCAGGCCAATCGCCGCCTTTCCGCGCAGCCCGGGGTGGACTCGTAGGATCTGCACCAGCTCGGCCAGCGCGGCTGGTGCATCGACCCCTACCGCCGCCGTCGTGTCCGCCATCGCCGCCTCCGTCCCACCGTCGTTTCCGATAGTAGGTGCTTGCCCACTATGTGATCTAACATCGAGGCCGTGCGACCGCCGAGGTTCCTCGAGCTGCCTGCCCGCAGCAGCAAGCCCCGTGCCACCGGGCTGACGCACGTGCTGGACACCGGCGTGCCGCCTACCACCGCGGCCGCCGTGCTGGCGACCGGCGCTGGGTACGTCGATGTGTGGAAGACCGGGTGGGGTACCGCTTACGTCGACCCTGGCCTACCGGAGAAGATGCGACTGCTGGCGGAGGCCGACGTCGCTGCCTGCCTCGGCGGCACCCTGCTCGAGATCGCCTGGGCGCAGGGGCGGGCGGAGGAGTGCCTGGCCTGGGCGGCCGAGGTCGGCTTCCGCTACGTCGAGGTGTCCCGCGGGACCGTTTTGATGAGCCTGGCCGACAAGCACGACCTTATCGAGCTGGCCGCCGGCCGGTTCGTCGTGCTCGCCGAGGTCGGGTCCAAGGACCCGGGCGAGCAGCGGACGCCGGCGCAGTGGCGGGCCGAGGCGCAGGCTGACCTGGCCGCCGGCGCCCACCTCGTGGTCACCGAGGGGCGGGCGAGCGGCACCGTCGGCACCTTCGATGCCACCGGGCGAGTCCACGAGGACATAGTGGCCGCGGTCGTGGACAGCGTCGGGTTGGAGCACGTGATCTTCGAAGCTCCACGGTTGGAGCAGCAGGCCTGGTTTATCCGTCGGTTCGGACCCGAAGTCAACCTCGGCAACGTGGGCCTGGAGCAGCTGATGACGGTGGAAACGCTGCGGCTGGGTCTGCGCTCTGACACTGTGCGTTGGGACACCGCCGTGGTCGGGACGCCGGTACGGTGATGGCGGAGAACCTCGTACCCGGTCGATACCGTGGCGTCGCGGTGGCCACTGTGTCTGGGCCGCTGGACGAGGGCACGCTGCGTGCACATTTTCTTGGCAGGGAGGCCTACCGCCGCACCCGGTTTCTCGTCGTGTGCGGCGGTGAGCGCACCGCGGTGTTGCGGGTCGCCAAGGCTTCGGAGACCGAACTGTTCAGCCCAATCGTCGAGCTGGAAGTGCTGGCCGGACCGCAGGAGTGCGTATTCCTGCACCGGCCCGACGTGGACACCGCGATCCCCTCCGCCCTGGCCGCTACCGCGGTCACCGACGCACCCGGTGCCCGGGCCGTGGTGGTGCGCGGTCGATACCAGCACGTCAACTTCATCCTCAACCCTCGCCCGCGCCGGGTGGTCGTGCGCGAGGTCGTCCCGCCGGAGCCGGCCAAGCTGTTCGACCAAGCTCAGCGGGTGCTCGCGGTCACCGAGGACCTGCCGCCGCTGGAGCTGGTGCCCGAGGTGGTGGATCTCACCGAGGTGGCCAGCGCGCACCCCGCCGACCACTACTTGCTGCCCTGCCGAGGTTCCGGCGTCACCGTCGCCGGCTCCAAGGTGTCCTATCTGGATGAACGTCCGCCGCTGGCGAATTGGACGCTGCTCGGCTGCGAGCGATCCCTCCAGATCCACCGCTGGTGCTACGGCTGCGAACCATCCACCGTGGACTTTTGCCCGAAGCGGAACCCGGTGTCCGGCACGCTGACCAAGTGTTGTCTGCAGGAGGAGCACGTCGAGGCCGGTGAGGGTTGGGTGTCGGTGCCGTGGGGGTCGTCGCTCGAGCAGGTGCGGGAGGCACTGACCGGGCTAGCCCGCGCGCTGGAGCCGGCGTGGGCACCCGGCTGACCGACTCGGCCAGCTACGCCCACCTGTGGGCCACCGACGAGCTGGTCCAGGTGTTCGACGAGCCAGCGCGCCTGCAGTGCTGGCTGGACATTCTTGTCGCGCTAGCCAGGGTGCAGGCTCGCCTCGGGATCGTGCCCGCGGACGCCGCTGAGGCGATCGCCGCCGGCGCCCAGGTGCAGTCGCTCGATCTGGACTACGTCGCGGAGCAGACCCGGCTCACCTCGCATTCCACCCTGGGCCTGATCCGTGGCCTGCGGCGGGTGCTGCCTGAACATGCCCGGGAGTACGTCTACGTCGGTGCCACCGTGCAGGATCTCACTGACACCTGGTTCGGGGTGGTGCTGCGCGAGGTCGGCGCACTCGTCTGGCGCGAGCTGCGGGCCTTGGAGGCCGATCTGCTTGACCTGGCCCAGACTCATCGGGACACCGTCCAGGTAGGACGGACTCATGGCCAGCCTGGCGCGCCGATCACCTTCGGATTCAAGGCGGCGTCCTGGGCCGACGAGGTGCGGCGGCACCTGCAGCGGTTGTGCGAAGGGCGCTCCAGGTGGTTGGTCGGGCAGTTGGGCGGCGCAGTGGGGGTGCTGGGCTTCTTCGAGGCGGACGCAACGGCGCTGCGGCAGCAGTTCTGCGCTGAGGTCGGGCTCGCTGACCCCGGCATCTCCTGGCTCACCTCACGCGACCGGCTCGCCGAGTTCGGGCATCTGCTGGCCATGGTGTGCTGCACCCTGGCCCGGATCGGCGGCGAGGTCTATGAGCTGCAGCGCCCGGAGATCGATGAGCTGGCAGAGCCCACCACGGCCACCGCGGTCGGCAGCATCACCATGCCGCACAAGCGGAATCCGGAGAGCAGCGAGCACCTGGACACCTTGGCCCGGCTGGCCCGGTCCTCGGCTGCAGTCCTGACCGAGGGCATGACCCAGTTGCACGAGCGCGATGGTCGCGGATGGAAGGCCGAGTGGGTGGCGCTGCCCGAGGTATGCCTGCTGACCGGCGCCGCACTGCGGACCGCGCGCACGATCGTGAGCGGGCTGGAAGTGCACACTGGCGTGATGGCGGCGAACCTGGGCCGGCACGGGGACACGCTGACTTCCGAGCGGGTGCTGGCCGGGCTTTCGACGCGGCTGGGCAAGCACCAGGCACAGGCGGCGCTGCAGGAAGTACTGGCTGGGCGGCCGGCAGACCTCGCGGTAGCGCTGGCTGAGCGCGGGCTGGCCTCGGTCGAGGACGTCCGCGGCTGGATTAGCCGGCCGCCCGTGGCCACGGCGGGAGAGATGGTCGACGCGGTACTGGCTCGCGCCGCCGCGGCCCGGGCCGGCGAGAGGGAGACCTGGCCATGATCCCACCGCGGTTCCCACTCGCGGTGCTGCCTACGCCGCTGGTGCGAGCACACCGTTTAGAGGCGGTGTTGGGACGGGGCCGGGTGCTACTCAAGCGCGACGACCTGGCCGGGTTCGCAGTCGGCGGCAACAAGACCCGGCCGCTGGAGTACTTGCTGGGACGGGCCCTGGCCGACCGGTGCGACGTGCTGGTCACCGGCGGCGGTCCGGGCTCGAACTTCTGCCCGGCCGCCGCCCTGGCCGCCCGTGCTGCAGGTTTGGACTGCGAGCTAGTCGTTTGTGGCGATGACGGCTGGAGCGACGGGTACGGCCCGGCCAACTTGGCCATCGCGGCGGCTGCCGGCGCCTGCATCCGGCCAACCGGTGACCAGGCGCGCGAGGCCCTGGACGCCGCGATCGAGGAGCGCGCCGCCGGTTTGGCCGCGGCTGGCCGCCGGCCGTTCCCAGTGCCGCGCGGAGGGTCCACTCCGCTGGGCGCGGTGGGGTTCGCGGTCGCCGCGGACGAGCTGGCGGCTCAGCTGGCGCAGTCTGCACTGGCCGACGGCGCAGAACCTGCGCTGGTGGTGCTGGCCGTCGGATCCGGAAGCAGCTGCGCCGGGCTGCTGGCCGCCGGACCGCCGTGGCCGGTGCTGGGAGTATCGGTCAGCCGGCCACTGCAGGAGATCACTAGCAAGGTCCACGCGCTGGCTGAGGCGTGCGCCCGGCTGCTGGGCTATCCACCACCCCATCCCGGGCGGCTGGAGATCGTCGACGCCCGTGGGCCTGGCTTCGGCGTCGCGTCGCAGGCCGACCTGGCCGCCGCCCGTCTCGCGCTGCACACCGAGGGCCTACTGCTCGACGACACCTACGGGGCCAAGGCATTCGCGGTGCTGACCCGGCGGGCCGGCGGCGTTCGGGGACCCGTGGTGTTCTGGCACACCGGAGGTGTGGTGCCGGCCGTGGTCGCACTGCGCCGGCGGATATCGGGAGGACGGATGTGACGCCAAGGCGCGAAGAGGGCCCGCCGCAGACCGAAGCCGCGCGCGAGCTGGTGGAGTCGGGCTTCACGCTGGAAAACGCGGACGCCTCATTCCTGCACCGCGGCCTGAACCTGGCCGACCTGGCACACGTGCTCGACCTGGCCCGGCGCGGCATCGTACCGATGCCGGCTCAGCGCGAGCTGCTGGCGTTGCTGCTTGAGGTATACGAGATCCCTGCCGATGAGTTCCCTTACGACCCCTCCTACGGCGAGCCGTACAACTCCCGCGAGCACTACTTCGTTTCCCGGATCGGCGACGTTGCAGGGTGGCTGCATGCCGGGCGGCCGCGGCGTGAGGCGGCTCGGATCGCGCTGCGGCTGCACCTGCGCCGCCAGCTCGTCGAGCTGGTCGCCGAGGCCGCCAGCTTCGCCCGGGTAGCCGTCGACCGGGCCGACGAGCACGTCCAAACCGTGATGCCCGACCAGACTTACCTGCAGCAGGCCCAGCCCTCGACGTTTGGGCACTACCTGCTGTCTTTCGTGTACTCGACGCTACGGGACGCCCGCCGGCTACTCGAGGAGCTGGACTGGGTCGACTGCAGCCCGGGCGGCGCTGGGTGCGTCAACGGCACCCGGCTGCTTTCTGACCGCAGCTTCATCGCCGCCGCGCTGGGGTTCCGTGGTGTGATCGAGCACACCCGCGACGCGATGTGGCAGATCGATGGCCTGATCCACGTACTGGCCACCGCGGCCAGCCTGCTGTCCGGGTTCAGCAAATTGGCTGAGGACCTGGAGATCTGGTCGAGCAGCGAGTTCGACTTCGTTGATCTGGCGGACGCCTACACCCGGGCCAGCGTGCTCATGCCGCAGAAACGTAACCCGTACTCGCTGGCGATCGTCCGGGGTGCCTCTGGGATCGTCATCGGGCGCCTGGCCGGGTTCCTCGCCGTCGCCAAGAGCCCATCCGCCCGCAGCGACAACTTGATTTTCGCCTATGGCGAGGTACCGCGGGCGCTCGACTTGTGCCTGCGAATCACCCGGTTGATCACCGGGGTGGTGCGCACGATGCGGGTCAACGTCGAGCGGATGGCCGAGCAGCTGCGCGCCGGCTACACCCAGTCCACCGACCTCGCCGAGCACCTGGTTCAGGTCTGCGGAGTGGACTACCGCACCGCTTACGTCGTCGTCGGGCGCACTGTACGGGCGGCCAGCCGAGCCGGCACCCCCGGCATGAAGATCACCGGCGAGATGCTGGACGAGGCCGCCCGGGAGCACACCGGACGATCCTGGGGGCTGGCCGGCATCGACCTGTCCGACGTGCTCGACCCGTGGCAGATTGTGCTTTCCCGGCATGCTCAGGGCGGCGCCGCGCCAACGGCAGTGCACCGCATGACGGGGAACCTGCGAAGGTCACTGGACGAACTGGACGCCACGGTCAGCGAGCGGGCCGCGGCCCACGACCGCGCCGAGAGTGCGCTGCTGGCGGCGGCCAGGGCAGTGGTTGACCAGGACGATCAGCAGGAGGGTGCATCGTGAGCGTGTTGCCGGAGCAGATCAGGGCGGTCAACATCGGCTTACCGATGTTCGCCGATGCCCTGCGGGCGCAGGACGTGGCGGTGGAGCATGTCGACTGGCGGATCCCTGCTGGTGGCGACCTGGCTGCGGTGGCCACACTGAGCCGGCTCTACGGGGATCATGGATCCGCTGTGGACGGTGCCAACGCCGAGGTGGTGCGGCGGTTGGACTCCGGTGTGCCGCAGCTTGTCGAGGTATCCACGGTGCAGCAGGCTGTGCCCGGAGTGGAAGGTCGCACCCTGCTGCACTGCGGCCCGGCGATCGACTTCGGGCAGGTGTGCGACCCGCTGCGCCGCTCAATGCGGGCCGCCGTGGTCGCCGAGGGCTGGGCGGCCGACGTGGAGCAGGCGCAGCGGTTGCTGGCGGGCGGCGACGTGGCGCTGGAGCCGGCCAATCACCACCAGGCGGTGGTACCGATGGCCAGCGCGATCGGTCCGACCGCGCCGGTCTTCGTGGTGGCCGACCGTGAGGGTGGCACCCGTTCCTACGCGCCGATCAGCCAAGGCCCAGGCGAGGTGGCCTGGTTTGGTCGGGACACCGACGGTGCGATCGAGCGGCTGCGGTTCCTGCGCGATGTCGCCGGGCCGGCACTGACCCGCATTCTCAGCTTGGCGGGCCCGCTGGACATCCTCAACCTGGCCGCGCAGGGTGTCTCGATGGGCGACGACCTGCACATGCGCACCCAGGCAGCGACCAACCTGCTCGTCCGCACGTGGCTGCCCCAACTCGCTGAGCTGCCGGACGAGCAGCGCGGCGGGATGGCCCGCTTCCTATCCGGCAATCACCTCTTCTTCCTCACGCTGGCGATGGCGGCAGCCAAGGCGCTCACCCTGTGGGCCGAGCAGGTGAGCGGATCGAGCATCGTCACGACCATGTCCCGCAATGGGACCACGTTCGGAATCAAGCTTGCGGGCTCGCCGGAGTGGCACATCACTGCTGCGCCGCCCATCACTGACGCGTTGTACTACTCCGGCTACGGGCCCGAGGACGCCGCCCCGGATATCGGCGACTCCGCCGTGCTAGAGCTGGTCGGGCTGGGTGGCCCGGCCGCCGCCGGCTCGCCAGCCGTGGCGGCGTTTCTCGGTGGGTCGATGGCCGACGCCAGGCGGGCCACCGAGGCTTTCCGGCAGATATGCGTCGGCACTAGCAGCCGCTTCACGTTGCCTCCATTGGACTTCAGCGGCACGCCGATCGGGGTGGACGTGCGGCGGGTGGTGGAGCTGGGGATCACCCCGCAGATCACCACCGGCATCCTGCACTCCTCCTCGGGCGTCGGGCAGATCGGCGCCGGGGTGGCCACCGCGCCGCTGGAGTGTTTCACCGAGGCGCTGGCCGCCCTGGACGCTCGCCTGGTGCGGTGAGGGCGCTCGACGTCGGCCTCGGGGCTCGCAAGGTGCTCGACGATCTCGCCGAGGGCCGGGTGGTCGCGGTCTACTCGCGGGCTGCCTACTGCCGGTTTCCGGGCGGGCTGTTCGCGGTGACGTCCGCGGGGGTGCCATCCGGTCCGCTGAGCCTGCGGTGCCCGGCGTTACCGGTGCTGCGGCCAGGCGCCGCGGTGTGGACGGACGGTTCCCGGCTTTCGGGGCCAGGATGGGCGGTGGCACTGGAGGCGCCGACCTGGGTGGGCGAGCTGCCGCCGCCCCCGACAGTTGCCCTGCCCTGCGCCGCCGCCGTGCCTGACCTGACTGGGCTGGCAGCGCATCTGGGCGGGCGCGGGCCGGGGCTTACCCCGGCCGGGGACGACATCCTGGCCGGCGCGCTGCTTGCGGCACGGGCCCGCTGCGGGCCGGCGGCGGAACCCGAATTAGTCGCGGTTGCCACCTCGGTACGCACGACCGAACCGGCCTTGGCGTTCCTGGCCTGGGCGGCCCGCGGCCAATGCATCGAACCGGCGCATGCCGTGCTGCTGGCGCTGGCGGCCCGCGATGAGGACCGCGCGCATGCTGCGGCGAGCCGCCTGGTCGCGATCGGGGCCTCATCCGGGGCGGCACTACTTGCCGGGCTGAGGCTCGGGCTGGGGCGCCCGATCATCGGCTGGACGTCCGATGGACTGGCTGAAACATTGACCTGTTTCGATCAAACCTTCAGGATCGATCTCAGATGAGGCAGCGAAACGGTGCGGGGGTGGCATGGCGACAAGCGGGTTTCGGCTCGGCATCTATGTGTTCAAGGACGTCGAAATCATCGACTTCGCGGCGCCGCATGGGGTGTTCTCCGTGGCGCGGCGGTTCGATCCCGAACTTGAGGCGTTCCTCGTCGCCGATGCGCTGCGGCCGGTGCAGGCCCAGGCCGGCTTTACCGTGCTGCCCAACTACTCCTTCGCCGACCGGCCGGCGATGGACGCCTTCCTCATCCCTGGCGGTTTCGGCACCCGCCAGGAGATCCGCAACGGACGGCTGCATGAGTTCATTGGCAGCCAGCCGGAGACGACGCTATTGACCAGCGTGTGCACCGGTTCCTGGATTTACGGGCAGATGGGTCTGCTCGACGGCATCTCCGCGACCAGCCGCAAGGAACCCGACCGCGTCGAGGCCGGCCCGTCCGGCAAGGTGCCGATCGACCGACTCGCGGACATCGCGCCAGCGTGCCGGATAAGCCGCGCCCGAGTAGTCGACGCCGGGCGGATCATCACCGCAGGCGGCATTGCGTCCGGCATGGAGCTGGGGTTTCACCTACTGCGCCGGGCAGGCTATGCAGAGGGACTGATCGACGAGGTCGCCCGGGTTATGGAGTACCAACAAGGTTACAAGCTGTACCGCGACGATCTCGAGATGGCCTAGCCCGGGCACAGGGATCAGCGGCCACGCACGGAAAACCGGATTACCTGCGTCGGCTGGCGCCCCGGGTTGGACCATCGGTAGCGGTGGTCGGTCGGGTAGTGCAGAGCGTCGCCCCTGCGCAGGGTGTACTGCTCGCCGGCGATCTCAACGGCCAGCGTGCCGTCGAGCACGAGAAGTAGCTCCTCGCCCGGCTGCGGCGTGACCTCATCGCCGGACTCGGCGCCCGGCGCGAGCGTTGCTATCTCCCCGGTGGTCCGGAAGCGCTCCCGGGGGCCGCCGATGCCGGCGAGCTCCACACCTGGAGCCGGTGCAGCCAGCGCCGGTCGCCCGGTGACTAGAGTGTGCGCGGCCACCTGCACGGGACCGGACGCGGCATCGACGAAGTGCCCAATCGGACGGCCCAGCGCGGCAGCCAGCTTCAGCAGCGTGGTGATCGTCGGAACCATGTCGTTGCGCTCGACCTTGTGGATTGCGGCGGCTGACACGTCGGCGCGGCTGGCCAGCTGCTGCAGCGAGAGCCCAAGTTGCTGGCGGAGCTCGTGAACCTTGGCGCCGATGGCGCCGACGATCGGCTCCCATTCGGGCACTCGGCCCACGCCCACTTGGCCGCCGCGGTCACCCGCCAGTCCGTTTCGTTGCGGCCTGGCATCCGCAGAACCCGGGCCGCCTGTGGCCGCCGACCTGGCCATGAGTGATCTCCTTGACAGTGACATTGCGTTCAGTATGATAAACGCGCATCACTTATGGTGTATAGAAGGCTGGGCGGACGAGCCCCATCGTAAACGCCGGAAGAAGGATGATCTGTGCCGCGCAAGACGGTGATCATTGGTGGGGGAGCCGCTGGTCTGGGCGCCGCCGGTGGTGTGAAGGCGGCTGATCCGGGGGCTGACGTCGTCGTCTACACCGAATACGAGGATGTCGCTTACAGCCCCTGCGGTATCCCGTATGTCCACGGCAAGGAGATCCCCGACTTCGAGCGGCTGTTCCTGGCCGGCAAGCAGACCTACATCGACGCCGGCATCGATGTGCACTACAGCACCGCGGTCACCGCGCTGGACACAGCGCACAAGATGGTCACAGTTGTTGGCGAGGGTCAGGTCTCCTACGAAACCCTGGTAGTGGCCACCGGCTTCAACTATGCCGATCCCGGAGTGCCGGGCGGCGACCTCGAGGGCCTGTACTACGTCAAGAACATTCGCCGGGCCATGGAGTGGGACAAGGTTCTCGACTCGGTGAAGAAGGCCGTCGTAGTCGACGCCTCGCCGCTCGGGGTGGAGATGGTCACCGCGCTCGCCCAGCGCGGCATCGAGACTCACCTGGTTGACCCGAACCCGTGGCCGCTGGCTGAGATGGTCGACCCGGACATCATGGCGCCGGTCGAGGAGTCGTGGGGCGAGCTAGGCGTCGTCGCGCACTACAACAGCACGTTGGAGGCTTTCCTCGGCGACGGCAGCGGCCACGTCCGTGCGGTGCGGACCTCGGAAGGAGAGCTAGAAGCCGAGATCGTCGTGGTGTGCACCCATAAGGAGCCGAACAACACCCTCGCCGCGAAGGCCGGGCTGAAGCTCGGCTCGACCGGCGGCGTGATCGTCGACGCACGGATGTCCACCTCGGCGCCCGACGTCTTCGCCGCCGGCGACTGCGTCGAGATCCCGCACGGGCTGACCCGGGTTCCGCTGCAGGGGCTGACCGGCAGCCACGCATACGCTCAGGGCAAGGTCGCTGGCACCAACGCCGGCGGTGGCAACCGGGCTTACCGCGCGGTGTACGTGCCGTGGGGTACCCCGGCGGGCAAGTGGGTGATCGGGGGTGCCTCCTTCGGCGAGACCACTGCGACCGCGTTGGGCATCCCCTACGTAGTGGGGACCGCTCAGGGCATTTCGAGGGCCCGGTACTACCCGGGCGTCAAGCCGGTCAAGGTCAAGCTGCTCGCCGAGCCGGGCAGCCTTCGGCTGATCGGCGCCCAGATGGTCGGCCAAGAGGGAATCAAAGAGCGAGCCGACTTCCTCGCGATGGCGGTCAAGTTCGGCTTCACCCTGGGCGACCTTGCGACGATGGAGAACGTCTACTCGCCGGCGATCGGAGCGCTCAACGAACCCATCGTCCTGGCCGCACAGAAGGCCCTCGACTCACTCAAGAAGCGCTGACATGTCGTTCTTCCAGTGGCTACGCCGCAACTCCGAGCATTACCTGATGATCGCGGCGCACGAGCAAGTGGCGCATCAGCACTCCGGGCGGGCCCCGCACCCGCCGCGCGGCCTCAAGGAGTTGTTCTGGCTGCGTCTGTTCGTCCCCATTTACCGTGCGCTGCCCTGGCGGGTGCGGCAGCGGATTATGCAGTCCATGCCGGGCAGCCACCGCCAACAATGGGCGCCGCCTCCCCAGCCGCAGAACCCGGCGGTGTGATCGCGAGATCCGCGCAAAGAAAAACAACCCCGATAATGAAAGGAAGTCCCCGGTGGTACAGATCGTGGGTGAAAGGGTTAGCAAGGGCGACGCGATCGTCGACTACGAGGAAAAAGTATTCGAGGACATTCAGGCTGAGCCGGGCGAGAAGGCCTACATCCTCATGCACACGGTGCCATTCGAGGGCTCGGTGGGTCTGGTCAATATGCTGACGGCGACCCGGATCAACCGCAAGGGGTTCGACACGCATCTGGTGCTTTACGGCCCTGGATCACTGATGGCGGCGGCCACCCGCGGCTATCCGAAGGTCGGCGATGAGCCGTTCCCTGGTGCGCTGGGCTATAACAAGCAGCTGCAGACGTTCATGAACGAGGGCGGGCATGTCTACGCCTGCCGGTTCTCGGCCGCCGCGCTCTACGGCATGCGCGAGATCGACATGATGGAGGGCGTGAAGCCCATCAACCCGCTCGATGTCCTGGATTCGGTGCTGACGGCCCGCCGGCAGAATGCGCTGATCATGCAGACTTGGACCGTCTGAACCGTCGTGAGTGCGTAACAGATGTAGGACACTGTTACGCACTCACGAGCACCGGAGGTGAACCATCGTGAACCGGATCGGGGACCTGGGTGGCGCCGAAGGCTGGAGCCGGGTTAAAACCCCGACCGCGGACGAACCTGTCTTCGCGCAGAAGTGGGAGAGTCGGGCGTTCGCATTGGCCTTACTGTCGATGGGTCGGGTGTCCGGCCGCAACCTTGACGCGTTCAGGCACGCGCTGGAACGCCTGGAGCGCGCCGAATACTTCGACGACACCTACTACGGGCGGTGGCTGCATGCGGCCGAGCTGATGCTAGTCGAGAGCGCAATTCTCGCCCCCGGCGCGGTGGAGGCCCGGGCCCGCAAGCTAGGCGGTGAGGACGTCGAAGAGCCACCGGTGTCCGAGCCGAACAAGCCTGACTACGCGCCGACCGCCGGGGGCTCGCTGCGCACCGTGGAGGACCCACCGCGTTTCGCCGTCGGTGAGCGGGTGCGTGCCAAAGACCTGAAGCCGAAGGGCCACACCCGGTTACCGCACTACCTGCGCGGGCATTGCGGCACCATAGAGATGATCCAGCCCGCGGCGCTTCTCCCCGACACCCACGCCCACTTCCTCGGCGAGAACGCGCAACATGTCTACACCGTTCGTTTCGACTCCCGCGAGCTGTGGGGAGCCGATGCTGAGCCCTTCGCAGTGGCCAGCGAGCTGTACGAGAGCTACCTGGAGCCCGTGTCATGACTGAGACGACCCCTGCCGACCGGCTGCCGATCGAGCTGCGCACCGAGGCACTGGAGCAGCTGCTCACCGAGCGCGGGCTGGTCGACCCGTCGGTGATGGACAAGTTCATCCAGACCTACGAGACATCGGTCGGGCCGATGAACGGCGCCAAGGTGATCGCGAAGGCGTGGACCGACCCGCAGTACCGCGAGCGACTACTCGCCGACGGCACTGCTGCGATCGCCGAGCTCGGCTTTAAGGGGCCGCAGGGCGAGCACATCGTGGTCGTAGAAAACACCCCGCAGCGGCACAACGTGATCGTCTGCACGCTGTGCTCGTGCTACCCGTGGCCGGTGCTGGGGCTACCGCCGAGCTGGTACAAGGACCCGGCATACCGCGCCCGGGTCGTGCGCGAGCCGCGGGTGGTGTTGGCCGAGATGGGCCTTGAGCTGCCAGCCGAGACCGAGATCGTGGTCCGAGACTCCAGCTCCGAGGTGCGCTGGCTGGTGCTGCCGGAGCGGCCGGCGGGCACCGAAGACATGTCGGAGGAGCAGCTGGCTGGGCTGGTCACCCGCGACGCCATGGTGGGCGTGGCGAAGGTCAAGGCGCCATGACGGCGGCCGCACCGCTGGAGATCGACGGGCCCAGTGCACCGCCGCGCAGCAACGGCGAACTGGTGTTCGCTGAGCCGTGGGAGAGCAGGGCGTTCGGCCTGGCCGTCACCCTCTACGACGCCGGCGCGTTTGAATGGGCGCAGTTCCAGGCCGAGCTGGTCGCGCAGATTGCTGCGTGGGAGCGTGAGCACCCGCCGGGGGAGAGCTTCAGCTACTACCGCTGCTGGCTCGGCGCGCTGGAGGCGGTGCTCGTGGACGCCGGGATGGTCGGCCCGAACGACGTCGTCGAGCGCGCCACCGCCCTCGCTACCCGTCCCCCCGGCCACGACCACGATCACGACCACTGAGCAGGCGGAGCTTGGGTGCTCTCAGAGGGCACGACCTCTGAAGCTAGCCGATCCGCCCGCAGGAGCGCGCCGCCCGCACCTCTACGTAGATCTTCAGGTGCCGCCGGGCGCTGGCTTCCCAGGTGAACCGTGGCAGCAGAGCCCGGCCAGCGACCCGCAGCCGTTCGCGTAATTGCGGGTCGGTAGCCAGCTCGCGCATCGCGCCGGCCAGGCTCGCGGCGTCGGCGACCCTGGGCAGTAGGGCGTCGACGTGGTCGGTGAGGTACTCGCGGAAGACCGGCAGGTCGGTGGCGATCACCGGTAGGTTTTGACTCATCGCCTCCAGCACCACGAGTCCCCAGCCTTCTTTGACCGACGGGAAGGCTAGCGCGTCGGCCGCCTGATACCAGCCGGCGAGCTCCCGGTCGTCGACAGTGCCGAGCAGTACCACGTCGCGGCCGAGTGCGAGCCCTAGCCCGGGCAGCGAATCCAGCGCAGCGTCCCGGTAGGCGGCGTAGTCCTGAAAGGAATGCCCGCCAACAATCGCCAGCACCACAGGCGTGGCCAGCTCCCGCCGTAGCCGTCCCAGCGCCTCGAACAGGTACACGGTGCCCTTGCGCGGCTCCACGCCGCCGACCGCGAGGAACAGGAATGTGCGCTCGTTGGTGATCCCGATCCGGGCCCGCAGTTCGGCGCGCAAAGCCGGCGGCATTCGCGGGAAGCGCTCAAGGTCTACCCCGTTAGGCACGACCACCGGCTCGATGCCGTAGTCCGCGCGCAGGATCCGGCGCCACTGCTCGCTGACCACGAGCACCTGGTCGGGCTCCAGGATCGCCTCGCGCTGGCAGGTGATCAGCACCGGGGTAGTGAAGTCATCGATGTGATGCACGGTGCGCACCACGGATACGGGTGCCCCCGCGTCACGCACCCGGGCCGCAGCCCGGGCCGCGATGCAGTCCTGCGCGTGCAGGATGTCGGCACGGATGGTGCAACCGTCGTTGACCAGCCTGGCGAGCCCGTCGGTCAGCACGTCGATTGAGGCGAATACCCGATCCTCGAGCGAGCCGGTCTTGGCTGGCGCAGGCAGCACGGTGTGCGGTACCGCCGTTGGCCGGAATAACCCCTGTGCGGGATCGCCCAACGCGATCAGGTGCACGGGGTGGCCCTCCCGGTGCAGGGCCTCAGCCAAGCCCATCGTGTGCACCAGTCCGCCGCGCGGCTTGGTCGAGTGGGTGACGAGAGCGACCGTCATAGCTCGGTCTGGGAGAGCTCGGGTTCGCGGCTGGCGATCGCAGCGGCGGCCAGTGAGGCTCGGGCTGCGGTGTCGGTGACCACACAGCCGGCGTCGGTGAAGGCCTGGCGTTGTTCGTCGAAGCCCTGTGGGTCGGCTTCGGTGCCGAGCACGTAGACGACGATCACAGGGCCGCCGTTCGCAGTGATCTCGGCGCATACCGGCGCAAGCTCCCCAGCCGGATCGTCGTGCGCGCCGTAGCCGAGTACGACATCCAGGATCACTACGGCGACGTCCGGGTCGGTTCGCTGTTCGCGAAGCAGCGCAATGCGCGCCTCGGGATCGATCATCGGGTGCGGCCGTCCCTTGGTGTACTCCTCCTCGCCGAGGTCGAGGCAGGTGTGGCTGCCTACCGGCGCCGGCAGCCCAAACGCGGAATCCAGCGGAGTGTTGGAGTACACCGGCCCGAGGTGTCCAGGGAGGTAGCGGGAAAGGATGACCAGCGACTCGTAGCACAGTGTGCCGCCGGAGAACAGCCCGCGGATCATCCGCCGCTGCTCGGGTAACTGTGCGATCGCGTCTGCCACCCGCTCGCACAGCCCGGCTGCCGGGTTGGGCGGTTGCCGGCCCAGCGTGGCCAGCGTCGCGATCACCCCTGACTCCAACGTGCCGGCGAGCGTGACCCGGTCTGGCACCTCCATCCCGCTCGGCAGGCCGAGCAACGCGGCGATGACCGGCTTGTCGCCGGCGGCCGGCAGCACCGCGCGGACCACCTCAGGCGAGGGCGGCTTGGACACCAGCAGGACCGCTTCGGTGCGCTCATCGTGGGCCAGCGCGCGCAGCGCCGAGCGCGCCATAATGCCGGCCACGTCCGACGAGAGATCTCTGCCACCGAGGCCGATGACGTGCGAGACGCCGACGCCCCAGCGGTCCAGCAGACTCATCGCCTCCTGCGCGCCGGTGCCGGCGGCGGCGACCACGGCCACTGGGCCCGGTGTGGTGACGTTGGCGAAACCCAGGCACGTGCCGCCGAGCATCGCGGTGCCCGCTCCGGGGCCCATGACGAGCCGGCCTAGCCGTTCGGCGCGTTGTTTGAGCGCCACTTCGGCGGCCAGCGAGACGTTGTCGCTGAACAACAGCACGTCGAGGCCCGCCGACAGGGCCTTGTGCGCCTCCAGCGCCGCGTAGTCGCCGGGAACCGAGATCACTGCGATGTTGCTGTCCGGCGCCCGGTCCAGCGCGTCCCGCAGGGTTCTCGGCGGCTGCTCAGTCCTAGAGCTGGCGCCGGACTTGCCGCCGGCGCCGCGGCTGTCGAAGATGCTGGACCGGCCGGCCTCCTCAGCCTCCTCGGCGACCTCTTCGGAGGAAGCACGCACCGCAATGACCAGATCGTTGACGCTACCGCCGGACCAGTCCTGCGGGTTGAAACCCTGCTCAGTGAGAGTGTCGAGGTTCGCCGGCGTGGCCATCGCGGCGGTGGCCCACTCGACCCCGTCGACAGCGCGCATCGCCCGGGTGCCGGCGAGCTGCACCACCGAGTCGACGTAGGTATCGCGGAACAGCCGGACGCTGGTGATGCTCATGACACGGCTCCAAGCGAAGTGGAGGCGGCGACGATGCGGGTGCCCACCGCGGCATCGCCGGGGGCCGGGTCGAGCGAGCGGGCGGCGCGCTCCGAGTTAGTGATCACGGCGGTGCGACCGCCCGCCCGGACGAACGCGATCGCAGCTCGAATCTTGGGTCCCATGCTGCCGTCCGGGAACTGGTCGTCATCAAGGTGGTGCTGTGCCTCGTCAGCGGTCATGGCGGTAATCGGGCGGGCGTTCGGGGTGCCGTAGTCAAGCATCACCTGCTCCACGTCGGTGACCATGACCAGTGCCTCTACGCCCAGCTGAGTGGCTAGCCGCTGGGCGGCGAGATCCTTGTCCACGACGGCGTCCACGCCGCGGTAGGCGTGCCCGTCTTCGATCACCGGCACCCCTCCGCCGCCAGCCGCCACCACCAGCGCACCACGCTCGACCAGTGCGGTGATCACCTCGAGCTCGAGGAATCGCAGTGGGCGCGGCGAGGCGACCATCCGGCGGTAGCCCCGCTCGGCGTCCGGGCCCACTGTCCAGTTCCGCTCAGTGGCCAGCCGCCGCGCCTGCTCCTCGTCAAAAAATGGCCCGATCGGCTTCGTGGGGTGAGAGAAGGCCGGGTCGTCGGCCGCCACCACGACGTGGGTCACCACGCTCACCACGGCGGACAACCGACCACCGCAGGCGTCGTGCAGGGCCAGGGTGAGCAGGCTGCCCAATTGGCCCTCGGTCATTGCGCCCAGGCAGAACAGTGGTTGCACCGGCACGGTATCGCGTGCCGCATCCTGCTGGATTGACAGGCAGCCGACCTGCGGCCCGTTGCCGTGCACCACGATGACTCCCCACCCGGCGTCGCGCAGCGCGCACACTGTGTGCGCCATCGCCCGGGCGTTGGCCGCCTGCTCGGCGTGCGTGCCGGCCTGTTCGACCCTGGTGATCGCGTTACCGCCCAGGGCGACCACGGCAGTTCGGGGCATCTGGTTCGCGCTCCCGTCATATACATTATGAGAAGCGACGTACACTATAGTAGAAAAACGGTGGTGGTAACCATGCGACGACTTCGGGGTAGTGGTTGACCGAACTGCACGCGGAGCGGGCCGAGGCCCTGCGCCGGGCACGGGCCCGGTGGCGGGCCGCCGAAGACCGGCTGTTCCCGGTTGTGCTCGTCGACCCGGACGCCTACCGACGGGCGTTGAATGTCATCTGCCTGCTTCTTGAGGAACTGCGGCTTAAAACCACCTCTACCGCCCAGCTGCTCGGCTTGGACGTCAACCCAGCGCCGCTGCTCTCCGCACTGCCGCCCGGCTCCGCCGCGGGTGAGGACCGGCTAACGCTGGAAGCGGCGTTTGCGGTGCGGGACAGGGAACTCACAGCAGCCGCTGAGCGCAGCCGACGAGCTGCGGCCATCGCGTTGGCGCGCTCCGCCGACGCGACCTGGGTGGATCTCGAGGGGTCTTGGGAGGCTGCGCTGTGCACCGGGGCGCGGCACACCGAGATGCATTTGCGCACTGCCCAGGCGTTGGTCGCCACGGTCGATCCGTACTCCGGGGATGGGCCGCACCGGCTGGAGCTGGTCGTGCTGGATGGCGACACCGGCACCCCGGTCGAGACGACCAACCGCGACCGAACCTTTGCTGACCGGGCAGCGTGGCTGGCTGAGCGAGAGCGGTGGCGCACGGATATCGAGGAAGGTAGGTGGATATGACCGTTCCAGCCGCGGTCGCTTCGTTAATCATGGATTTGCAGAGCCTCGGGCTGCGGGTGGAGGCACCTATCGAGACCCGCCGCGGCGGGGCGGGTCCCTCGGACTCTGGAATGCTGTGGATCGAGGGCGTGCCGGTCACCGTCCCCAGCCACCCCGAGTCGCCCTACGCGCTCAAGGCTGAGGAAGACGGGCACGGCATCTACCGCGATGGGCGCAAGATGGCTTCGGCCGCCGCCAGCCGCCGGCCCCGGTTCTACGACCTGACCACAGCCGACGGCATTCCCTACTGGAAGATCGCGCTGCTGCACCTGGACTCGCTGGCCAGCACTGTTGTGCAGACTTGCAACTACTGGGGTAACTCCGACCAGTGCGGGTTCTGCGGTATCGGGCTGTCGCTCGACGCTGGGCGCACGATCGTGAAGAAAACCCCGGCCCAGCTGGCCGAAGTGGCAGTGGCCGCGCGGAACCTCGACGGGGCGGTGGACGTGACCCTGACCACCGGCAGCTCAGCCGCCCCGGACCGTGGTGCGCGCTACGTCGCGCAGTGCGGGCACGCGGTTAAGCAGGCCTCTGGGCTGCCCGTCCAGGTGCAGTTCGAGCCGCCGCGCGACCTTGCGGTGCTTCAGGAAGTCGCCGACCTGGGTATCGACGCGGTGGGCATCCACGTCGAGTCCTTCGATCCCGAAGTGTTGGCTACGGTTGCCCCAGGCAAGGCGCGCACCGGCATCGAGACCTACTTCCGCACCTGGGAGCGGGCGGTGGCGCTGTTCGGTGCGGGCCGGGTGTCCACCTACGTCATCCTCGGCATGGGCGAGGATCCCGAGGTCACCGTCGAGGGATGCCGGCGCGCCATCGACATCGGCGTCTACCCGTTCGTCGTCCCACTGCGGCCGGTGGAGGGCAGCCTGATGGCCGACATGCCAGCACCCGCCCGCAGCTACACCGAGCCGATCTACCGCAAGGTCGCCGCACACCTGGCGATGCGTGGGATGAGCGCCGACGACGCCGGCGCCGGTTGTGCCCGCTGCCAGGCTTGCTCGGCAATGAACACCGTGCAGCCGCTGCTGCAGATCGGCCGCCGGCCAGAGGAGACCGCATGACCCCACTGCGGCCGTCGGCCGACCTGCTGTCCTGCCGGCTGGTTACCGGGCCGGACGAGCTGGCCAGCCACCACTGGATACGGCACGAGACATTCGTCCGCGAGCAGCATGTGTTCGCCGGGTCCGATGTGGACGCCCACGACGCTCGCGAGGACGTGCTGCACGTGGTCGGCTACTGCGGGGGGGTGCCGGCTGGCACCGTACGGCTCTATCCGCTCGACGAATCCGGGCGCACCTGGCAGGGTGACCGGCTCGCCGTGCTGCCGGAGTTTCGGCACGTCGGGCTGGGCACGCCGCTGGTGCGCTTCGCGGTGGCCACTGCCGGCCGGCTAGGCGGGGTGTCGATGAACGCGCACGTACAAGTCGCCAACGAGCGGTTCTTCACCCGCCTCGGCTGGATCCGGCAAGGTGACGTCGAACTCTACGCCGGCCGCCCGCACCTACTTATGACCATCGCCCTGGACTCTTGACGCGACCTTTCCCTTTGTCGCGACAGAGCCGGCCGCTGGCCAGGAACCTCGCGCGGACCTCGGGCGGCAGCGAGGCGGCGATCCGGTCCAGCGCCGCCTGGCTGGCATCCGGGTGCCCGACCTGGGCGAGCAGCAGGTCTGAGCCGGTCTGCGCCGCAATGGTCGACGCCTCCTGGTAGCGGCCCAGATGCCATAGTGCCAACGACTCGTACTTCGTCGAGGAGTAACGTCGAGCGTGCGCCAGCAGCGCCTCGGCTTGCGCCGGCTCGAACCGGGCCCGCATCTCCAGCAGCCGCATCGCCGCCCGCGGCCGGAACGGCAGCGACTGGTCGAGCATCGGCGCGGCCGCTTCCACCCGCGCCCCGGCGTCGTCGTCGCGGCCGTCGAGTAGATCGCAGTCGGCCAGCGCGAGCAGCGCGTGCAGCTCCTGCTCCAGCTCCAAGGCCCCGCCGCCGCTGTGCGCCAGTTCCACCGCGCGCTGGGCGTGCTCGCGTGCCTGCCCGACGTCGCCGAGTTCTAGTAACAGCCACGCCGTGGTCGTGTCGATTCCGGCCCGGTAGAAGCTCACCCCGTACTCATCGATCATGCGGCGGGCCCGGCCCAGCGAGCGGAGTGCGCCCTCGAAGTCGCCGATGTCGCCGCGGGCCAGCCCGATGAAAAACAGCGTCTGCAGCAGCGGGCGGAACTGTCCGGTCGTCCGGCACAGCACCGCTGCGCGCTCCAGTACCGCGCGGGCCTCGGCGAAGCGGTCCATGTGCTGCAATAGCGCACCGCGGTAGGCTAGCGCCACCGCTGCGGTGGTGTCGCCGGCGTCTGCGGCGACGACCTGCGCGTAGGCCGAGGCAGCGCCGGCGTAGTCGCCGTCCCAATGCCGTACCCGACCGACGAGCAACAGCGAGCTAGGCAGCGCGCCGGGCGCGGCGGCAGCCGACTCGGCGAGCGCCCTGGCCCTGGAGGCGAGATCGACCGCCACCAACGCGTCGCGGGCGTATAGCGCAGTCCAACCGAGCTGCTCCAGCACGCGGGCCTCGAGCAGCTCGTCGCCGACGTCGCGCGCGATGCCCAGCGCCGCCTCCAGGTCGTCGCGGGCGTCGCCGTGCCGACCAAGGTCGGTTCGGATTTCACCACGACGCATGAGCACCGTGGCTACCAGTGTCCGCTCGCTGGAGCGCTGCGCGACGCTCAGCGCCTCGTCGAGCAGCCGTTCAGCCTCGAGGTTGGCGAAGACCAGGTGCGCGGCGTGCGCTGCGAGCAGCCAGGCTCGCGCCGCTGCCGCGTAGTCCTGCGCGGCGGCGAGCTGGCGGGCGGCCGCCTCCGGGCGGCCCTCGAACAGCTTGGCGGCCCGGCGGTGCCGGCTAACCCGCACCGGCAGCGGCGTGGAGTTGTAGGAAACCTGCCGCACCACGTCGTTGGCGAAGCGAAACGTATCCCCGCGCACCACAAGCAACCCGGCCCGCAGCGCCCGTCCCGCGCGAAGGGCACACTCCTCGACGTTGATCCCGGAGAGCGCGGCTACCTCATCCAGCGAGAACGCCGACCCGAGCACCGAGCCCTGTTGCAGCAGCAGCTCAACGTCGTCGCCGGCCCGCACGAGCCGCTCCCTGACCGCCTCGTGCAACGAACCGGGAATGCCCAGCCGTATCGTCCCGCTGGACCGGGCCAAGGCCGGGTGGCGCAGCAGCTCGGTGACGAACAAGGGTGAGCCACCGGTCCACTCATGCAGCTGTGACAGGTCGTAGGGCAGCCCGGAGCGTTCGAGCAGGATGCCGACGGCCTGTTCGGACAGCGGGCCGAGCTCGATGCAGTTGGCCAGGTCGCGCAGTGAGGCGAGCGCGTCGTCGTGCTCGGAGGTGCGCTCGAGGACGAGCGTGAGCACCCGGCTGGTGGCCAGCCGGGCAGCCAGCACATGCAGCGCTTCCACAGTGGACTGCCCGGCATGCTGGCCATCCTCGATTACCAGGAGCAGGGGCCGACGCTCGGCGAGCCGGTCGAGGAATGCGGCCAGCGCCTCCAGGTTGCGGAGGTGCTCCAGCTCCGGCGCGGCGCGCTCGTAGTGCACGCCGCCGGTGGACTGCGCCATCTCCGGAACTAGCTCGAGCAAGGTGCCCAGCCAGTCGCCGGCCAGCTCGCGCAGCACGGTTGGCCGGTGCAGCGCGACGACCGCCCGCACTGCGGCCACCAAGGGCTGTAGGTAAAGCGAGCGCTCGGCCTCGAAGCAGCCGGTGGTCAGCACCAGCCCGCCGGTCTGGCGCACCCGAGCGGCGAGCGCTGCGGCTAGGCTGCTTTTGCCGATGCCGGCTTCGCCGAGTACCAGCGCGGTGGCGCCCTCACCGCCGGCCGCCCTTGACCACAGCGCTAGCAGCTGGTCCAGCTCGGTGCCGCGCCCGACCAGGTCGGACTGCGATGCAGGCGCCTCGGCGGCTAGCAGCCTGGCGCCGGAGCCAGGCGGGTCGGCGCGCAGCACGGAGAGGAACACTGCGCGGGTCGCCTCGGATGGGTCGACGCCAAGCCCCTCGGCCAGCGCGGATCGCAAGGCGTGGTAGGCGGCCAGCGCCGCCCCGGCCGCCCCAGCCCGCTGGTGTCCGATCATCACCGCGCGGCAGGCCTCCTCGTCGAGCGGGTCTGCGGCCAATGCGGTGCCGGCGACCTCGACGGCAGTGCGGTACTCGCCGAGCTTCAGGGCTGCCCGCCAACGGCAGCCTCGGGCCCGGCGCAGCTGGGCGACTGCGAGGCGGCGCAGATCCCCAGCCCACGGCAAGTCGACCTCGTCGACCAGCGGCGGCGCCGCCGCGAGCAGTTTTTCGGCCTGCTCGGCACCGACCGCGGCCAGCGCGTATTGCGCGTGTGCTAGCTCGCGCTCAGCGTTGGTCACAAGATCCTCGGCCTCGAACAGGTCGACAACCGTGCTGCCGTCGAGCACCAGCCGGTAGGCGGAGGGACCGCCCTCGATCCTGGTTCGGCCCAGCGACCGGCGTAGTCGGCTCACCAGTACCGCGACGTTGCGGTCGGCGCGGTCCGGCGGATGATCGTGCCACAGAGCCTCTACCAGGGTCTGCACTGCAACCGGCTGGCCGTGCTTGGCGGCGAGCACCTTGAGGAGCTGCTTGGCCTTGCCAGTCGGCGCGGGGCCGTCAAGATCGCCCTCGACGCCGAAACGCCCAAGTAGCCTCAGCCGCAGCCGGCCCGGTTCCACCTTACGGACTGTACCGCCGCCGCGACCGGCCGCTGGATTATCAGCCAGGTGCTCCGTATCCCGCGGCCAGGAGAAATATAGATGTCACAAGCAAACTCTTTTCACGTAACAGGTCCTGCCTAGCTTTGCGGCATGGATACAGAGCCGTATACCCCATCGGATACGAAGCGTACCGCGGCTGACCGTGCCGATGCCCAGGCCGTGCTGCCGCGGCTGCGGCGCGATCAGGTCTACCAGGAGTTGCCGCCGCGGCTCATTCGGACGTGATCGTGTTGCACCAGGGCGGCTTCGAGACCGGCAAGTTCAGCCCCAACTTCGGCACCTACTGGGGCCAGGCCTACGAGCCGGTCTCGCTCGGCGGCAAGGCCGCCGGTGGGCTGACAAAGACCAACAAGCTGGGCTTCGTCTACACCTTCCCGATCAGCCTGACCATCGCCAACATCGACGCATTCGAGCTCGGTGCGCGCAGCGTCAACCCGCAAGCGCAGACTTACCTGGTCAATACGTCCAACTGGTGTGACCCGCTGAAGCAGAAGGCAGCTGCCGCCGCGCTGCTGTCCGAGGGAGTGGACGTGCTCAGCCAACACCAGGACTGCCAGACCACGGTGATCCAGACAGCCAACGCGGCGGGCAAATACGTGGTGGGCTACCACTACGACGCGAAGTCCCTGGATCCGAGCGGGTGGCTCACCGGATCCGGCTGGGACTGGACACCGGCCTACGAGGCGATCACCAAGGTTGCCGTAAGCGGCAGCTTCACCGGCAGCAAGTACAACGCCAACTGGGTCGGCTCGTTCGCCGACAACGACAATCCGTTGACGCTGGCGTCCTTCGGATCCTCGGTACCGTCGGACTTGCAATCGAAGATCACCACGGCGCAGACCGCGCTGAAAAGCCGGGGGCATCGGTCTTCACCGGACCGATCACCTGCCAGGACGGCAGCACACTGGTGCCGGCCGGCCAGACGATGACCTACGACCAGATCAACAACATCGGCTGCCTGGTGAAGGGTGTCGTGGGCACCCTACCCAAGTCGTGACCCCAATCGGCAACGTCACACAGCCGGCACTGATGGCCCTTGCCGCGGCCCGCAAAGTCATGCAGCCGGTGTTCACCGCGGTGTTCGCCGACCGGTGGGTGCGTTCGGCGCTTCAGACCGCCTCGGTGAGCGACGGCATCGAGTCACCGCTGTTGGGGATGGCCTTCGCGGTCAAGGACAACATCGACGTCCAGGGTGTCCCGACCACCGGTGCCTGTCCCTCCATCACCGCGCCGGCGCTACGGTCGGCGGCGTCGGTGCAGCGGCTGATGTCGGCGGGCGCGATCCCGATCGCCAAGACGAACATGGATCAGTTCGCCACTGGCCTGGTCGGCACCCGCTCGCCCTACGGCGCCTGCCACAGCGTGGCGTCGGTGGCACACGTCAGCGGCGGCAGCAGTTCAGGCAGTGCGCTGGCGGTGGCACTCGGCGTCGTCGATCTCGCGCTGGGCACCGACACCGCGGGCAGTGGCCGGGTGCCGGCCGCGTTCAACGGGCTGGTCGGCATGAAACCTTCCCGGGGGCTGATCTCCAATCAAGGCCTGATGCCCGCCAGCCCGTCGCTGGACTGCATCACGACCTTCAGCCGCACCGTCGCGTTGGCCCGGTCGGCCTTCGAGACGTTGATCGCCCCCGATCAGGACGACCCATACTCACGGCCGATGCCCACCACCGCGCCGGCCGGGGTCGCCGAACGGATGCAGGTGATCGGCGTGCCGTCAGCACTGCTGGACCTCGATGAACCACACCAGCAGGCCTGGCAGGAGGCAGTGGCCCACGCGGCCACCGTCGCTCGGATAGTGCAGGTGGACGTCGAGCCGTTGCTGGCCGCCGCCCGACTGCTGTACAGCATGCCCATGCTCGGCGAGCGGCTGGCCGCGTTCGGGCAGCTCCTCGAACCCGACGGACCGCACCTCGACCCGACCGTGCGACAGGTCGTGCTGGCCGCGCGATCGGCCACTGCGGTGGACGTCTACCGGGCGCAACACCTGCTCGCCGCGCTCGCCGCGCAAACGCGGGCGCTGTTCATCGGCATCGACACGATCATGCTGCCGGTCACCCCCGGTCACCCGACCCTGGCGGAGGCCGCAGCCGACCCGACCGGGGTGAACTCGCGGCTGGGTACCTACACCAACATGGTCAATCTGCTCGACCTCTGTGCGGTGGCGGTGCCGGCCGGTGCCCGCCCGGATGGACTCCCGTTCGGCGTGCAGCTGATCGCCCCGACCTTCGCCGATCGCCCGCTGCTCCAGCTGGCCTCGCGCTGGTGCGGCGAACCTGTGCCCGATCCGACGCTCGGTGCACACCGCACGCTGCTCGCCGTCGCCGGGGCGCACCTCACCGGCCAGCCACTCAACGCCGCGCTGGTCGAACTCGGAGGGCGGCTGCACTGCCGGGCCCGGACCGCTGCTGGATACCGGATGTACGCGGTACCCGGTCCGATTCCGCGGCCGGGCCTGGTCCGCACCGGCGACGGCCCGGCTGACGGGATCGAACTGGAGATCTGGCATCTGCCACATCAAGGCCTGGGGCTGTTACTACCCACCGTCTCGCCGCCGTTGGGACTGGGCCAGATCGAGCTGGACGACGGCAGGTGGGTCACCGGCTTCATCTGCGACTCGCTGCGCACCGTGTCTGCTGAGGACATCACTTCTTACCGGGGGTGGCGGGCCTACCTGGACGGGCATCGCAAGGGTTAGGGCTGTCGGCGTAGGCCGATCCGCCGGGAGCGGCGGTCGCCGGGGACATGGCCGTTGGTCTCGGCGCCGCGGCGGCGGCGTACTGCGGCACCGGCCCGGGCGGCGGCACCGGCCACTCGCCGCCGCAGCGGCGGGCGCAACCCGAGGCGGCGCATGCTGCGGGCGGTCCGGCGGATCGCCCGGCGCTCGCGGGGCGCGACCTCCCAGGCCGAGGGATGCCGCGCGAGCCACCGGTAGCGGTAGCTCGCATAGGGCACATGGACCAGGTACAGCACCATCGCCACGCTCAGCGACACGAGTGGGAACGTGATCACCGCGGCGGCCAGCCCGGCGATCAGTGCGAGCAGCGGCGCGACCGCCGGCGCCGGCACCCTGATCGTCTTCATCGACAGGGTGGGCAACCGGCTCACCATCGCCACGGCCACCACGACCGTCCATGCCGCCACCGTCACCGGCGAGGACCACCAGCCCAGTCCCAGCTGGAGGAACACGGTCAGCGGAAGCAACGCCAGCAACGCCCCGGCCGGGGACGGGATCCCGATGAAGAATTCCTTGGCGAACGGCACCGCGTCGGAGTCGTCGAGCAAGGTGTTGAACCGGGCCAGCCGCAACACGACGCAGACGGTGAATACCAGCGCCACCGGCCATCCCACTCGGGTGCCGTTCAGAGCCCAGACGAATAGCACGACCGCGGGCGCTACTCCGAAGGACACGCAATCGGCCAGCGAGTCGAGCTCGGCGCCGATCCGGGAGGTGGCATCGAGCAACCGGGCCAGCCGGCCGTCCAGCGAGTCCAGTACCGCGGCCACCCCGATCGCGGCGAGCGCGCCGGTGAAGTTCCCATCCAGGGCGAACTTCAGCGCCGACAAACCCGAGCACAACGCCAACACCGTGATGACGTTGGGTAGCAGGCGGACCCCGGCGCCGGGGTTGGCCACGGGTTACGCCTCCGGGGTCGGGGGTAGCCGCGCGAGTGCGGTCTCCCCGCCCACGGTGTGCTGGCCCGGGTGCACCAGCACGGAGCTGCCGTGCGGCAGGTAAAGGTCTACCCGGGAGCCGAAGCGGATCATGCCGTAGGTGGCGCCGGCGGCCACCTTGTCTCCGGGTCGCACCGAGCAGACGATCCGGCGGGCCACCAGTCCGGCGATCTGTACCACGACAAGGTCGTGGCCGGTCGTGGACCGCAGCAGCATGCTGGAGCGTTCGTTGGCCTCGCTGGCTTTGTCCAGGTCGGCGGACAGAAACTTGCCTGCGCGGTAGGAGACGTGGCATACCTCGCCGTCGACCGGGATGCGCTGCACGTGCACGTCGAACACCGAGAGAAACACGCTGACCCGCGGCCGTGGACGGCTATCGAGACGCAGCTCAGCGGGTGCCGGGGCGGGTGTCACGCTGCTCACCGTGCCGTCCGCCGGCGCCATCGCGAGGGTGTGATCCTGCGGTGTAACCCGGTGTGGCTCGCGGAAGAACGCGGCGCAACAGGTGGTGGCGACGGCGCCCAAGGTTGCCGCGGTGGGGGACAGCGTGCGTAGCAGCAGCGTCGCGGCTGCCCCAGCGGCCACGAACGGCCGGCCAGCGGGATGCATCGGCGGGAGCGTCTCGCGGGTGAGATCTACCAGATGCCGCAGTGTCGCGGGAAACCGGGGAGACGCCATGCGTTTGCGAGATCCTCGACTGTTGTTGGTGAGCGATTGCCCACCGTACGCCCATAGCGCGGCGGGGCGGCGGCGGGGGAAACGGCACCGGGAACCCCGTCCCCCGACGGAGGTCCCCGATGCCGGTTAACCGTTCGCCTGCTCCCCAGCTTCGGCGAACGGTTACCTCCCAGCGTGCTCCTGCGTCCCCCGACGACGCAGGAACCCAACGCCATTCCGGGACGGGATAGCTCACTGAGCCTTTGTTCACGCTCAGTGTGCTGGGCCTTACCCACGATTCACAAGGCCTGTCCGGGTGTCGTGGTTTTCTCACACCTGGCAGGTCAGGTCATACCGGTGCGCCAAACCTCAACCTGTGCGCCCGCTTCGAGATACGTCGTAGTCTCTGGGATATCGATCAGGCAGTTCGACCTGGCCAACGCGCCGAGCAGGTGCGAGCCGGGTCCGCCGACCGGGACGACGGTGCCCGCGTCCGGATCGAACGCACCGCGCCGGAACTGCCGCTTATCCGCTGGGGACTCCAGAGCTTCGGTCAACCGGGCCATGGCCCGGGGCCGCTGCGCCGGCAGCCTCATCGCGGCCCGCAGCGCTGGCCGAACGAACACCTCGAAGGACACTGAAGCGCTGACCGGGTTACCGGGCATCGCCGCGACTGGCACGCCACGGTATCGACCGACACCCTGCGGGGCGCCGGGGTTCATCGCCACCTTGGCGAAGTCCACGCCGTGGCCGGTCATCGCGCTCTTGACCACCTCGTAAGCCCCAGCGCTGACCCCGCCGGAGGTCACCAGCAGATCCATCCCGGCCAACCGGGGGGCCAGCGCGGCTTCCAGTGCGGCGACGTCGTCTGGCACGAAATGCATCAGCTGCGCCTCGCCGCCGGCCTCGCGAACCGCGGCAGCGAGCATCGTGCCGTTCGACTCATAGATCTGCCCGTGCTGCAGTGGGGTGCCCGGTACGACCAGTTCTGAGCCGGTGGACAGCACCAGCACCCGGACTCGGCGGTGCACCGGCAGCTCGGCGTAGCCGACCGCGGCTGCCACTCCGAGCTGCGCCGGCCCCAGCACCGTACCTGCCGGCAGCACCTCCTCGCCCGCTGCCACGTCCCCGCCGGTCAGTCGCACGCTATCGCCAGCCGCGCGCGCGGTGAAGATCTGCACCCGGTGGCGGCCACCGTCGGTGAGCTCCACCGGCACCACCGCGTCCGCGCCCGGCGGGATCGGGGCGCCGGTCATTATCCGATGCGCGGTATGCGGCGCCAGGGTGGGCGAGTCGGTGCGCCCGGCTGGGATGTCCTCGGTGACCGGCAGCACCACCGGCGCATCGCTGGTGGCGTCGGTGATGTCCGCCGAGCGCACCGCGTAGCCGTCCATTCCGGAGTTGTCGAATGGCGGAAGCGGCACCGCCGCGGTGATCGGTTCGGCCAGTGCGAGCCCGGCGCACTCCACGAGGGACAACCGGATCACTGGAGTGGCGGTTAACAGGGCGGCCACCACCCGGCCGTGCTCG
>JAVXWL010000242.1:0-19904 GCA_032230565.1 Pseudonocardiales bacterium | reverse complement strand
CGGGCGTGGTGTCGTCGAGGGGTGCCGCGCCGGCGATCTTGAGGTACTCGTTGATCTCGTCGGGGGAGGGATCGATACCCACCGACTGGGCATAGGCCTCGGCGGCCTCCGGGTCGTGCGCGCTGCCTGGTTCAGCCGTGCCGGCTCGCGGGAGCCGCTCGTCAGGTGTCGTCATTCTCGCCTTCCCCGTGCCACCACATCGACCCGATGCACTCATCGTTTTGCTTGAGCAGAATGCTAACGCTGTGAACGCTCAAGCGGACGACGCCGCCACGCCTCCTGCCCGCCATGGGAGGTCAGCCCAAACCGAGGTGGCCGGTTCCGTTCTGGTCGGCGTGGTCGCGGCGGTGCTGGCCAGCATGGCGACCACCGTGGCGCTGGGACTGCTGCTTGGCTGGGATCTCGCGTCACTGGTGTACATCGCGTGGGTCTGGTCCACGATCCGCGATCGCGATGCCCAAGGCACCAAGCAACGCGCCACCATCACCGATCCAGACCGCACCCTCACCGATCTGCTGCTGCTCAGCGCGGCCGTCGCCAGCCTGGTCGCGGTCGGGTTCGTGCTGGTCCGAGCAGGGCAGCAGCACGGCATCCAGGAACTGCTTCGGGTCGGGCTCGGGCTCGTCTCCGTCGTACTGTCCTGGGCCATGGTGCACACCGTCTTCATGCTGCGCTACGCCCAGCTCTACTACGCCGGCGAGCAGGGTGGGATCGACTTCAACCAGGCCGACCCGCCCACCTACACCGACTTCGCCTATCTCGCCTTCACCATCGGCATGACCTTTCAGGTCTCCGATACCCCGCTGCGCAGCAAGGTGATCCGGCGCACCGCGCTGCGCCACGCTCTGCTGTCCTATTTGTTCGGCACAGGCATCCTCGCGACCACGATCAACCTGGTAGCCAGCCTCAGCAGCAAGTAAGCCCGACGCACCCGGGTGACATAGCGCAACTAGTCTTGGGGTTGGCGCGTCTACCGTCGGGGCCAACTGTTGGGTGGGGCCACTACAGGTGCAGGGAGTGGTGTGGCTGGCGGAGACGGGCGCTGGGGTCCCGGCGGGGATGCCCGCGGTGATCGTCCGCGTCGAGCGCCTACCCCGTCGCGGGCTGGCGTCCCGCGCCGTCGAGTGGTCCCGCCGGATCGAGCCGGTCAGGCAGGGCGCAGCGCGCGTAGTGACCGGCCGCGCGCCACGGCGCCGTCGGGGAGGCCGCGGACGCGGGTCGGTACCAACAGGTACCGGGGTGGTTGGGACGGTCGACGGTCCGGGCATCGCCCGGCGCGCCGCACTGATCGCCGGTGGGGGTCGATCGCGCGGTGGGTTATCGCCCTGGTGTCGCTGCTCGTGTTCAGCGTCACTGGGTATGGCTGGAGCCAGTACGAGACGCTCCTGAGCGGGATCGGCAGGTCCGACGCCATCCGGGGCGACGCCCCGAAATCAGCCGGCGGCGATACCAACATACTGATCATTGGATTGGATAGCCGGCTCGACGGAAACGGCAAACCGCTACCAGCAGAGATTTACCAAGCATTGCACGCCGGTGACGAGCAGGTCGGCGGTTATAACGCCAATGTATTGATGCTGGTGCACCTTCCTGGCAATGGTTCTAGGGCCACCGCCATCTCCATCCCGCGCGACGACTACGTCAGCCTCCCGGGCAGCCCGGACGGCGTTGCGAAGGGGAAGATCAAGCAAGCGTACGGCTTTGCGTTTGACCAGGAACATAAAAGGCTGATGGCCGCCGGTGTGAGCGACCAGGCCATCGTGGAGCAGCGAAGCCGCGACGCCGGTCGCCAGGAGCAGGTCGATACGGTCGCCCAGTTCTTGGGCGGCGTGCCGATCGACCACTTCGTGGAGGTGACCATGGTCGCCTTTTACCAGCTCGCCCAGGTAGTGGAGCCGATCACTGTGTGTCTGAAGGAGGACACCCGCGACAACTATTCCGGCGCCGACTTCCACCGTGGCTATCAGCAGATCAACGCAGCTCAGGCGGTGGCTTTCGTGCGTCAGCGCCGCGATTCGGTGCACTCCCAGCTGAACTTCAGTGACTTGGACCGGGAACGCCGCCAACAGGCCTTCATCTCCTCGCTGCTCTTCCAGCTCAAGCAGGCCGGAACCTTCCTCAACCCTTCGCGGCTGCGCGGATTGATCAGTGTGGCCAAGCAGAACATCGCCGCCGATACGGGCTTGGAGCTGCTGTCCTTCGCCCAGCAAGCGTCCGCCGTGACCGGCGGCAACATCGGCTTCACGACCCTGCCGATCGTCCGTTTCGGCACGGACCCCGCCGGCGAGGACGTCAACATCGTCGATGTGCCCGCGGTCCAGGCATTGGTGCACAACCTGATCGGTGGCCCCACCCCCACGCCGGTCGCCGCCGCACCCGCCCCGGTATCCGGCAGCCAATCGGGCACCGTCGACGTGATCAACGCCACCAGCCGCAACGGCTTGGCGGCCTCGCTGGAACAGGCCCTGACCCCCACCGGCTTTACCCCGGGTGTCACCAGCACCGCCCGCCATCACCGGAGCACCACGACGATCTACTATCCCGATTCCGGCGCCGCCGACGCGGCGAGAACCCTGGCCACGATGCTTGGTGAACTACCCACCGCACGGGACTCGACGGTATCGAGCGGGCACCTCCGGGTGGTCCTGGGCGCCGACTTCACGATGCCCGACAGCCTGGGAACCAGCTCCGCGGCCGGCGACTCATCGCCGACGCCCGCGACGGCGTCAACACCGGGCGCTGGGCAGCCCAGTGCCGCGGATCCCGACAGCATCTCCGGCGCCGGGGTCCAGTGCGTCAAATAGCCGGTTAGGTACACCGGGCGGGCCCGGGTGTTATCGCTCACAGGTCGAGGGTTAGCCGCTCGCTGCGGGCTCGGGAGACGCAAATCAACATCGCGCCGGCGGCGCGCTCAGTGCTGGTCAGTAGTTCGTCGCGGTGATCGGGTTCGCCCGCCAGAACCACGGTGCGGCACGCGCCGCAAATCCCCTGTTGACACCCGAACGCAACGGCGGGAAGGACATCGCGAACGGCCTGCAGGACGGTGCGGTCCGCGGGCACCTCAATGATGCATCCGGTACGGCGCAGTTCTACCTGGAAAGCGTTGCCGGCACCGACCGCGACGCCGGTGAAACGTTCACTATGCAGGGTCAGGTCCGGCCGGGCGGCCACCCGCTGGCGCACCGCCTGCAGCAGCCGGTCCGGGCCACAGCAGTACACAGCAGTGCCAGGCGAGGCCGCCCCGATGATCGCGTCCAGGTCGGGCCGGCCGCGCTCGTCGCTGGGCATGACCTCGACGCGGTCGGGGCCCAGCGCATGAAGCTCGTCAACAAACGCCATGCCGACGCGGCGCCGCCCGGTGTACACCAGCTTCCACTCGTCACCCGCGGAAGCCACCCGGGCCGCCATCGCCATAATGGGGGTGATCCCGATTCCCCCGGCGAGGAACAGATACGCCGAACTGGGCACCAAAGGGAAGTAATTACGCGGGCCCTGCACACTGATGAGCTGACCGGCCCGGGCATGCGCGTGCAGCTCAACCGACCCACCACGTCCCTGCGGTATCTGCAAGACCGCGATCCGGTAAAAACGGGTGTCGCCCGGGTCACTGCACAGTGAGTACTGGCGACGCCGTCCCGAGGGCAGAGCCAATTCAATGTGCGCACCTGGTTCCCAGCCCGGCAGTGGTTTCCCGTCAGGTGAACGAAGACGCAAAGACAAGACGTTGCTGGCCTCCCACGTCGTCTGACTGATGAGCAGCTGCATTTGGGTCGCCGCAGTAATGCGTGACGGACAAGAAATCGTGCGCTGAGGCGCCAACGGTACAAGCATCGGCGTCTCCGGCCGATCCGCTGGCAACACTGCCGCTGGCAACACTGCCGCTGTCCCGACAGGCCGCGCTGTGAGGAGGCGGAAGGCCACCAAAAACAGGATCACCGCCCCCACCAGAAGGCAGGCCCAGTGCAGGACCGGGTAGGTCATGTCACTACCTGCCAGGACAGTGTGTGCGCAGGCGAGGCCGAACACGGGGAACGCCAGCAGATGTAGCCGGCGCCACCACCGCCAGGGCAGTAGGGCTCGAGCCCAGGAGGTCAATGACACTGCGGTGAGCAGGTAAAAGGCCACCGCCCCGCAGCCTTGAGCCACGGGATTGCTCGCCCTGGCGAATGGGACGAGCAGCTCCCGCAGACCAATCCCAAGCCGGTCGGCGGCGAGCACGGAAATCAAGTGAATCGCAGTAAAAACCACAGCAAGTGCCCCGACGAACTCGTGGAGTCCCTGTGTCCACGTGCGCGTGAGTCCCCGGGCGAGCTGTGTGGCGAGCAGCAAGCCGCCCACGGCTGAAGCCCCCAGCAAAGCCCAGGCGATGAGTCCAGACGCGCGGGCCACGTACCACCACACCGCCGGATCGACCCGCGCCTGCACGGCAGGGCCATTCCCTCGGGCCATCTGCGCGGCCACGGCCAGCATGGCGGTGGCGCTGAGACCGCCGGCCCAGATCCGCGAGGCACCAGCTGGCCGTACCAACGGCTCAGCCACCGCGCCCGCCCGCGCCATCGACGGCTCGGTGCCCCTTTCCCGGCTTGCCATCACTACCCGGCAACCGACCCGAGGCAGATCTCTTGCCCTGCGCAATCGACAGCCCCGGACGATCAGCCATAGAGCTCACGGCAGCCTTTTGCGGCGGGCTGGAGTCCCTCACCGGGACCCGCAGTGGCTTCTCCGAGCCCGTCGCCGAATTCCAACTGCCAGGCTGGGTGGTGTCCATCTCGGTGGCCGGCTCAGCCGGATCACCGGCCTTGCTGTACGTGGACGCGACGCTGCCGGAGGGCGTCTCGGTGGAGTGGGAAGTGCTCGCCGTGGTGGCAATCACCGGGGCACACGGGACCGCGAGACCCACCTGTGATCCGGATCCATCATCTAGGTCGGCCGTCGCGACAACCGGCGAAATCGAAAGACTCGCCCGGACACTCCGACCGCCAGCCGGGGAGCGCGGGTCTGCCCCCGCCGTCGCCGGACTTTTCGATGCCGGCCCGCGCTCGGCAGCTTTCGGTGCCGGTCCAGTTGGGATACGTTCCGGTGCCGGTCCAGGTTGGGTATCTCCCGGTATTAGCTGGGAACCGTCCATCCGCGTCTCCGGTGCCGGTGACGGCCCGAGACCGAACCCACCAACGAGCGAGCCGAACGCGAAGGCACTGATACTCCCGATCATTGCGATCGAACCAGCCCAGGCAATCGCTCGCCGTCGCTCCATAACCGCTCCATAATTAGCCGGCATCATTGTTTGGAACACTCAGGAAGGTGTCCGTCGAACCGTGTATCCACTGGCACGCCGTGACAGACATCGCACTCAACGGCTCCTTGCAGTCAGTGCGCCGAATTCAACAAGAGAGTTCTTGCGATCTTGGACAACGCTCACGTCCAATTCAGCGCACCGAACGCGAGATCATGACGCGGGCAGCCCGGCCAGAAATTGCTTCAGGGCTTGATCGGTCCAGAACTGGCCCACGAGCGTCTGCTGGGCTAGGGCGACTGCTTCTAGCGCTGTCTTGTTCGCGGCCTGGACCTGGATGACCGTGGGGGCCGGCGTGCTTTGGACGAGTGTGGCGTACGCGGCTAGGGCGATTCTGAGCGTTGCCGCGGTGTTCACCGCCCGGGCCTTGGCCTCTAATGCGGGCTGTACCTGGGCGAAGCCGGAGGCGGGCCCGGTCGCGCCACCAGCTGCGGCGCCAGCGGGGTCGCCCGGGAATTTCGGAAGGCTGCTCTTGAGCCCCCGAGCCACATCGTTGAGCTGGGTCAGCAGGGTTCGGTCGGCTTCGGTGACGGCGGTCTTATGCAAGTCGGCGGCCCGGGCGGCTGCGTTGAGCAGGTTCTGGCCGAACCCGTAACGGTCGAGCAGCCGGACCACGAGCGGGGTGAGGTCGGCCGCGGTGGCGTTGGGCTGGGCGAACTTGGCCGAGGCGGCGGCCAGCGCGTCCTTGGTCTCCTGAAGGGCGCTGGCCGAACGGGTGCCGATGAGGTTCTGGACGTTGGGCGTGAAGCCATTGTTGAAGTTGTTGAAGAACGTCTTGGCCTTGGCGACGTCGCCGGCAGTGAGGGCGTCGCGGCTGATCAGCAGCTGGGCCCGTGCCCCCCGCAGGGGTACTAGGTCATCGAACAGTGGGCTGAGGGGCGGTTGGGCGGAGACGAAGCTGATGGCGAGGCTGAATTGCTCGCGTAGGTGTTGCACCAGTTTCGACAGCGCCGGCCAGTCGGGCTGTGGCTGCTTGAGACCGTCGTCGATCACGAACTGGGTGTCGGGTTCGATGTCGGTGTACAGCGGGAGCGACCGGTGGTTGATGTAGACCTCAACGGCCTGCCAGGCGGCTTCGTAGTCCTGGCCGGCCTGGACCGAGGCACCGACGTCGCGGCGAGCGATCGCCGCCTGCCAGCGCTGGACGAAGGGCAGCACGGTTGAGAGGTTGACGACCTCTTTGGTGGCAGTCATTTTGGGCGACCTCGGGAAGAGGAAATGTGACAGGGCACGGTCGATCAACCCCTGGGCCGCGTCACCGGAGATGTCGATCGGGATCGGTAAGGGCGGAGCGAGCGGGGTCGAGACCGCGGCGGCGGCGGTGACGCCGGTACCGAGGGAAAGCGCTAGGGCGGGGGCGAGGAGCAAGGAACGTCTGACTGCGGCCATGGGAGCGGGCCTCCTGGGGCTGATGGAACGAGCGTCGAGGCACTTGGGTGCAGGCTCGCTCGCCTAAAGGTAGTTAGGCTTACCTAACTCGGGACGCGGTGGTTATCGGCTCCTGTGGCAAGGCGTTACACCCAGTCCTGGGCAGCGGTGGCGCCCCCGCTGCGGTGTCCGATTCGGTAATTCAGCCTCCGCATAGCGTTAGCACGGCGAATGTGGGCGGGCCTGTGCAGCGAGTGCTCGCTTGGTTACATCTCACATATCTTGATTCTTCAAGTCTGGTGAGCCTACCCTTAGTAGCTCTGGCTTCCCTCACCTTGGCTTGGAGACCTCTATGCGCCTCCGTGGACGTTCCGCCGGACTGGTTGGTCGATGCGCTGCCTGCCTCACTGTCGTGATTGTGGCCGCGTGCAGCAGCACCGGTACTGCCTCTGGTCCGGCGCCGTCGGCGGACAACCACTACCGCCAGGTCAATTTGGCGGCCAATTCCGAGGCATACAAGGCGCGCTTCACCATGCCCGAGATGGTGAACGCGTGGGGCATCGCGATTCGTCCCAAGGGCGCAGGCGGTCACTTCTGGGTCGCCGCCGGCCAAGCGTCTTACGAGTTCGTCGGAGACGTCACTGCTTCCGGCGACCAGAATATGCGTGAGCTGCATCAGGATCCGCTCAAGGCGGTGACGATCCCGGGTACCGATACCAGCACCGAGGATACGTCCATCGGCAAGACCACCGGCGTGGTTTTCAACGGCGCCGACATCAACTCGGACAGGTTCGTGGTGACCAACCAGCCAGTACAGGTGGACGGCCGCACAGTGATGGTGGACGGTTCGGCGCGGTTCATCTTCGCCACCGACTCCGGGCGCATTGCCGCGTGGGGAGAGCGCGGGCCAGATGGCAAGGTCATACGAGTGAATGGGCCGAGCCATGAGGTGTTCAACGGGGATGCGCAGGGCATGAAGTTCTTCGGGCTGGCGATCAAACAGGGTAGCTTCGACACACTGTGGGCCGCCGATTTCGGCGAGCAGCCGCAAATCCGCCAGTTCGACAAGGATTGGAAAGCAGTACCGACGCAGGGTTTCGCAAATCCGTTCGCCACCGGCGCACCGGTCGATCCGGCCGATCCCGCGAAGGGCAAGCTGGCCAAGCCCGGTGATCCGGTCGCATGGAACATCACCACTGCCGGCGACCGGGTCTTCGTGTCCTATGTCATCTCCAAGGCTCCCGACAACCCGCAGCCTGGTGGCCCGACGTTTGACGCGGGTGAAGAGGATTCGCTGAACAAGGAGCAAGAAAAAGCCACTGCAGGCCACCCGGACAAGGGCAAGCTCGCTGAGTTCACGAGTGCCGGTGTATTGGTTCGGGTCTTCGAGGACGACGGAAGACTGAACGCGCCATGGGGAGTCGCGGTAGCCCCAGGAAGCTTCGGGCCGACGGGTGGCAAAATCTTGGTGGGCAACTTTGGTGGCGCTGGACGAATCGCCGCATTCGACGACGCCACCGGCAAGTTCGTCGACTACCTGCGCGATGAGCAGAGAGCGCCGATCGGCATCGACGGTCTCTGGAACATCCTGTTCGGTAACGGCGAAAGCCTCGGCGACGCCGACACCCTGTACTTCGCTGCTGGGCCGGCTGACGAAAAGGAAGCCCTGTTCGGCGCCTTGCGGGTAGCCCGCTGAAACTGCTCGGAATTCCGGTCGAGGGCTAAGCTCGGCTGGCCAGTCGGTCAATGAGAGCCCTACCACTGCCTCCAGACCGGGCAGACTACGATGAAACCAAGGCATTCCCTACCGAACTGGTCGCGGCTTGACGGCCTGCACCTATCGGAGGTCGTCTGGATCCCTCGGCCGTCTCCAAATCGAAGGGCTCGGGTATCCGACCAGTGATCAGATAGCAGATCTGCGCCGCAATGGCCACCGCGTGGTCGGCGAAACGCTCGTAATAGCGGCCGATCAGGGCAGCGTTCACTGCCTGCTCCACACCATGTGGCCAGTCGTCGGCAAACAGGATGCCTACCACATGACGGCGTAACGCATCCACCTCGTCGTCCGCTACGGCCAGCCGGTCACCGGAGAGCGGATCCTGTTGCTCGATCGCGGTCGCGGCATCCATGGCGAGCTGGCTGGCGAGCAGGCTCATCCGGGCCAGCAGCGGGCGGACCTTTCCCGAGATCATTGGGTTCGGGTGCTTGAGGCGGGCGATGATCGCGATATGCCGGGCAAGGTTGGCCATCCGCTTCACATGACCCACCACATGAAGCGCCGCGACCAATACTCGAAGGTCCCGAGCGACCGGAGCCTGCAACGCGAGCAGGGCGATACAACGTCGCTCCATATCGTAGAGCGTCGCATTCGTTTGGTTACGGTCAGCGATGACCCGTTCCGCGAGAGCGAAATCACTTTGATGCAGCGCAATCGATGCGTTGTTCATCATGTCGCCAGCCGATCGGACCGTCCTCGCTAGGTCGGCCATCAGCTCATTCAGCTCAGCATGGAAGGCACCCCGCATGGCCTCACCTCCTGTTTTCGCACACCACAAACGGCAGTGGCGGCCAGCACACGAACCGCTTCGGCGTGTGCTCCCGCTCCACGGCGTCTCCTCGTGTAGGAAGTGTACCCTTATATAGGTAAGCCTGTCCTTACTTATGTCGATGAGTCCCCAACAGTCGTTCTGCTGGAGCAGTCCGTGCGCCGCCGCCCGCTCGGGCTGCCACTTCGGGTGAGTCCGGACTGCGCGGTGCACGCCGGGCTCCGAGCCCGGCGTGCGGGTCGTGGCTGAAGAGCTGGTCTTGAGCGCACGCTGCCGTGCACGGTCCGGCCGAGCTGACCGCACTGATGGGGGCTCCCCGTTCGCGCGGCGCGCGATGGGGAGCCCCCTGTCAGTGACTCCCTAGCACCGGCGGCGGCGGTAACAGTCGTCGTCATGCCGGCGGCGGCGGTGACAGTCGTCGTCATGCCGGCGGTCGCCGTCGCGGTCCCAATTCATGGATTGTGCTCCCATTATTTCTTTCCTCCTCGCTGAGGTAACGCTCAGGTACGTTTCCTCTGTAACAACGCTACCTCCATGAGCGCCCGAGTCTGCGATTTTCCCAGCGTACTTTCAGCTCGCACCGGTATTCCCAGCAAACTTTCATGCGCTCATTGGGAACCGGTCGTATTCTGACCGCGAAGAAAGCGCCGTAGTATGGTTAGCGCCGTGAACTCGACAACAGCGACGTTTTTGGTCGACGAAAAGGTCGGTGCCGTCGAGTTCACGACGTCGACCGCCGCTACTTCAGGATGTTGACGGCTCGGGCGATCACGTCGGTGGGGTGTCGTCTACCCACCCGAGTTACCGCCGCGCACCGTCTCCATCAGCAAGACCAGGAGCGCGGCGATGCCGACCCAGGCGAGCCCGAGTGCCGCGCCGGCGGCAACATCGCTGGGGTAATGCACGCCTAGCAGCACCCGGGAGGCGGCGACGGCGCAGATCAGCGACGTGCCGGCGGCCAGCAGCAACGCTCGCGCCCAGCGGATGGCTCGCGGCAGGACCAGCACCACCAGCGCCCCGTAGACGGCGGCCGCTCCAGCCGCGTGGCCGGAGGGGAAGCTGTAGCCGGCTGCGTGGTCGACTGGGTTGAGCAGCGTCGGCCGGGGTCGGGTGAGTAGGTCCTTGACTGCCGTTGTGCTGGCCAGCTCGCCGATTCGAGCGATCACCACCAGCACCGCGCCACGCCAGAACCTGATGATCAGCAACGCGATGGCCACGGCGGCGGCGACCACGTTGACGACATCGGAGTCGCCAGCAGTGGTGGCGGCCCGGGCCGCGGCCAGCAGCCACGGCTGGGCGAGCACGTCGACGTGAGCGGCGCTGTCGGCCGCTTGATCGCCGGTCAGCAACGGCGGCCAGTGCGCGGCGACCAGCCCCAGTACACCGGCGAAGGCCACGATGCACACCGCGACCGTCCAGCCGAGGGGGCGGGCGGCGATCATCAGGTGCTTCGTTACGGGAGTCACCGGTGATTTCCTACCGTATCCGGGCCGTCGCTGCTCCCTTGCCCGGGCGATCAGCCGACCGACGCGGCCGCGGAGGTTGCTACGGGGATGTCCGGTTTAAAACTGATCACCGCGGGGAAGCCTGGTGATCACAGACCTCACCAACGGGGTTGGCGGATCAGAGGTGGTGCATCATGGGTTTGATTCTCGGTTTGCTAGTGCTCTGGGTGGTCTTAGTAGTCATCGGGTTCACCATCAAAGCATTGCTGTGGTTGGCAATTGTCGGCATTGTACTGTTCGTCGTCACCGGTCTGTACGGAGCGATCCGCGGCCGGGCCGTACGCTAGTCGCCGTGCACTCGACGTCACGGAGGTATCCGCCGACGAAAACGTCCGGGGCGTCGAGTGCACGAGGAAATGTGATCAGATTTGCTCAAGGGCCTCACCGAAGGCGTGTAGCGTATTGCTGCGGCGTTGTTCGGCGAGCAGGTGCCCGGCGGCGAGGATGGCGGCGACGGGCCATTCGATCATTTCCAGCGCGGTGAGAGTAGCGATTCCAGCAAAGTAGGCGAGCTGATCGGGTGGTCCAAGGTTGATCCGCCCGAGACCCGGCAGCGTAATGTGAATGTCAGTGCGCTCGCTCACCTGTTCCGCGGCGCGCTGCCTGGCGGGTCGTGAGGTACCGCCGGTTGACTTTGTGTTGCCGGTGACGGTCATCTCCAGTGCCTTCCGAGTGGCGCTCCAGGGCATCGCGCTTAATTGTGGTACCCAGCGGGTACTAGGGATAACCCGTCCAGGAGGAACTATGCCTAGGAGGAACTATGCCTACTCGCTCACGCGAAACTGAACATGACCCCGACGGCGAGACCAGCACCGCAAAGGCCGATGTCGGCGCGAGCGTGCAGGGATCCGGCCAGCCCAACAGTGTGGGGGCCATGGCAGGGTTCCGGCTGCCGCTACCCGGAATTGGAGACGTGGATCCCATGCGGATGTTGTGGCTGGGTGGTCTGGCGGCCATGGCGGCCATCGAGATCATCGAGTGGCCGGTGGCGTTGGCGGTGGGCGTCGGTAGCTACGTCGCCGAACGTATGGCTCGCGAGGACATGCGCCAGGACATGGCTGTACGTGCCTAGCGTCGGCCATCCGGTCCTGTGCTGAACCTGCTGGGCGCGGCGCTGTCGCTGCCCGCGCGGGTGCTCGATGTAATGCAGCGGGATCGGGTCGCGGGAAGGCGCGCGAGTCTGCGTGCCGATCGGGCCATGATCGAGGTGCGGGGCCTGGAGCGGCCAGACGCTTCGCAGTACCCGCAGCGGCTGGTCCAAGCGATGCAGGAACTGCCCGCGGTGACGTGGGCTGGCGTGAACGCCCCGTTGCGCCGGGCGGTCATCGCGCTGGAACCCTCAGCCGCGACGACGTTGGCGGAACTGGTCGACGTGGTGGACCGGATCGAGCGCGATCATCTCGAGAAGGCTGGACTCGGGGACACCGGGCCCGCGGTTGGCGCCGGGACGGCCGCGGCGCCGCCGACCGATCGGGGCAGGGTGGATCAGGCGCTGTGGGCGTTGGCGGCGAACGCGGCCGGGTTGGTGGCGTCCAGCGCCGGGGCCGCGGTGCGGTTGACGCCGATGCCGGCCGAGCTGGCGGCACTGATCACCGCGGTGGATGTGCAGCCGCGGGTGCGCCAGCTACTGGAGGCGGTGGTTGGCCGCCCGGCCACCGATGTCGGGTTGGCCATCCTCAGCGCGGCTGGGCAGGGTTTGGCCGGTGGCTGGTTCGGGCTGGCGATGGACGCCGCCCAGCGGGTCAGCGCGCTGGGCGAGGCCGGCGCGGCGCACGACGCGTGGCGGGCCCATGAAGGTGAGCTGCTGGCAGACACGCAGCACGTGGTCGCCGAGCCGGTGGTAGTGGAACGGCCGCGGCTTGTGGCCCCGGGACCGGTGGAGGCGTACGCCGAACCTGCTGCTCTGGTTGGTTTGGCAGCAGCCGCGGTCGCCTTGCCCGCCACCGGCAGCCCGCGGCGGGCGGCCGCACTGGCGCTGGCCGCGGTGCCCAAAGCGGCCAGGGTAGGCCGGGAAGCCTTCGCCACCGGGTTGGTCCGGTTGCTTTCGCGCCGGGGTGGGGTGGTGCTCGACTCCGTCGCGCTGCGGCGGCTGGACCGGGTCGACACCGTCATGCTGGACGTTGGTGCGGTGGGCCCTGAGGTAGTGGAGGCGCTGGCCGCGGTCGCGCACCGGGGCGGTGTCGCGCAGGTCGTGCGAGCAGCTGGGCCGCGGCTGCTTGGCACGGTGCGCAGTCAGCAGAGTGCCGGCGCGGTCGTGCTGCTGGTATCGAGTGACCGAGAGGCGCTGGGCAACGCCGATGTCGGGATCGGGGTCAGCGGCGCCGGTGATCGCCCGCCTTGGGGGGCGCATGTGCTGGTGGGTCACGATATCGAGCTGGCGGCGGTGGTCATCGAAGCGTGTGCTGCGGCCCGTCAGGTGAGCCGTCGCGGGGTGTTGCTGTCCCAGGCTGGATCGTTGTTGGGTGCTGTGGGCGCGCTGACCACGCCCCGGTGCGGTTCTGGGCCGGTCCGGGCGGCCATGCTCGGTGTCAACGGGGCCGCGGTCGGGGCATTCGTCCACGGCAGTTGGACCTGTCAAGGGCTGGGCCAAGGCCAGCTGATCGTCCCGATCTCGCAGATCCCCTGGCATGCCATGCCGGTGGACGCCATCCTCGACGAGGTTAAGACCACCCCGGAGGGCCTGTCGGAAGCGCAGGCCAACCGCCGGCGCCGCCAGGCGGGCAGACCCATCGAACCGGATGAGCCCAGCCTGGCCCGGGCTGTGATGGAGGAATTGGACAATCCGCTGACCCCAATTCTGGCTGGCGGCGCGGTGCTGTCCGCATCGCTGGGATCGATGGTCGACGCTGGCCTGGTGGCCGGAGTTAGCGCGCTGTCCGCACTGATCGGCGGGGCCCAACGGCTGCATACCGACCGGGCGGTCGCCCAACTGCTGGCCAGCTCCGCGGTGACCGCCCGGGTGCTGCGTGACGGGCGTACGGTCAGCCTACAAGCCGAGCATCTGGTGGTCGGTGACGTCATCGAGGTGGGCAGCGGCGACGTCGTGCCGGCCGATTGCCGGATGCTGCAGGCGGTCGGGTTGCAAGTGGACGAGTCCGCGTTGACCGGTGAGTCGTTCCCGGTGACCAAAGCGACCGACGCCGTCGAGGCCTCGACGTTGGCCGAGCGGTCCTCGATACTGTATGAGGGCACCACGGTGGCCGCCGGACGCGGCACCGCCGTCGTGGTGGCCACCGGCGCGGCCACCGAAACCGGCCGAAGCATGGCTGCGACCCGCGAAGCCGCGCCGATCAGCGGCGTAGAGGCCCGGCTTGCGGCCATCACCGAGACCACCCTGCCGATCGCGATCGGATCGGCCGGGGCGGTCGTCGCCGCAGGCCTGCTGCGTGGCCGTCCGCTGCGGGAAAGTCTCGGCGCCGGTGTCAGCCTGGCAGTGGCGTCGGTTCCCGAAGGCCTGCCGTTCCTGGTCAGCGCCGCGCAGCTGGCGTCGGCCCGCCGGCTGTCCAGCTTGGGCGCCCTGGTACGCAACCCCCGCACCATCGAGGCGCTCGGCCGGGTCGACACCCTGTGCTTCGATAAGACCGGCACGCTGACCGAAGGCCGGATCACTTTGGCCGCGGTCTCCGACCCCACTGGCAAGCCCACCCCTGGCGATCAGCTGACCGGTCGGCAACGGCAGACCCTGGCCGCCGCCCTGCGCGCCACCCCGCGACGCCACCGCGGCGCGCCGCTGGAGCACCTGACCGATCGGGCCATCGCAAACGGTGCCCATGCCGCCGGGGTCGCCCGCGCGGACGGTCTGACCGGCTGGCAGCGGCTCACCGACCTGCCCTTCGAACCGAGCCGCGGATACCACGCCACCCTGGGTATGGGCCCCACTGCGGATACGGCGCTGCTGTCGGTCAAGGGGGCCCCCGAGACGGTGCTGCCCCGGTGCACCCAGCTTCGGGACAACGGCCCGCTGGACGAGCGGCAGCGGGCCCGCGTGCAGCGCCGGATCGCCCAACTCGCCGGGCAGGGCTACCGGGTCCTGGCGGTGGCCGAAAGTGTGAGCCGCTCCCGCAGGCACCTCGACGATGACGACGTCAACGAGCTGTTCCTGCTGGGCTTTGTGGCGCTGGCCGACCCGGTCCGCCCGGCCGCATCCGACTCGGTCGCCGGGATACGCCAGGCCGGGGTGCACATCGTCATGATCACCGGTGATCATCCGGCAACCGCCAAGGCGATCGCCCGGCGACTCAACGTCCTCAATGGCGGTCAGGTGATCACCGGCCCAGAACTCGACGACCTTGATGATGCCGCCTTGGATCGGGTGCTGCCCCAGGTCACCGTGGTGGCTCGGGGCACTCCCGCACACAAGGTCCGCGTCGTGCGGGCATTCCGACGGCTGGGGCGCACCGTGGCAATGACCGGCGACGGCGCCAACGACGCCCCCGCGATCCGGCTCGCCGACGTCGGGATCGCACTCGGGCGCCGGGCGACCCCGGCCGCCCGCACCGCTGCTGACCTGGTGGTCACCGATGATCGTCTGGAGACGATCATCGCGGCGCTGGTGGAGGGCCGCGCCATGTGGGGCTCGGTCCGCCAGGCGCTGGGCATCCTCGTCGGGGGCAACCTGGGAGAGATTGCCTTCACCGTGCTCGGCGCCGGGCTGACCGGCCGGTCCCCGCTGTCGGCGCGGCAACTCCTACTCGTCAATCTACTCACCGATCTCGCGCCGGCGATGGCGATCGCGTTGCGACCGCCGCATCCCGACGCCACCGCCGCGCTGCTCGCCGAAGGACCCGAAGCCTCCCTCGGCGCCGCCCTGACCCGCGACATCACCACCCGCGCCGTCACCACCGCCACCGCGACCAGTGCCGCATGGGCCGCCGCCCGCCTGACCGGCCGCGCCAAGCGGGCCCGCACCGTCGCGTTGGCCGCGCTGGTCGGTGCGCAACTCGGTCAGACCGTGGCCATCGGGGGCCGCAGCCCCGCTGTGCTCGCCAGTAGCGTCGGCTCCGCCGCCGTCCTGGCGGGCATAGTGCAGACGCCAGGACTGAGCGGCTTTTTCGGTTGCACCCCGCTCGGACCGGTCGGCTGGACCATCGCCGGCACCGCTACCGCCGCCGCCACTGCCGCCACCGCGCTGCTACCACCCGTACTGTCCCGGCTGGGTCCGTTGCTGGCTGAGCAGCCAGCGGCGCCACCCGCTGTTCACGTCGAGGTCGCTAAGCCGTCGGCTGAACCCCTCCTGGCCGCTACCGCGGGCTCCTAACCTGGCGGTCGTGGAAGAGCTGCTCATCGAAGTATTCGCCGCGGGCCTGGTCTATCTGTTCGAGCTGCTGGTGGTCCGGCTGATCCGCCAGGTACTGCCTGCGCAGTAGCAGCCTCAGACCGCGCTGGCTGGTACCGACGTCAAGAATCGCCGTCAACGCCGCCGATGAGCCCACGGTGCCTAGCCAGGTAGTCGCCGAGTGAGGTGGCCAGGGTGTTGAAAGACAGAACCGCCACCCAATAGAGCAATTCACGCCGGAAGGTCTCGCCTGCTCGACGAACAACGTTTTTCGCTGCGGTACTAGCCGAGCCCTGCTGAGCGATTGATGAAGCCCGACATCGTCGTGCCGGCCGCGCAGCATGAAATGAGCAATGAGTAGCCGTACTTATCTCACCCCAGCGACCGCGTGATTCGCGAGATCGATCGCTCGAGTACTGACGTGGCGGCGAGCAGCCGCACGATATCCTCAACGACGACGCTGGCAGCGGGTCAGCATGCGGGCAACTCGAGAAGGTACTGACATGCACGCCAATCGGCCAGCGGGTGCCGCCGCTGGGTTAGTTGCGATCGCTTTCGTGGCGTCGTGCAGTGGGGTGGGCGCACCGGGCGGTCCAGCCGGTGGGCCCACCCCACCGCAAGCGGTGCCGCAAGTGCAGCCCAACCCGGATCACGTCAAGAAGCTCACCGCCGTTTTGGACAACATGACCAAGAACTATGCGGAGTACGCCGAATCGTCACCGGGACCGCAGGACATCATCGGCTACAATATCGGCGACTTGTGGAAGAAAGGCATCGACGGGACCGGAACGACCATTGCGCTGGTCGAAGGCTGGGACGATCCGCAAATTAACGATGTCATCAAGAGATTCGATCAGGAATATGGTCTTCCTGATCCGGAGATCCAGACAATCTATCCTTCCAGTAACGGTCACCTGCCCGCTCAGTGCCCGCCTGGAATGGTCGGGCTGGGCAGCTACGGTTCGTGTGATGCATGGCACCGCGAGCTCGAGCTTGACGTGGAAACGGCTCATCTGATCGCGCCGTACGCAAAGATACTGATCACTGCCACGCCGGCGGACAGCGAGATCACTGATGATGCAGCGAGTCAGGTCGCGCCCCCGGAGATGATGCAAGCACTGGAGTACATCGGTAAAAACCATTTGGCCGATGCCATCTCGATCAGCGACGGAACGGGCGAAAGCACCTATAGCTACGGCAAGGCGGAAATCACCGCACAGGATCCCGGTCTGCTGTCCGCGGCGGCCGCGGGTATCCCGGTGGTGGAAGCGACCGGCGACTGTGGCGTGGTCCAGAATCTCGCGGTGGCCAACGCGCAGTGCGGCAAGACTACGCAGACGCCGGATACCGCGGCGTGGAATGACTCTCCGTGGGTCACCGCGGTCGGCGGCAGCGTTCCCAATCTCGACACCACAGGCCGGCGACTCGGACCGGATCCGTTGTGGGGTAGCGGCAAGTTCTCCGAGGGCGCCGGCTATTCAGCGGTGTACCCGCGACCGGGCTACCAGGACCGGGTCGGTTCGCTGACCCGGTCGGTTCCCGACATCACCATGGATGCTCAAAGCGGGACGTCGGAGGCAGCCCCGCTGTTCGCCGGGGTGCTCGCCCTCGCTGCACAACTGAACCGTGGCAGCGTCGGTCCCATCAACAAGGTGCTCTATGACGTAGTGGGCCCACGCGGAGCAGCCGCCGGAATAGCCGACGTTGTGTCCGGGAACAATTCGGTGCCCACGGGAACCGGGTACATCCCCGGGTTCACCGCCGGTACCGGATTCGATGTGGCCAGCGGCTGGGGCACGATCGACGCGAGCAAGTTTGTCCCGGAGCTCGTCGCGGCAATCCGCGCTCAGCACGGTCCTGACTCCCAACAGCACGAGGCGGCCGACGCGTTGGCGCGGTTGCAACACAGCATCGCACTCACCGCTAACGGCGGTACGACGTACTTGTTGGCGGCGGGTTTCCTGCCCCAACATCCCGTCGAGGTACAGATCGACGGCAACCACGTTGCCACCCTCACGGCCAACACCCTGGGATCGGTCTCCTACGCCGTCGATCCGGCGCTGTTAAAACTGCCCCGGGGTGCACACACGCTGACCCTGAAGAGCATGTTGTTGACTGCGACGGCGAATTTCCAGTCGGGCTGATCCGTGGAGGTCCGACCCGGTGAACGACCAACCGGCCACCCACCAATCCTGCCCCGTGGAGTGCCGGACCACCGCTCGACGGCAGCTTCCCCAGCAGCTACGCCGTCGAGGACGGCAAGACAGGCGAGCGCGGTCCCGGTCCGGCGGCGACCACCCCGCAGGCCACTTCCAGCCGTTAATGGCCGGCCCGCCCCCACGCCTCAGCCAACACGCCGCCGACCAGCGTGACCGCCACGGCACCCACTCCGGTTCGCGACCCAGCAGGTACAACCCGAAGTCGGGTGGCGGTCCCTCCGGCAGGGGCCGCCGTAACGCCCGACCTCTGACCAGCCGTCCACTGGGCAGCAGGAGTACTCCCGCTGCTGTGGGATCCCAATCACTCCTCACGGCCCGCACCGGATACAACGTGGATCAGGTTCGTTGAGCCCAACATCATCGGATGCACCGCCTGGGCGAGGAAGACCGTGGCTAACACCAGAGATCCTGCCTCCCTAGCCAGCCGGGCAGAGCCAGTGCGAACAGTGGTTAGCGCTTCTTGCCTTGCTCGTGAGAGCGTTTGCGCCCCGGGCCCGCAGCACGGGACTTCAGCGAAGGGAATCGATCAACTATGCGTATCTACAGGGTGGCCGGAGTGCTCGCCGCCGCCGCCACTGCCGGGGCGCTGCTCGCCGGCTGCGGCACCAAGACCACCACCAACCCCGCCCCCCCACCACCCCGGGTCACGAGTAGCGCAGCGGCCGACCCCCAGCAGCAGCACAACCAGGCCGACGTCGTCTTTCTCGAAAATATGACCCCCCACCACGCCCAGGCCATCGCGATGTCCAAGACGGCCAGCAACCAAGCGACCTCACCGCAAGTGAAAGACCTCGCCACGCGGATCAATACCGAGCAGAGTCCGCAGACCCAGCAGATGAGCGATCTGCTCACCGCGTGGGGCGCGCCGACCCCAGCCACCACCACCGGCATCGGGCTGGGACACGGTCAGCCACCCGCGACGGTGACCGGTGCCGGGTTCGACCGGATGTTTCTTCAGATGATGATCGTGCACCACCAGAACGCGGTCACCATGTCCCAGACCGAGCTCGCCCAGGGTAGCAACCCCGCCACCCGCAACCTCGCCCAACAGATCATCACTGCACAGCAGGCCCAAATCAACGAGATGCAAGCCCTGCTCCAGGTGATCTGACCGGGGCCGGTCAAGCGGGTGGGCCACGCCAGCAACGCTGCCGCGGCCCACCCGCCCACGACTCCGATGCGACTACTCCTGAGCGCCTAGCGCCACTGCCGTCGAAGTCGAGCAGTCCGCCCGTCTCAAACCGGAGCAGGCGGACCGCCTACTCAGTCCAATCCTCCGACTCCGGATTCGGCTTCGGTATCAGGTGCCCCTTCCTTTTCCCTCTTTGCATCTCCAGCCCCTGTCGATTCCGGACCGGCCTCATCCGTGGCCGGATCCGATTCTTCGTTGCCCGCGCCTAGATTCGTTTCTTCCGACATTTCAACTCCCCTCGATTAAGTGAAACATCGCTGCAATACTTTGACTGATTGATTGTAGCCTTACGTCCCCGACACAGGCCAGCCCTGCTCACACGCTGCAGCTAGTGCACTTGGAGGTGCCTGCACACTCGACGTTTCCGATTCCGGCTCAGTCCGATCACCGTCGAGGGTGGTTGCTGAGCGGCGGAGCAGCGTGACCCGCAAGGCCCTCGCCGACGCACGGGCGCCTCGGGGCTCGTTCGCGGCTTAGATTCTGCCGGAGGTTTACTGAGAGGTGAG
>JAVXWL010000091.1:0-27110 GCA_032230565.1 Pseudonocardiales bacterium | reverse complement strand
CGTCGGACCCGTGATCACCTCGCGGGGTGAGCCGATCTTCGAACCGCCTGGAGCGAGATAGACCACGGTATCGAGATGGGACAAGATCGGGTTGACGTCGTGCGCCACCATGATCACTGCCACTCGTTGCGCACGACTGATGCCGGCGATGAGGGCGGCAACGGCGGCCTGATTTGGCAGATCGAGGCTGTCCAGCGGCTCATCGAGCAGTAGTAGATCGGGAGCGGGCGCCAACGCCTGGGCGATCAACAGGCGTTGCTGCTCACCCCCGGAGAGCTCGCCAACCGGGTGATCGGCGTACGCGCTGGCGCCGACGAGGTCGATGACCTCCTCGACGCGCGCGGTGGCTGCGCGCCGTGCCGTTGCGCCTGGCCACGGCCACCAGGCCGGCAGCGGAAGGCCCCACTGATGCCCGTCCAAGCCCAGCCGCACGATGTCGCGGCCCCGCACCCGCAGAGAGGGGTCGAAGCTGCGGCGTTGGGGCAGGTACCCAATCCGCTCGTTGGCTCGTCCGGCAGCGCCGCCCAGCACCCGCACTTCGCCCTCGATCAGGGGCAGTGTCCCCAAAATGACCTGGACGAGGGTGGACTTGCCGACCCCGTTGGGTCCTAGCACCGCAACGAACTCCCCGGCGCGAACCGTCACATCCAGCCCACTCCACAGCCGTCGACCGCCTCGCTCCACCGCCGCATCGCGCAGGGTGATCACGGCTGGGACCGGCCGTTGATCCTGCTTCCGCGGCACGACGATGTTGCTGGGCTGCTGATACACGTCGGAATTCAGCGAGTGAGCAGTCATCGGGCGGCCGCCTGCGACAATGCCCGCTCGATGCCTTCGAGCTGGCCAACCTGCCAGTCCTGGAAGCTGGCGGTGGCCGGGACGAGCGTCTCGGTGACTGTTGCCACGGGGATGCCCTGATCCTTCGCCGCGGTCACCAAAGCCGCCACGTCCGGGGTCGAGTTCTGGCTGTTGAACACGAACAGCTTGATCTGCTTGGTCTTCATCTGCTGATCCACCGCGATCTTGTCAGCCGCGGTCGGATCGGTGCCTTGGCTCACCGCGTCCAGGAACGACTCCGGGGTAGCCATCTTCAACCCCAGGTCTTCGGCCAACGGGGTCACGATCGATTCCGAGGCGCCGATCGGGGTTCCGCTGTATTTACTCTTGATGTCGGCGATGAGCTGGTTATAGCGAGCCAGACCGTGTGTCTCGTAGGCCTGCTTCTGCTGATCGAAGTAGCCGGCGTCGGCCGGGTCGATCCCTTTGTAGTCGGTGGTGATCCGCTCGATCACCTGGTGTACGTCATCCGGGGAGTACCAGCGATGCGGGTTGCCGCCCTTCTTGACGCCCACCAGATCCCCCACCGTCAACACCGACCGGGCCGGCACCGGATTCGCACTGACCACCTTGGCGACCCACGGGTCGTAGCCGGCCCCGTTCTCGATCACGTACTGGGCGGTCGCCAGGGCTCGCCCGTCGGCCGGAGTGGGCTCATAGTCGTGCGGGTCGGCGTCTGGACTCGCGACGATGCTGCGCACGGCGACGTGCTCGCCACCGAGCTGCGTGGCGATGCTGCCCCAGAAATTCTCCGCCGCCACCACCGCGATTTTTGTGGACTCACCAGCGGTCCCGCTACCGGAGGGGGCTGTGGTGGCACAACTTGCCAGCAGGCCGGCGAGCGTGACCGCCACCGCGGCGATTGCGCCAACCGGTAAGACCCGACGCCATATTCCAGCTCCGCTCACGTCCGCATCCTCACCCCGGCCTGGTGTCACCCACATAGGTGGCAACTGACGTCGAGCGTAAACGAAACCGATAATCATTCCAAGGCGGTGCCGTCTGGGCGTGGCGGGCTACCGCTCCAGGGTCTGACCCGCACGCGACCACGCTGTGCAAGGTCGGGCGCGGCTTCCCATGGCGGGACGGGGTCTCAGGCCGCCTCGGCGAGGACGAGGGCGAACCGGTCGTTGCAGTCGGTCCACCAGGTTTGGTCGGCGAAGCCGGCGGCAGCTAGCTCGGCCTCGAGTTCGGTGCGCCGGAACTTGGTGGAGATTTCGGTGCGCATCTGCTCACCCTCGGCGTAGTGCACCGTCATGCCGACGGCGGGCAACCGTACGGTCATCGCGTGCCGGGCCCGCAGCCGCATCTCGATCCACCCGTGGGGTGCGTTCCACACTGCCAGGTGATCGAACGTATCGACGTCGAAGTCCCCCCCGAGCTCGCGATTGAGTACCCGCAACACATTGCGGTTGAATTCGGCGGTCACGCCGGCGGCGTCGTCGTAGGCCGGCACCATCACTGCCGGGTCGGTGACCAATCCGGCGCCCAGAAGCATCAGCTCACCCGGGTCGAGCGCGGTGCGTAATGCAGCGAAGAAGCTGGCCCGCTCGGTCGGCAGCAGATTGCCGATTGTCCCGCCGAGGAAAGCGACCAGCCGGCACCCACCCTGGCTGGCCGGCAGCAGCTCCAGGTGCTCGGTGAAGTCGCCGACCACCCCGTGCACCGCGAGCGTCGGGCACTCTCGCGCCACCGCCGCCATCGCGCCGCGCAATGCTGACTCCGACACGTCCAACGGCACGTAACGCTGCAGCGACCCGGTGGCGGTGAGTGCGTCGAGGAGCAACCGGGTCTTCTCCGAGGAGCCCGAACCGAGCTCGACCAGGGTGTCTACGGCTGTCCGCGCGGCGATCTGCCCCGCACTGCGCCGCAACAATTCCCGTTCGGTACGGGTCGGGTAGTACTCGGGCAACTCGGTGATCTGTTCGAACAGCTCGCTGCCGCAGGCGTCGTAAAACCACTTGGATGGCAACCATTTGGGATCGGCTGACAGCCCGACCCGCACATCGTGACGCAGCGCTTCAGCGGCGTCGGAGTCGGACAGGTGGATCTCGAGCACGGGTGAGGTCATGGCTCCTCGGTAACGGTCGGGTCGGCATGGGCCATATCGGCAGCAGGAATCCCAGGGATCGGCACGACATGCACAGCGGACGACGTCGCGATGAGCAGATGACCGTCCGCGACCGGTTCCCAGTCGGAGGAATCGTCGGTCGGCTCGGAGCAGACCAGCACCTCCCCGTCGCTGACTCGAACCGCCAATGCGTGGTGCACCGTGGTCGCGGCGAGCGTGGCCCCGTCGGTGATCAGCAGGTTCAGCCGGGAACTCGGGGCGCAGCCAAGCACTTGGGCAGCAACAGTGCTTATCGCGCAGCCCAGCGATTCACCGGCCGCCAGCCGGCTGCGAACCAGCGCCCACAGCAGCGCCGCGTCCGTGGGTGCGTCGAGCGTGAGCAGGTCGGTCACCGGCAGGCGGCGGGCCAGCGTTGCCACGCTGTCCGGCCACCCTGCGATCCTCCCGTTGTGGCTGAACAGCCACCGGCCGGTGCTGAAGGGGGCGCAAGCGGTGTCCATTATGGGCATCCCCACAGTGGCCGAGCGCACCGCGGCGAGCACTGCACCGCTGCGCACCTCGGTGGCCAGCGCGGCGAACGTCGCGTCGGTCCACAACGGGACGGCCCGCCGGTACCGGATCGGCGTGATGGCGCCGTCGGGGTACCAGCCTGCGCCGAACCCGTCGGCATTGATTGTGCCGCCGCCACGCATGTCGACCGGCGCGTAGCTCTGCCGCAGCAGCGAGTGCGGCGGGGCCAGCAGCAGCGTGGCGAGGTCGCGCGGCGGCCCGAGGTAGGCCAGGTGTCGACACACGTCAGGTCAGGTCCTCCGGGTCGGCGTCCCGGGCGCAACGCAAACCAGTGAAGATCTGCCGGCGCACCGGGTGGTCCCAGTTGCGGAAGGTCCCTCGGCAGGCCGCGGCATCGGTGCCGAAAGAGCCGCCGCGCAACATCCGGTAGTCCCCACCGAAGAACACCTCGGAGTACTCCCGGTACGGGAACGGGGCGAAGCCCGGGTATCCGGAGAACTCCGACGACGTCCACTCCCACACGTCGCCGATCAGCTGGTGCACGCCCAGTGGGGAGGCGCCGGCCGGGTAACTGCCCGCAGGAGCGGGCTGCAAGTGTCGTTGCCCCAGGTTGGCGTGCGCCGGGGTGGCATCCTCATTGCCCCACGGAAAGCGGCGAGACCGACCAGTGGCCGGATCGAACCGGGCGGCCTTCTCCCACTCCACTTCGGTGGGCAGGCGCTTGCCGGCCCAGGCCGCGTAGGCCTGCGCCTCGAAGAAGCAGACGTGCATGACGGGCTCGTCGGCCGGAACCGGCTCGATGACGCCGAACCGGTTGCGCCACCACGACCCGCCGTCGAGATACCAGAATTGCGGGGCCACCAGGGCCGCCTCGCACCGGTGCGTCCAACCTCGCTCGCTCCACCACCGCGGATCGTCGTAGCCACCATCAGCCAGGAATCGCTGGTACTGCCCATTGGTCACCGGAACGGTGTCCAACCAGAACGCACTGGTGTAGGCGCGGTGCGCGGGACGCTCATTGTCCAGTGCCCACGGCTCGGTGGACGTGCCCATGGTGAACTCGCCAGCGGGCACCAGCACTTCGCCGGGAAGGGTCAGGGAGCGCTGCGGCCGGGGTGGGGAGGCGTGCAAAGCAGCCGGGCCGGTCCGGAGCTGGTGAGTAGCCAGCATGGTCTCATCGTGCTGCTGTTCGTGCTGCACGATCATTCCGAAGGCGAATCCGTGGTCCACCAGCCTGCGCCCCTCCAGCGGGGCACAATCCAGAACGTCGAGCACCTTGCTGCGGACCTCGCGCAGATACCGTCTGGTCTCAGTGGGGTCGAGCAGCGGCAGCGCGGGCCGGTTGGGCCGGGGGTGCTTGAACGCGTCGTAAAGCTGGTCGATGTCGGCCCGGACCGGGTCGCGGCCACCTACGTCCCGAACCAACCAGAGTTCCTCCTGGTTCCCGATGTGAGCGAAGTCCCAAACCAGCGGGGACATGATGCGGGAGTGTTGCCGCACCAACTCTCCGTCATCGATGGCGTCGGTCAGCGCGGCGCTGCGGGCCCGGGTGCGCGTGAGCTCAGCGGCGAGATGGTCGCGCAGGGCGGCGGTGCCCCGCTCGGTGATCGACAGGGTCACAGCGGTTCACCTCCGTGGAGTCGGGTCGAGCCGGCCATGGCGCTGTCGAGATCGTCTGCTGGGCAGCGACCGCGCCGGACCCGGTGCTCGGTGATCTCTTCCACTAGTAGCTGTACTTCGGCTGGGGCGTCCAGCGCGGGCAGGGCTTGGCAGGCCAACTCGAATACCGCGATTGCCGCCGCGGCCAGCGTGTCGTCACGCAGGCCACGTTGGGCCGCCGGCAACCACCGGCCAACGGTGGGCGCGCAGGCTTCCCGGGCGGCCGCGGTGATCGAGGGATCGGCAAGGAGCGCGGCGATGACCGCCACCGGCACCAGCCACTGACCCATTGGTTGGGTGTCGAGGTAGCGGACCTCGAGGTGACCCTGCGGCCGGACCGGTGGGAACAACGTGGTCAGGTGGTAGTCGAGGTCAGCGGTACTGGGGCGCCCGGATAGCGCTCCGGACAGCCAGTCGGCGAAGGTGATCCCGGTTGGCACGTGCCACTTGCCCCAGGGACGGCGTTGGCACAGCACCGGGGTGTCCAGCGCGCGACGCGCCCAATCCACCGCGGGGTCCCAGCCCCCAGCCGGGTTCCACGGCACCCGGCTGGGCCGAGTGCGGGCTGGATCCAGGGCAAACCATGCCTGCATCCGCGACGACGCCCAGCCGGTGCGCCGACCACCCAGCCAGGGCGAATTGGCGAATGCCGCCAGCAGCACGGGTCCGAGATCGTGCAACGCGGCCCAGCGCAGCGCTACCTCGCCAGCAGTGCCCGCGTCTACGCAAACCTGCACCGCCGCGGTGGAGCACATCATCGCCCGGCCCATTGGGCCTATCCGGTCGAACGCAGTCTCCATGGCGGCGTAGCGCGGAATGTTAACCAGCCGGCGGGACGGACGATGCGGGTCGGAGCCCAGACCGGTGAGGATGAGACCCGCCCGATCGAGCAGATTGGTCAGCGCGGCGGTATCGCCTTCCACGGTGGCGATGAGCTCGGTCAGCGAGGCACAGGGCGGGCTGGAGATCTCGAGCTGACCACCGGGTTCGACCGTGACGGTGGAGCCGTGTGGCAAAGGGCGCTGGGGACTGTCGGGGACAAGAGAATTCGGCACGTACTCGCCAAGCGCCTCGGCGAGATGCCTGGCCTGCAGCAGGCGATGGGGGTTGCCGGAATGCTGCACCACCCACTCGAGCTCGGCGCCGAGCAGCTTGGGCGGTCCGTGCTTGAAACACACCGACGCGACGTAAACCTCGGCCTCTTCCCGACTGCGCAGCACCGTGGGCGGTGCGACCGCCGGTGATGCCCAGGGCAGCGTTGCCTCTGGAGTCACATCCACCTCCAAGAATCAACAAGCCGAGCCCACGCTACCCAGTTGTTCGTACGCCCGCAGCGTCACGCGATGCGTAAATAAGTAACTGTGGGGCGGTCATACGACAGCGAACTGGGTGTGGTGTAGCTGCGCGTAGCGCCCGCCGGCTGCCAACAGCTCTTCGTGCGTGCCACGCTCGACGACCAGCCCGTCCTCGATCACGAGGATCTGGTCCGCGGCGCGGATGGTGGACAGTCGGTGCGCGATCACCAGCGCGGTACGTCCGTTCAGCGCCTCGGCGAGCGCGGCCTGCACTGCTGCCTCAGACTCCGAGTCCAGATGCGCGGTGGCCTCGTCGAGGATCACCACTCGCGGTCGGGCCAGCAGTAATCGGGCGATGGTCAGCCGCTGCCGCTCCCCTCCGGACAGCCGGTACCCACGGTCGCCCACTACGGTGTCCAACCCGTCGGGCAGCGACCGCACCAGCTGCCCCAGCCGGGCACGCCGCAGCGCTTCCCACAGCTGTTCATCTGATGCATCCGGCGCCGCGAAGCGCAGATTGCCCGCGATGCTGTCGTGGAACAGATGCCCATCCTGGGTCACTACGCCCACCGTGTCCCGCAGTGCGGCGAAGGACAGGTCGCGAACGTCCACCCCGTTGAGCCGGATCGCCCCGGCGTCGACGTCGTAAAGCCGCGGCACCAGCGACGCGATGGTGGACTTGCCCGCGCCCGAGGAGCCGACCAGCGCCACCAGCTGCCCCGGTTCGGCGCGGAAATCCACTCGGTGGAGCACCTCGGCGCCACCCCGCGCGTCCAACGTCGCCACTTCTTCCAACGAGGCCAGCGATACCTGATCGGCCGACGGGTAGGAGAAGTGCACATCGTCGAACTCCACCGACACGGCACCGGCCGGCACCGTCCGGGCATCCGATCGTTCAGTGATCATCGGGCGGACGTCGAGCACCTCGAAGACCCGCTCGAAGGCGACCAACGCGGTCATCACGTCGACCCGGGCGTTGGCCAGCGCGGTCAACGGCGAATAGAGCCGGGTGAGCAACAACGCGAGGCTGACCACAGTGCCCGGTGCGATCTCGCCGCGTAGAGCCAGCCAGCCACCGAGCCCGTAGACCAGAGCTTGTGCCAGCCCCGAGACCGTCGTCAGCGCAGTGAGAAACAGCCGGGACGACATCGCGCTGCGGACACCGATGTCGCGTACTTGAGTTGCCCGGTAGCCGAATTCAGCCGCTTCGGTCTCCGGCCGTCCGAAGAGCTTGACCAGCGTGGCGCCTGGGGCGGAGAACCGCTCGGTCATCTGAGTGGTCATCGCAGCGTTGTGCGTCGACGCTTCCCGCCGCAGCTCGGCCATCCGCGCACCCATCTGCCGTGCCGGTATGACGAAGATCGGCAGCAACACCAACGCCAGCACGGTGACCTGCCATGACAGGGTCAGCATCACCGCGAGCGTGAGCACCAGCTGGATCGCGTTGGTGAGCACTCCGGACAGCGTGGAGGTCAGCGCGGTCTGCGCGCCTATCACGTCGTTGTTGAGCCTGCTAACCAGCGCCCCGGTGCGGGTGCGAGTGAAAAACGCCACCGGCATCCGCTGCACGTGCTCGAACACCGCGCGGCGCAGGTCCAGGATCAGCCCCTCACCGATCCTTGAGGACTGCCAGCGCGATGCCAGACCGATCCCCGAGTCGACCACGGTCAAGAGCGCGATGAGCGCGGCCAATCCGACGACCAACGCCGTACCCGCGTGCCTGACGATCCCGTCGACGACCCGTCCGGCCAGCACTGGAGTGGCGACGGCGAGCACCGCGGAGACTGTGCTCAACGTAAGGAAGATCAGTAGCGAAGTGCGGTGCGGCTTGGCGAACTTGACGATCCGCCGCAGCGTGCCTGGCGCGAGCGCGCGGGGTGTGCTGCCCTGGCGCATTGAGCTGTTCAGCAGACTCCACGAGTTGTCCAATGAACCGTCCTCCGCTGCCGCGCGAACCGGTCGTCGCCTCCCGTGCAACGTTGTAAGCACTTCGTTGTTCCGCGCTCGGGCCGTGGCGAGACTGCAGTTCGGCTCCGAATAGCGGTTTTCGGCGTCGCCAGAACGCGATTCGGCTCCGAATGGCCCACGAGCTCAGCGCGTGGGCGCAGTCTGACGGTGCCGACCAGCTGCCTACGCTGGTTGACCGCGTTTTCCACGCTCTGCGCCGACATCCCGTAGGCAACGACGACGCTTAGCTGGCCTACTTCTTCTTAGTGCGGGTAGCACCGCCGCGACCACGCAGCGTCACACCGGATTCCGAGAGCACCCGGTGAACGAAGCCGTACGACCGCCCGGTCGACTCCGCGAGCGCCCGAATACTGGCGCCCTTCTCGTACTTCTTCTTCAGTTCAGATGCGAGCTTGTCCCGGGCCACGCCGGTGATCCGGCTGCCCTTCTTCAGGTCGGCCACCTCGAAACGCCTTCCTTCCGACGCTAGATGGGCCGGTCACGGCCCTTGCGGCAATGATCGACCAGGTTAGCGATCTCCGCTAGACGATCTCCGAATGGATCTGTGAGCGGTCACTGCAGCGGGCCCAAATGCGCTAGGGGCTCAATTCGCCAAGGTCATCAAGCGGTTGTCGACCAGTCACTCTGCGTAACAAGGGTGTGCTCGTCAGGCGAGCTGCACCAAATCGAGGTAGTCCTCGCTCCAGTGGTCCTCGGTGCCATCCGGCAGCAGGATCACCCGCTCCGGGGCCAGTGCCTGCACTGCTCCGGGATCGTGGGTCACCAGCACCACTGCGCCTGCGTAGTGGTGCAATGCGTCGAGCACTCGCTCTCGCGATACCGGGTCAAGGTTGTTGGTCGGTTCGTCGAGCAGCAGCACATTGGCGGCGGAGGACACCATGGCAGCCAGCGCCAGCCGGGTCTTCTCACCCCCGGACAGGGTGCCGGCCAGCTGGTCCAGCTGCTCGCCACGGAACAGAAAGGCACCGAGTAAGGTGCGTAACTGCTGATCGGGGGCGTCCGGCGCGGCATGCCGGATGTTCTGCCACACGGTGACACCGAGATCCAGAGTGTCGTGCTCCTGGGCGAAGTACCCCACCCGTACGCCGTGACCGGACTCGACCTGCCCGGCATCGGGGCTCTCCATCCCACCGAGCAACCGCAGCAGGGTTGTTTTTCCGGCCCCGTTGAGACCGAGGATCACCACCCGGGCTCCCCGGTCGACCGCGAGGTCCACCCCGCTGAATACTTCCAGCGAGCCGTAGGACTTGGCCAGTCCGCTGGCGGTCAGTGGAGTGCGCCCGCAGGCGGCGGGCTGCGGAAAGCGGATCCTCGCTACCCGCTCAGCACGCTGTTCGGTCTCGGCGCCGGCCAGCAGTCTGGCGGCCCGCCGCTGCATGTTCTGCGCAGCGACGGCCTTGGTGGCCTTGGCTCGCATCCGGTCGGCCTGCGCCATCAACGCGCCGGCCTTCTTTTCCGCATGGGCGCGTTCCCGGCGTCGCCGTTTCTCGTCCGCGGCCCGGGCATCGACGTAGCGCTGCCAGCCCAAATTGTAGACATCAGCTTCGCCGCGGATCGCGTCGAGCAACCAGACCTTGTTGACCACAGCGGCGAGCAGATCGGTGTCGTGGCTGATGACGACAAGGCCGCCGTCATGCGCTGTGAGGAAATCGCGTAACCAGGTGATCGAATCGGCATCGAGGTGGTTGGTCGGCTCGTCGAGCAGCAGCGTCGTGTTCGAGCGTCCGCCGGACCCATCCGAGGCGCCGAACAAGATTCGGGCCAGCTCAACCCTACGGCGCTGGCCACCGGACAGCGTGTGCAGCGGCTGGGCCAGAACGCGGTCGGGCAAACTCAGGCTGGCGCAGATCCGCGCTGCCTCACTTTCTGCGGCGTATCCACCCAGCGCGGAGAATCGGTCCTCGAGCTGGCTGTAGCGGCGCACCGCCCGGCCTTGCTCGTCGCCGTCGACCAGCTCTGCCATCTCCGACTGCGTCTTCTCCAGCTCGTGCAGCAGCTGGTCAAGCCCGCGAGCGGACAACACCCGGTCCCTGGCCGAGACCGAGAGGTCACCCTCGCGGGGATCCTGCGGCAGGTAGCCCAGCTCTCCAGTGCGGCGAATCTGGCCTCCGTAAGGGGAGCACAGGCCGGCTAGCGCCCTCAACGTGGTGGTCTTGCCGGCGCCGTTGCGGCCGACCAGACCGATCCGGTCGCCGGGCTGCACCCGCAGGGTGGCTCCGGACAGCAGGATCCGCGAGCCGGCGCGCAGCTCAAGGTCAGTGGCGGTGATCACGTTGCGGAGACTCCAAAAGTGGTCGCTGGCAGGGATAGGTTCCCCACGCGCCGTGGCGGGCAGGGCCGGCAGCTCATCAGCTTGTCGCGACCACGAACCCATACTACCGATGGCTGCACCCGGATTACGGTGCCGCCATGACCACGGACGGCATGGGCACCGCCCCCATACGCTAGGTGCCTCGGCCCGTCCCAGCCCTGTCTGTGCGCTCTCAACCTCCCGAGCTGTACAGCAGCGCTGTTCCGCCGGCGTTGGACAGCGCTGCTGTTGAGTTCGGGAACGCCAGTGCTGGTGGCAATCAGAGGGCCCGGCGGGGAAGGCCTTAGTCTGGCGGCGGGTCGAGGTGGACCTCCACGCAACGGACCCTTCGGGCGGCCTCGTCGAGCACGGCGCGGCGCGGCTCAACGACGTCCAGCACTCGAGGCTCGGCACGCTCTAATAACGCGGCCAAGCGTGGGTCGGCAGCCAAGATGCGCAGTGCCGCGGTGTCCCCTCCGAGGACGACGGCGGCCAGCTCTCCGGCTCGAGGGAGCAGTACCCGCGCCGCAGTGTCGGCCGCAGCCCGCAACGCTACGCGCGCTTGACCCTCCCGCCGCCGGGCAAACCGCTGCTGGGATTGCCCACCTGCCGCGGAGCGTCCGTGCACCAGCCGGCTGCCGGTACTGGAGGTGAGTACCACGCCGGCGCGGGCTATGCCGACGCTGTATCCACCGAGGCGTACCAGCAGCAGCCCGACCGTGCGCGGCACCATGAGGTGGTCGACCAGATCCTCGGCGGCGAGGCCGGTCCGCTGCCCGGCGGGAGCCGCTAAAGGTGCGAAGGGCACCAAAATCGAAGCCGTAGCGCCGTCACTAGCTGCGACTTCCACTCGCTGCGGCGTGATCGTAGTGGTCAGCGCCCCGCCGTGCCCAGCGGCGAACCGCTGCAGGAACCCGGCCAGTCGCTCGGGCTGCACTTCCACCGCGCGTCCACCGCCGGCCAGCTCCCGGATCCGGCTCACCGCGTGCACGCTAGCGCGTGCCCGACGATCGGACGCAGCGCCGTCCTCGGGCAGCCGTAGGCTGCATTGGTGATCGATGTGCTGGTCGCCGGCGGTGGCCCGGCAGGGTGGGCGGTGGCGGCGGCCTGCGCGCGGCTGGGACTGGACACCGAACTGGTGGACCCTGCGCCGGACCGGCCGTGGCGGGCCACTTACGGCTCCTGGCGGGCAGAGCTACCCGCCGATGCACACGCAGCAGTAGCGGGCAGTGGCTCCGGTGCGGCCATCGGAACGATGGAGCACCTGCTGGGCTGGGACTATGTGGTGTTGAACAACGCAGTGCTACGCGACGGATTCGCGGCCGCGCCGGTCAGAGTGTTGAAGGGCCGGGTGCGCGATGCCCGCCCGGAGTCGAACGGCGTCACCGTGGACTTCGATGGCGGCCAACGACGGGCTGCCATCCTGCTCGACGCAACCGGCGCGCCGCGCTCGGTGCTCGGCGCTTCCCCCCGCCGGACTGCTGCAGAGCAAACCGCGGTGGGTGTGCTCGTTGACGCCGACGCTGCCCGGGATCTGGTGACGCCAGGCAGTGCCTTGTTCATGGACTGGCGCCCCCATCACGGCGAGACGGGATGGCCCACATTCCTTTATGCGGTGCCGGTGACTTCGGATCGGATACTGCTCGAGGAGACGTCATTGGCCCGCCGTCCCGGTTTTGGGCTAGGCGTGCTGCGTCGCCGGCTGCACGCCAGGTTGGCCCATCACGGCATAGCAGTACCACCGGGCGACGAGGAGCGGGTGCGCTTCCCGGTGGATCGACCGCTACCAGCGCCCGGGGACTGGCGCGGGCCAGTGGTCCCGTTCGGGGCGGCGACCCCGCTGGTGCACCCGGCTACCGGCTACAGCGTGGCATCGTCGCTGCAATTGGCCCCTCGGGTAGCCACCGCAGTGCGAAATGCGCTTCAGCGTGGTGGTTCCGCGGCTGCCGGTGTCGCCGCCTGGCAGACAGTGTGGAGCCCGGCCGCGCTGGCGGTGCACACCCTGCGGCGTCGCAGCTTGGAGTCGCTGCTGCGCTTCCCGCCTCGCCTGGTTCCGGAGTTCTTCGACGTATTCTTCGCACTGCCGGAGCGACACCGCTGGGCCTACCTCACCGGCCGCGAGGACGTCGCAGGTAGCGCCGCTGCGATGGGCGCACTGTTCGCGGCGTCCCCGTGGTGGCTTCGCAAGAGGCTAGTCCTCGGAGCGCTCGATCCGCGTACCCTACCGCAGTCGGTGACGCAGTGATCGGTCCGCGAGCTTCGGACACCTCCAAGCATGCACGGCCACTCATTTGCCATTGGTTGGCAAGAATGAGTGGCCGCCGCAGAGAACCGCCCCACTGTCAGGGGTGCGGAACGCTGATGCTCACTTCCACGTTAGGCTTGACCTTCAGCGCGCCGAGCATGGCGGAAAACGGCTTGATACCGTACTCGCGCTGATCCAGAGTGACCGTCGCGTTCCAGTGCTGGCCGTCATCGCGTGCCTCGACAGAGATAGGTTTCGTGACGCCGTGCAGGGTGAGATCACCCTCGATGCGCGCCCGGTCGCCATTGCGCACCACCGACACGGAACGAAACTGGATCTTTGGATGCTTCCGCACTTCGAGTGTCTTGTCGGTGTTCTTCTCGATGTCCTTACGGTCGGACTCCTTCACCGCTTCGGTGATGACGCGCAGTGAGCTCGCGTCGAGATCAACGGTGATGCCGTCGTCCCCCACATCCGCGGACAAGCTGGTCACCCGAAAGGTCACGTCGTGGCCCATGGAGGTCAGCAGTCCCTCACGAAAGACGGATACCCGACAATCCACCGCTGAAGCATCAAAAGTTGGCACAAGCCGCAGCGTAGCTGGACACAGCCAGTAACCGGAGTCCACCCGAAGAAGCCAGCTTTATGGGTCACTCAACGAGCCGCCGCCCGGTGCACCGCTGGTGACAACCGATCAGCCCACACCGGTATCGCACAGATAGCCGGACAGCCGGTTTCCGCCATCACGGTTGCTCGATCTGGCCCGCTGCCTCACTGGGATCGACGTACCTGGCGCAGGTGAAGCCGGGCCATCGCTAAGGTCCGCCGACCCGAAGACATGGTCACCACTTCGCATTGTGATCGAGTGCCTGGAAGCCTAGCCGACCCGGCAGGTGCATGATCACACCGTGCAGGTACTGATCGACGCGGACAACCTCGACGTGCCGCGGCTGCGTCTGCTCGTCGCAGCGCTGCAGGCGACACCATTGGGCGACGTCGTCATAGCCGGGGCGCCGACAGCACTGGAAGCGGTCGACTGGCCCGTCCAGGCTCAGGTGCTGCCCGCCAGCGGCTGGCAGGGCGCCGACATACTGCTCGCCCGCGCATACCGCACCGATGACCGACCGCTGCTGCTCGCCACCGGTGACGGGGATTTCGCTCAACTGGCACGACGTCACCCCGGCATAGTGCTGGTCGTCGGCGGCACGTCGAGCCGGTCCCGGACGTTCGCCGGCCCGCGGATCAGTACCACGGACCCCGCGGCCGACGGCGGCGCACAGCTGCGCTTGTGGCTAGACGAGCACACAATGCTGTGATTGCTGCCAGTACCCGCGACGAACACCGGAGGAGAATCGTGTCGACGCTGTTCAGCCGCATCATCGAGGGCGAGATCCCAGGCCGATTCATCTGGCGTGATGACCGATGCGTTGCGTTCCTAACCATCGCTCCATTGCGGCCTGGGCACACCCTGGTCGTCCCGCGCAGTGAAGTCGACGAGTGGACTGACGCCGACGACGACCTGCTGGCACATCTCCTGGTAGTGGCGAGGCATATCGGTGCCGCGCAGAAGGCCGCATTCGACGCGCCCCGTGCCGGGCTCATCATCGCTGGCTTCGAGGTACCGCACCTGCATGTGCATGTGTTCCCCGCCTGGAGCATCAACGACTTCGATTTCGGCAACGCGAACCCCCACCCAGATCCGGCCGAACTCGACGCCGCCGCTGACACCCTGCGCGAAGCCCTGCGCGAGACCGGACAGAGATCGCCATTCGGAGCCGAATAGCGGTCAGCCGGGTCGTGAGATCGCGATTCGGCTCCTGATGGCGACGGCGCCGGGTCAGGCAGACGGGGACGGTTAGGCAGAGGGAGTGAGCGAGCGGAAGGTGCGCAGGCGCAGGCTGTTGGATACCACGAACACCGAGGAGAACGCCATCGCGGCTCCGGCGATCATGGGGTTGAGCAGGCCGGCAGCGGCCAGTGGGAGTGCGGCCACGTTGTAGCCGAAGGCCCAGAATAGATTGCCCTTGATGGTGCGCAAGGTGCGCCGGGACAGCCGGATCGCGTCGGCTACCACCCGCAAGTCACCGCGGACCAGGGTGAGGTCGCTGGCCTCGATAGCGGCATCGGTGCCGGTGCCCATGGCTAGCCCTAGATCGGCCTGGGACAGCGCGGCGGCGTCGTTGATGCCATCGCCGACCATCGCCACAACCCGACCTGCCTGCTGTAACCGACGTACCTGCTCGACCTTGCCTTCGGGTAGCACCTCGGCGATCACCGTGTCGATACCGACGTCAGCGGCGACTGAGCGGGCGACTGTCTCATTGTCGCCGGTGAGCAGCACCGGGTTCAACCCCAGGCTGCGCAGCAGGCGCACCGCCTCAGCGCTGCTCGGCTTCACCGTGTCGGCCACCGAGAGCAGCCCGCGCGCCCGGCCGTCCCAGGCCACCGCGACGACGGTGCGGCCGTGGGCCTCCTGCTCCGCCGCTGCCGAAAGCAACGGGCCAGGCAGCGTCACCGACCACTGCTCGGCCAACCAGACCGGCCGACCTACCACTATCAGGGCACCGTCGATCTCACCCCGGACGCCCAGTCCCCGCGTCGCACGGAAACCGATTACCGCGGGAAGCTGTCCTAGCCTCTTGCGACCACCGGCGGCGATTGCGCTGGCGATGGGGTGCTCGGAGGCATCCTCCACCGCGGCGGCCCGGCGCATTACCTCGTCGGCGTGCTCGCCGGCGGCAGGCAGCACCTCGACCAACGTCATGGCACCGGTGGTGACGGTGCCGGTCTTGTCTAGGAGCACGGTGTCCACTCGCCGGGTGGACTCCAGCACCTCAGGTCCCTTGATCAGGATGCCCAGCTGCGCACCGCGACCGGTGCCGACCAGCAGCGCAGTCGGTGTGGCCAGACCCAGGGCGCAAGGACAGGCGATGATCAGTACGGCGACCGCGGCGGCGAATGCAGTGCCGACGGGGGAACCGATGGCCAGCCAGACAGCCAGCGTGCCCACCGCTAGCGCGATCACTATCGGGACGAAGACGGCCGAGACGCGGTCTGCTAGCCGCTGCACATTGGCCTTGCCGCTCTGCGCGTCCGCTACCAACCGCGCCATCTGCGCGAGACGGGTCTGCGCACCAACCCGAATGGCGCGCACCCGCAGGCGACCGGACGCGTTCATCGTCCCGCCAGTGACTGCCGAGCCAAGGCTGACTTCGATGGGTACCGACTCGCCGGTCAGCATGCTCTCGTCAACGGCCGACGCCCCTTCCACCACCGTCCCGTCAGTGGCGATCTTCTCTCCGGGGCGGACGACGAACTCATCGCCGACTAGCAGCCGGTCGATCGGAATGTGCATCTCCTGGCCGCCCCGCAGCACCGCGACGTCCGAGGCACCAAGGTCCAGTAACGCCCGCAGTGCCGCACCCGCGCGCCGCTTGGAGCGCGCCTCGAAGTAGCGACCAGCCAGCAGGAAGACCGTGACGCCGGCAGCGACCTCGAAATACACCTGGCTGTGCTGATGGCGCCCAGCGGCGACAACGTCGTGCTGCTGGAGGAGATCGCCACTACCGACCAACCACGCATAGCAGCTCCACAGGAACGCGGTCAGCACACCCATCGAGATCAGCGTATCCATGGTGGCCGCGCCGTGCCGCAGGTTCCGCCAAGCAGCGCGGTGGAACGGCCAGGCTCCCCATGCCACAACCGGGGCAGTAAGAAATAGCGACAGACCCTCGAACTCGTGCGGCACGTGCAGGCCCGGGACCATCCCGGCCATCGACATCGCGATCACCTGGATGGCGAGCACAGCACTGCCAAGCAGCCGTACTCGCAACTCGCTGAGGTCAGTGCCGGCTGCGCCAGTGTTGGGGCTGGCGTGCGGATCAGCGTCACGTCCGGTGTCAGCGGGCAGCTCGGCGGTGTAGCCGGTGCGCGCCACGGTGGCCAGGAGATCCTCGGGTGTGACACCGTCGGCGTAGTTGACTCGGGCCTTCTCGGTCGCGTAGTTGACGCTGGCGCGCACCCCGTCGAGCTGGTTCAGCTTCTTCTCGACGCGCGCCGCGCAGGAAGCGCAGGTCATGCCACCGATAGTCAGCTCAAGCTGGTGGTCGCGCCCGCTGGATCCGGTCACGGTGCCCGCGCCGCGATCATCGACAGTGGCCACCGGTCATCTCGCCAGCGCGGTGAACTGGACGGTCCGTAGCTGGCCATGATGCTGAAACTCCAGGAACATCCGGTAATAACCGGCAGTCGGCACGTCGGCCTCGAAGTCGATTGCGGTGTCCTGGCGGGGACCCGCGACGGGGCGCACGTTGAGGTGAGCCAGGTCGCCCTCGCGCAAGATGACTAAATGCCCACCGCTCCCGAGAATAGGATCAAGGTCGGTGACCGGCAAATCATCGCGCATCACATGCATCCCTATTCGCGACACCGCCCCAGCAACCAGATCGCCGGTCCACACCACCGTATAGCCATCGAGCTCGGCGATCGTCGAGACCTTCGATATGGGCCCGTCCTCGACGAGTCCGGGTGCCTCAAGATCCACGCCAAGCGTAACCGGTGTCGTGGCGTTCCCGGGCACGAACTCGGCGAAAGCTCGATAGCTGCCCGGCTGCTTGAGTTCCAGCGGTACGGTCCAGGTGCCGTCGGGGTCCATGACGGGATAAAGATGCTGGTAGCCGGTGATGTCTCGGCGCACGACGAAGAAGTCCATCTGGCGGTCGCCGCGCTTCGCGAAGTCGGTCACCGGCTGGCCATTACCCGAGAAGACGGTAAAACGGAAGTTCTCGAACTCCCCGGCAGTAAATCGTGTGGTCCGAGGACGCAGCAGGTAACCGCGGCTAGCGATGGCCAGCCCGCCCGGCGCCTTGCCGTGATCGTCGTCCTCGCCAATGCCGTTTCTGCCATGGTCATGGGGCACCGGCGCGGCGTGGCCGATGAACGCCTCGCCGAAAGCGATCCCGAAACCGAATAACGCAACCAAGCCGGCGACCAACGCCACCAATGGAACCGGGGCTCGCAACTGTTCGGTCCGGAATCTTCGTGTGTCAAGCATGTCTAGGCGAAATTCTCAATCGGAGATCTCATAGCCGGCTTCGTCGACCGCAGCGCGGATCGCGGCGGGGTCCAATGGCCCCGTGCTGGTGACTCGAAGGCGGCCGGTGTCGAGACCGACGTGCACATCTGTGACGCCATCGATGCCACTTACCTCCTGCGTCACCGCCGAGACACAGTGCTCGCAGACCATCCCCGTGATGATGTACTCACCGACGGTGGCGGTGTCCCCCATGTCTAACCTCCTATTCGTTGCGCTGCTGTGCGCGGTTCGTCAGGAGCGAACCAGGCGAGCGATCGCGTCGGCCGCTTCCTTGACCTTCCCGCCGGCATCCGACCCGTCGGCCGCAGCGTCGACCAGGCAGGTCGACATATGTTCTTCGAGCAAAGCCAGTGCGAAGGATTGCAGTGCTTTGGTAGCGGCCGAGACTTGGGTCAGCACATCGATGCAGTACTGGTCCTGCTCGACCATCCGCTGCAGCCCGCGGATCTGACCTTCAATCCGGCGTAGCCGGTTGAGGTACGCGTCTCGGTCCTTGGTGTAGCTCGCCACTGCGCCGTCCTCCCTCGGGCCCCTACCTCGATAAGGGCCAACATACCCCCTGGCGGTATCTGCTCACCACCGTGCCGGCGCTAGCTTGGAACCAAAATCACCCATACCGGGCCGGAAGCGAAGGTCAGTGGCGATCCGTCTGGCAGGTTGAAGGTGGTGATCGCATCAGGGACCGGCCGCGACCAGCTCCCGCTGAACGCCAGGCCGTCGCGGAGCACGACCACATCACCGGAGCCCACTGTCGCCGCGAACGGCGACGCTGCTCCGGCCGCGTCGTGGACCGAGGTAGCGCGCACTGACACTCGCTGCAGCACCACGGTTGCCGCACCGGGCCGCGGTCCAGACGCTGAGGTGAGCGGCGCGCCGTCCATGGAGATCACCCACCTGGCCGCCGCGGGGACCCACTGCACGCCAACGGTGGTCGCCGAGTACCTGACCTCGGTCGCCGGTACCGGACGGCCACCGGGCGGCGGCGGTCCGAAGCGGAACCCGATATCCCGCGGTGGCGCTCCTCCTTGGCGTAGCCGGTTGGCGTCGCCGTAGAGGTTGTGCGGCATCGGCCTTCGCCGGTCTCGGCGGTAGTCACCCGACCGCGCGATGGCCGAGACGTCAAGTATTGGAGCCTGGGCGACCAGCGCGCCCACTTCAGGTGCTGCACCGGAGAACGCCAGCGCCGGCCGGCCGAAATTGGCGAGCAGTTCCAGATCGGAGGCGCGCGAGCTTCGTACCGGACCCACCACCGCCGGGACTTGGGACTGATACACGGCGAGTAGACGGCTCAGGCCACCCTCGACCGGCTCGACGTAGACCAGATCTGCCAGCTCAAGTCCGCTTTGCGGGCGGGCCACCGAGGCGTTGTCAATTTTCACGCACAGTACCGGCGCTTGGAGGTCGGTAGGCAGACCGGTGAACGGCGAGACCGGGGGCGGGCTGGGCGCGAGGCTGGGCATCAAGCTGGGCGCCGGGTCGGGCGGGACCATTCTCGGCGCAATCGTGCTGTGTCCAACCGGACCAGACGGAGGCTGCGCGGTGGGCAAGGCGGCCGCCGCGGAGGAAGTCACGGATGCGCTCGAGGAGCTGGACAGGACGCTGGCGGGCAGCGCGTACACCACCAGCAGCAGGGCCAGCACGCGCAGCGCTTGTCCCCGTCTACTCATGACCACCCCCCTCGCGGAGCGCATGATGCCACTCTGGGTGACACTTCATACCAGCGGCGATCCCCGTGCGGGAAATCCTGGTCCACCACACATGCGAAGTACCCAGCCATTCGGCGGTACCGCATGGCTGAGGGTAACCAAATATCAGCTCGATGTGGCACTCCGCTCGGAGGATGACAAAGAGTCGCCTGCCGATTACGCTGGGGGAAGATCGCTCAGCGTCACTACCGGGGGAACCTAGTGAGTATGAGCCACGGGCTGCAACGCGTCGAACCGAGGCGCGGCCTGATGGCTTTGCACCCCCTGCAGTGGATGCTGTGGCGCGAGCGCAAAGTCGTTATCGCATACGTCCTCACGGTGGACTTCGTGGCGCTGGTGTTGGCTGCCGCGATCCTCGTTGCGATGCCGATCCACTCTGGCGACCTGGTGGGCTTCGGGCTGCTGGTCGCGGGTGCGGTCGTCCACCGGGAGGCGGTCCACCGGCTCGAAAGCATGCGGGAGCGGACGACGGGCGATGGTCTGCTGAGAAATCTCAGCTCATTATGGATTTTTGCGGCAGCGTTGTCGGTTCCGTTACCGCTTGTCGTCGGCCTGACCGGGATCGCACACCTGCACTCCTGGTACCGAGATGGCGCCGTCAGGTTGTACCGCAAGGTGTTCTCTGCCGCGACGCTGGTGTTGGCGCCCACGGGTGCCGTCGCAGTCCTGCAGCTGCTTGCGCCCGCTGCATACCCGATAATCCCACGCGGGCCGGCGGGTCTCGTTGTCATGATCGCTGCCGGAGCGGTGTTCTGGCTTGTCAATTATGCCTTGGTGGTCGGCGCTGTGATCATGTCCGACCCGCTGCAGCCGGGCCGCCAGGGCCTGGGCAATCCGAGTGATCAGATAGTTGTGGCGGCCTCGCTTGGGCTCGGAGTCGGATTCGCGGTCATGCTGGCTTTCACTCCGTGGCTGATCGCCGTCCTGATGATCACTGTGTTCGCACTGCACCGGGCACTGCTGCTACCGCACTTCCAGCAGGCCGCGCGCACCGACAGCAAGACTGGTCTGCTCACCGCCGGCTTCTGGCGTGAGGCCGCTGACCGGGAACTTGCCCGTGCCCGCCGGCTGGCAGACCCGCTCGGAGTGCTGATGCTCGACCTGGACCATTTCAAGTCGTTCAACGACCGGATGGGTCATCTCGTCGGTGATCAGGTGTTGCGTGCGGTCGCCGATGAGCTCCGCTCCCAGACCAGGCCCTACGACCTTGTCGGGCGGTTCGGCGGCGAAGAATTCGTGATTCTGCTGTCCGGTGTGGGCACGGCCCAAGTCGAGGACATCGCCGACCGGATCCGGGAGCGAATCAGCCAGCTTCGCGTCCTAGTCGACAGTCCGCACGATCGGCCGGGCACCGTAGATGGGATATCGATATCGATCGGTGCGGCGGTCCGACCCAATGACGGCGACGACATCGATCATCTGCTCCTTGCCGCCGACGGAGCCCTGCTGGCCGCCAAAGCTGCCGGCCGCGACCGCGTTTGCCTAGCAACGCACTAACCGCTCTAGATCATCCGATATGGAGACATATCGGGGCTATAGGGGTTCGGTATTGCCCCGATATGCCTCCATATCGGTCGGGTGGGAGGCATGATGGTTCGGCTGAGTACTGGGGAGTTGGTGCGGCGGGCCCGGGCGGTGCGTGATGCGGTGCACGGCACTCGGGTGACCTACTCCCCCAAGGTATTCGTGCCGTTGACCATGTTGTGCCGGGATCGCTGCGGTTACTGCACCTTCGCGCATGCTCCCCGGCAGCTGCCATCGCCTTACCTCGAGCTCGACGAGGTGCTGGCGATCGCCTCGCAGGGCGCGGAGCTCGGCTGTCACGAGGCTCTGTTCACCCTCGGTGAGCGTCCCGAGCGCCGATACCCGTCGGCCCGGAACTGGCTGGCCGAGCACGGGTACAGCTCCAGGATCGACTACCTGATTGCGGCGTGCCGAGCGGTGCTCGAGCAGACCGGGCTGCTCCCACATGCCAACGCCGGTGCCTTGCACCGCGACGAAATGACCGCGCTGCGCACGGTAACGGCCAGTCAGGGGATGATGATCGAATCATTGCGGCCGGACCTCGCCGCGCATCGGGCCGCCCCGGATAAGCACCCGGACCGGCGCTTAGCCACCCTGCATGCCGCGGGTGAGCTGGCGATCCCATTTACCACCGGAATCCTGGTCGGCATCGGCGAGACCGAGGCCGACCGGGTGGCGGCCCTGGAAGCGATCGCCCAGGCACACCGGCGCTACGGGCACGTCCAGGAAGTGATCGTGCAAAACTTCCGGCCCAAGCCGGGCACCGCGATGCGTCACGTTCCACCCTGCCCACCGCGGGAGCACCTGCGGGCTATCGCGCTAGCTCGGCTCCTGCTGCCGCCGCAGGTGCACGTGCAAGCACCGCCCAATCTCACCGACGACCCGGCGAATGTCCTGGCCGCCGGTATTGACGACTGGGGTGGGGTCTCCCCCAGCACCGCCGATCACGTCAATCCCGAGCGCCCCTGGCCTGCGCTGGACGAGCTACGCGGGGTGACTCAGGCAGCGGGCCATACGCTCGCGCCGCGCCTCACCATCTACCCGGAGTTTGCCGCGCAGCCTGGCCGATGGCTGCATGACACGGTCCGTTTCAGTGTCCTGGACCGTTCTGACGCCGAGAGTCTTGGGCGCGACGATCCGGGCGCGGTGTTCCCGGAATCTGCGTCCCGTGCAGCCGATGTGGGCGACGGCGCGGAGGTGACGGTGGCCGGGCGCCGCTCGACCGCCTGGTACTCCGGCGCCGACGTTGCGCCGCCGGTGTTGCTGCCCGCACTGGGACAGGCCACCGGCGCCGTACGTGCGGTGCTTGACGGAGTCCGAGCCGGCCAGCGTCCCGGCCTTGCGGAGCTGGTCACGCTGTTCGGCGCCCGTGGCCCCGAGGTCGGTGCCGTTGCCAGGCTGGCCGACGAGCTGCGCGCGGCCGCCGTCGGCGACACCGTCACCTATGTTGTCAATCGCAACATCAACTACACCAACGTGTGCACCTTCCGATGCCGCTTCTGCGGTTTCTCCAAGGGGAAGCTGTCGCTGAACCTGCGCGGCGCGCCGTACCTGCTGACGCTGCCGGAGATCGTGGCGCGAGTACTGGAGGCACAGCGTTGCGGCGCCACCGAGGTTTGCCTGCAGGGCGGCGTCCATCCCAGCTTTGACGGTGACTACTACGTCACGGTATGCCGGACGATCCACGAAGCGGCCCCCGGAATCCATATCCACGGCTTCACCGCGCTGGAGGTCACCGAAGGCGCCCGGCGGCTGGGCGAGCCGCTCGCTGCCTACCTGACCAGGTTGCGCGAGGCGGGCCTGCGCTCGCTGCCCGGTACCGCCGCGGAGATCCTCGACGACGAGGTCCGCGCGGTGCTGTGCCCTGACAAGATAACTACTGCGGAGTGGTTGGAGGCGCACCGGGTAGCGCACTCAGTGGGGCTTCGCTCCAACGTCACGATGATGTTCGGGGCCATCGAGAAGCCGGTGCACTGGGCCCGTCACCTGCTGCGAGCCCGCGAACTGCAGGCGCAGACCGGTGGGTTCACCGAGTTCGTCGGGCTGCCGTTCGTACACATGGCAACCCCGATGTACCTCAAGCGAGCGGCCCGGCGAGGACCGACCTGGCGAGAGGTTCTACTGGTGCATGCGGTAGCTCGGATCGCCCTGCACGGCTTGATCGACCACGTGCAGGCGTCCTGGGTCAAGCTCGGTGCCTCCGGCGCCCGCCAATTGCTGCAGGCCGGCGTCGACGACCTGGGTGGCACGCTGATGGACGAGAACATCAGCCGTGCCGCCGGCGCAAGCCACGGGCAGGGCCTTGATGAGGCCGGATTCCGCGCGATAGTCGACCCACTCGGTCGGCCGCTAGCCCAACGCACCACCCTCTATCAGCCGGCAGTGCAGGGATCGCCATTCGGAGCCGAATAGCGGTCGGTCGGCTTCAAATCCAGCGATTCGGCTCCGAATGGCGAGGGAGGCTGGCCGGGCTAGCTGACTAGCGTTTTTAGTTGGGAGAACAGCTCATCGCGGCTGGTCACGTCCAATCGCTGACGCATCCGGGCCACGTGGTGCTCAACGGTCTTGGCCGAGATGAACAGGCGTTCCCCGATCTGGCGATAGGTCAGCCCGGTCAAAACGAGTTCGGCGACTTCGCGCTCGCGGTCGCTGAGCGTGGGCGCGCCAGCTGGTGCAGCGGCCCGCCGGGTGACAGCTACCGGCTCGGGGGAATCGTCCGGCGGACCCTCGGGCACCGGGCTGGCCGCACCGGGACCGGTGGCTTGCAGCGCTCGCGCACATCCCAGCAGCGCCACCATGACCTTTCGGTCGGTGGTGCGGATCGCGGCCTGCCCGACGAGCCGGGAGCCATCGTTGGCCTGCCCGATCGTCTGCAATCCGCGCGCCGCGGCCTCCACCTCCGTGGGGTCAAACTGCCCGGCCAGCACCTGCATCCAGGCACGCCCAGCGGCAGCGAGCACTGCGGCGTAATGGTTGTTCTTCGCGGCCTGCAGCAAGGCCGCCCCGTGCGGTTCGGCCGCACTGGGCAACCCCCGCAGCATCGCGGCGTGCATGCCGTACCAGTGCAGCGGTGCTGACCACAGCGGCGGGTTACCGAGCCGCTCCAGCAAGGTCCAGGCCTGTGCTAGGTGCGGCGCCACCCGGTCGAAGTCTCGAAGTCTGGCCGCGGCCACGGCCAGCTCACCCAGCGGCAACAGGGCGAACAGGTCGGCCGGATGCCGGACGATCGCCTCTCGCGCCGCTGCCCATGCAATCTGCAACGTAGGAATGTCGCTTTCGCGCCGGGCTAGACCGACCGCGAGCGCAGCGGCGAACAACTCCTCCCGGGGTTCGAGGGTGCCTGAGTTCGGGACGGCGCGGGCCAGCCACTGCCTGGCCAACGCGCTATCGCCACGGATCATCGCGGTCCACGCCAGCAGGAGCTGGTGGCGGGCTTTCGCAAACAACCCGCCGGCGCCGCTGGACAGCGCCCGCTCCAGGACTGAGACGGCGACGTCGAGCTCGCCACAATGCAGCGCCACGATCGCCGCCAGCGCCGCCGGAGTGTCGGGTAGCAGCGCGGCGCGGCCGCCCGGCTCGAGCAACGCGGCGGCTCGGGTCAACGTCGACAGCGCCATCGTCGAGGCGGCTTCGGGTGAACCCAGTACCGACTCGAGCACGCCGGCGGCCATCAGCGACTCCGCACCAGCTACCAGCGTCGGCGGCCGGTCACCGGCAGCAGCCGCCAGCACCTCCCGAGCCTCGGCCAGCGACCCGGTACCTAGCAGCGCCAGCGCCGCCAACGGCGCCGCCGACCCCAACCGAGCGGGACCGACCCAGCGGTAGACCTCGGCACTGCGAGCCAGCAGACCGCGCTGGGCCAGGACAGCGGCCGCGACGTTGCCGGCCCTGCCGAGGTCGGAACACGCGGGATCGGACAATGCCTGATCGGCAAGGCGCAGCGCCTTATCCAGATCGCCGGCCAGAGCCGATGCCTCGGCCCGCCGGGGCGCCAACGACGCGGGGTCGGCACCGGCGGCGACGGCTTGGGCATAGAGCTGTGCAGCCTGCGCCGCAGCGCCTGACCCGGACGGTTCGGCCATCGAGGCGTCACCGGCCGCTTCGAAAACGGCTGCGAGGTCGCTGCCGCGGGCACCCGCGTCGACCAGCTGGTGTGCCAGGCTGAGCACCGGCCGGCCACGTTCGAGATGCGCAGCGAGAGCCAGCCGTTGAACAACCCGCCTAGTGCCCGGCGCAGCACCGGCCACTATCGCCCGGCGCACCAGCGGAGTCACTCGGCCGTCGCTGAGCGACAGGCCGGCCGCTTGCGCCATCGACAACAGGTCAACCACGACCGCCGGATCCGACACCAGCACCTCAGCGAGGATCTCCGCGTCAAGGGCCGCACCCAGCCCCACCGCCAGCAGTAATGCCCGAAGCTGCGGGGCCAACCGATCCAGGCCGTGGCGGACGCGATCGACGACACCGGGCGGTAGCTCTGGATGGTCGCCATCGAGCCTGCCTGCGGTGGGTAACGAGTCCACGACCCAGTCGATCAGCATCGGGACGCCGTCAGTCTGCTCGTAGAGCAGATCGATCGCTGGCGCAGGCAATGCCCCGCCGAGCCGCGCCGCGCACCGCATCTGGACTCCGCGGCGATCCAGGCGGTCCAGTGATACCAGCGGATGGTGACTGCGCACAGCGTCTTCAAGTTCGTCGAGTTCCGGCTGCCTCGGCCATGGTCGGTAGGCGACGATGAGCCGGACGTCACCGGTCAGCGCCAGACGGCACAGCCGGTTGAGGCCCGGGCCGTCCAGCTGATGGGCGTCGTCGACCAGCACGGCCACGTCCGAGGACGGCGCGAGCTCGACGGGTACCGCGCCCGTCCCGACGACGCGTACCCCGGCCGCCAGGTAGGTGTGACGCAGCGCGGCCAGCAGCGCGCTCTTTCCACATCCGCCGGGACCGCTGATGCACACCGCGAGCCGAGCCGTGGGGTCGGCGCTGACCGCATTGTGCAACGCCTGCGCGGCCACCAGCCCCGCCAACGAGACGTCTGCATCGTCGTGCCTTGGATGGTGGCGAGCCGTTGCCTGGTTCATCCCGAGTGCCCATGGCTCGCGTGAGGTGCGGTGGTCACAACGGCCGTGGTCGTCACGACGGCCGTCGTGGTCGGGGGCGGCGGCGACTCCTCAGTTGTCGTGGGCGGCGGCGTCGTCGTGGCGGGAGGAGGGCTGGACCAGGTGCTGGTCCAGGTGTACGTGGTGACCCATCTCGGCGGCGGTGCGCTGGGGGCAACCGGCGCGGGGCCGCCGGCCGGTCTGTTCGGTGCGGCACGCGGTGCCGTACGGATCGGTCCCCCGCTGTTCGAGCTGTCGTCGCTGCCTATCGCTGCATTCGGTGCTGGGACGGCGGCACCGGGAGCCGGGGCGTCGGGCGGGACACTGGGCACTGGGACATTGGGCGCCGCGGGGGTGCTGGACGTTGAGGTTCCGGCGTTCGCCGGGGGGATAGGACCGCTGCGGGAGGTCAGGAACGGAACTGACGCCACGCCCGCGACGGTGACCACCGCGAGGGCTCCGGCGAGGACGACCTGCTTCACCCGTCGGGACCTGGCGTTGCGCCACTGGAGCTCAGCGGGTTCGACATCCAACGGCAGCGCCGTCAGGGATGGCCGCTGGGGAACCTCCGCTGGGGTAGTCGCCGGAAGCTCGGATCCGGCGGCGAGTGCAGCGGTCTCGGTGACAGCACCGCCGTCGACTGGTCGGTACCCGATATCCCCCTCACTCGGAGCATCCGGAGCAGTAGCGGGGGTGGGTAGCGCGGACAGGGCGGCGCCGAGGGCGATGGCGGCTTTGGGGTCGGCGTCGATGGCTACGGGGCGGCCGAGTTCGGCGGAGATGAGTTGGGTGACCAGTGGGATTCGGGAGG
>JAVXWL010000212.1:0-6978 GCA_032230565.1 Pseudonocardiales bacterium | reverse complement strand
GGATCGCGTCGGTGGACGGACGGCCTTCCCGGCGGAAGAAGGAGCCGGGGATGCGCCCGGCGGCGTACATCCGCTCCTCGACGTCGACGGTCAACGGGAAGAAGTCGAACTGGTCCTTAGGGTGCTTTGATGCCGTGGTGGCGGACAGCAGCATCGTCTCATCGTCGAGGTGGGCGACGACGGAACCTGCGGCTTGCCGGGCCAGTCGACCCGTCTCGAAGCGCACAGTGCGGGTACCGAAGGCGCCGTTGTCCAGTAAGGCGATCGTTTCGTGCACTGTCTGGGTAGCGGTGGTAGTGGAGTCGGTCAATTCATCTCCTCCTCGCGACACGAACCGCTGGTGAAACCATTGGCGCGGGAACGAGGACAGCGGACCGGTCTTCGATCGAAGCCCCCGGAGCGTATGACGTGCTCCCGGGAGCCACTACCGAGGACCGGCGGACGGTCCCGACGACGGTGACGAGGCGGCTCGTGCGCGATCTGTGGTTGTGTATTCGTGCTGGCTGGAGGGTCAGCGGCGCAGGCCGAGGCGCTCGATCAGGGATCGGTAGCGCGCGATGTCGACCTTGGCGAGGTAGTTCAACAGGTTACGGCGGCGGCCGACCATAAGGAGCAGGCCGCGCCGCGAGTGATGGTCATGTTTGTGCTGCTTGAGATGCTCGGTAAGGTCCATGATGCGCTTGGTCAGCAGGGCGACTTGCGCTTCCGGGGACCCGGTGTCCCCTCCACGCAGCCCGTATTCGGCCAGGATCTCAGTCTTCTGTGCGGTGGACAGCGCCACGAAATCTTCTCCTGTCATCTTGTACCGTGTGGGCCACGCATTACGCGTGGGATGATTCACCGGACCGACCGCCACGGACCGCAGCCGGACCCCTGGGGAGGTTACCAGCTCATCTCTCGGCGTCGCTTTCCTGGCCGGGGCCAGCAGCGCTCCGAAGCAATGCGGCCAGCACCGGGAACCGATCCTGCAGCAGTTCCGCCGCGCCAGCCAGCTCAGCCGGAGCAGCCACCGCACGCAGCGCCGGGCCGAGCACCTCGTCCCCATACGTCTCACCGCCAGTCGAGTCACCGCCAGTCGACCAGCTGACGGTGGACCCGCTCACCGTCGAGCCGCTGACGGTGGGTCGGCTGACGGTGGGCCGGGAGTCGCGCACCTCCTCGAGTGCAGCGCGGATCGCGGTGGGGTCACCGGAGGCAACCGCTGGGGTGAGCACCCGACGCTCCAGCATCACCATCCGGGCCAGCACCGCCGGGTTTCCGATCTTCGCTCGACGCCCGCTCATCAGCTGGCTGAGCATGGGCGCGCTCAACCCGAGAACCTCGGCCAACTGCGCCTGGGAAACATTGAAGGCGACCACGAGCCGCCGCACCCGGTCGCCGAGCGGCTCCCCGTACCACTCGCGCTGCCGGGCGACGTTGCGAGCAACGGCGCGCTGTTCATCCACCGGGCTCCCCTTCCGTGCCCTCTACCTGCATCAGCCGGCCCGGTCGAGCGCCTTTCGGGTGCGCACCACGTCGTCGTCGATCTGGGTGACAAGCTGTTCGGGAGTGTCGAAGCGGTGCATGCCGCGCAGCCGCTCGACGAAGTCCAGCGCCACCCGCTCGCCGTAGAAGTCCTCGTCCAGATCCAGCACGAATGCCTCCACCCGGCGTTCGCGTCCGGAGAAGGTAGGGTTCGTGCCGATCGAGACTGCTGCGGCCAGCTCCCGGCAGCGGTGCACGAAACGGCACGCGTATACGCCGTCTGCCGGGATCGCAGCATACCGCGCGGTCGACAGGTTCGCCGTCGGGTAACCCAGGCTGCGGCCACGCTGGTTGCCGCGGACCACGATCCCCTCCACCCGATGCGGGCGGCCCAGGGCGGTGCTCGCGGCTGCCACGTCACCGGCGTCGATGCACGATCGGATGTAGGTCGAGGAGAAGGTCAGGTCGCCTTGGGTAAGCAGGCCCACGCCTTCGGCGGTGAAGCCGAACCGCCGGCCCAGGGCGCGCAGCAGCTCGATATCGCCGGCCGCTTTATGCCCAAAGGTGAAGTTGTCACCGACCACGACTTCTGCCACGTGCAGGCGCTCGACGAGCACCGTGTGGACGAACTCGTCGGCCGGCATCCGGGATAATTCGAGGGTGAAGGGCAGTACCAGGAACACCTCGACACCGAGCTGTTCGACCAGCTCAGCCCGGCGGCGAAGGGTCGTCAGCTGCGCTGGGTGGCTGCCGGGCCGGACCACCTCCGACGGGTGCGGGTCGAAGGTCATCAATACGCTGGGAACACCCATCTCCCGGGCTTTGCACACCGCGTGGTCCACCAGCTGAACGTGACCGCGGTGCATCCCGTCGAACACCCCGATGGTGACCACACTGCGGCCCCATCCGTTCGGGATGGACTCGATTCCACGCCAGCGCTGCACAAGCACCGAGGTTAACTCAGAACAGCACAATCGAACTCAGTCGCCCGCGGGGCGCAGCACCAGGACCGGGCGGGCGAGCCCGTCGCGCTCGGTGAGCAGTGCGATGGCGTGCCCATCCGGGTCGATCGCGGCGTACGTGCCGGTCAGCCCGACCGCCGGTAACGATCCACCATGCGCTAGTACCCAGGCCTGCTGGGTGTCCACGGCGCGGTCGCGGAACGCGGTAGCCACTACTTCGTCGAGCTCCGCCCCCAACCGCGGTTGCACCGCCAGCTCCTCCAGCGTGCGAGCGCCCTCCAAACCGTATGGACCCACCCGGGTGCGGCGCAGCGCAGTGAGGTGTCCTCCGACACCCAACGCCGCGCCGAGGTCCCTGGCCAGCGCCCGGACGTAGGTGCCACCGCTGCATTCCACCAGCACGTCGAGGTCAGTCACGCCGTCGCCGCGACGCAGGGCGAGAAGCTCGAACCGGGACACGGTCACCGGCCGGGCGGTCAATACCACCTGCTCACCGGCCCGAGCCAGCGCGTAGGCCCGCTTGCCAGCAAGCTTGACCGCGCTCACTGTGCTGGGGACCTGCTCGATCGCACCGCGCAGATCTCCGATGGCCGCGAGGATCTCCTGTTGCGCCACCGTGGAGGCATCGGCGCCGAAGAGGGGATCGCCTTGCGCATCGTCGGTGTTGGTCGACATGCCCAGGCGCACCGTGGCGCGGTAGACCTTCGGTTCCAGCGGGAGATGCGCCAGTAGCTTGGTAGCGCGCTGGACGGCGCAGACCAGCACGCCGGTGGCCATCGGGTCCAGCGTGCCAGCGTGCCCGATCCGGCGGGTGTCCAGCAACCGGCGCAGCCGGGCCACGACGTCATGCGACGTCATCCCGGCCGGCTTGTCCACCACCACCAGGCCACCGGGCGCCAACGCGGCAGTCATGGCACCGCCGGCGCTAGCCGTGCGGTCATGCATCTGGTGCGTCGAACAGCGGCATCCCAAGGCAGGTCCGACCGACGAAGTCGTGCAACGCCTCGGTGGTGGGCAGCATCACCCGGGCAGCGAGCGCATCGCGGAACAACCGCTCGATACCAAGCTCCTTGCGAAACGCGGCATCGCCGCACAACTGCAGCGCCCCGTCAGCGACTTCTGATGCCGCCTCCGCCGCGATCACCTTAACCTCCAGCACCCTGAGGGCCGCGCCGTCGCGCCCGGTGGCCAAAGCCTCCAGGGTGTCGCGCAGGAACGCCCGAACGCCGTCGGTCCGGATCCGCAGCCGGGCTAGCGCCGCCCGGGAAACCGGCTGCTCGGCGAGCGTCTGGTCGAGGTGCTGCAGGCGGCTGCGGGCTAGGTGTGCGCCGGTTTCGGCGACCAGTGCCTCCATGATGCCCAGCGACAATGCCGCGGTGAGTACCAGGACGGTTGGCAATGCAGTGGCCATCGCGATGTCCCACCCCGCTCCGTCGTCCCCGAGGCGGGCGTCGGCAGGCACCACCACATTTACTCCGGAGACCGGGCTGGAGGCGCTGCCGCGTAGGCCTACACCGTCGAACTTGGCCGCCACTCGCAATCCGGCTGCCTTGCTCGGTACCAGCCACAGGGTCATGGCGCTCGCGGCCTTTTCGTGGCCGGCCAGCGGCTGGCTCGACCACACGTAGCTGTCGGCGTGCCCAGCAGAGGTCACCCAGCTCTTGCGAGCATCCAGTTGGACAGTGTCTTCTGGGCCGGCTTTGGCGGTGCCGATCGGCGCCCAAAAATGACTGCGGGAGCCGACCTCGGTGAACGCCAGGCTGCTCAGATGATCGCCGCGGGCGATCAGGCGACGGACATCCTGCGGCCCGTGGGCTTCGATGACGGCGACCGCCGCATAGTGCATCAACAGCACTGTGGCCGTCGAGGGGCACCTCTTACCCACCGTCTCAATGACGTATGCGGCCGCCTCGAGTGACTCGCCACCACCCCCGACAGTGCGCGCGCTGAGCAGGCCGAGCAGCCCAGCCTCCCCAAGGGCCTGCACAGCTTCGCGTGGAAAAGCCCCGGTACGGTCGATCTCGACGGCTTGCGGGCCGACCGATCGCTCGATGACGACCGACAGCACCGACTCGTAACCCGTTGCGGTCACCGGAAATTCTGGAGCCATACCCATGACTGTCTCCCACGGTTTCGAGGCGGTAGCGGTGTAGCGGGGGGCCGTTGCGCCAGCTCCGGCGGGCGGCTGACCTTACCGAACTTCAGCGGCGCGACGTTGCGGGCGCGCTGATCACGGGTCAGGTCAGAGGCGCTCGGTCCAGAACTCGGCGCAGCGCGTCCAGCACGTCGTCGGCACTGCCGTCGGCCGTGAAACCAGCCGCGAGGCGGTGGCCGCCACCGCCGAACTGGGCCGCGGCGGCGGAGACATCGAGGCGCTTTTTCGCCCGCAACGACACCGTCCACCGGTCCAGACCGGCTTCCTTGACCACCGCGGCGACCTCAGCTTCCGACGTGGTCCGCACAAGATCCACCACGGCTTCGACCTCCTCGCGGCGCAACCCCACTGTGTCAGCCAACCGCACCGTGGTGTGCACCAGTCCCAAGCCCTGGGCCGATGCGGGCTCGAATCGGGCCCGGCCGAGAACCGCCCCGAGCATGGCCAGCCAGCCGAATGGGTGAGTGTCCAGCAGTTCCCGCGTGGTGGCGTCGGGATCAACGCCCGCGGCCAGCAACCGGGCAGCGATCGCGTGAGTGCCCGGGTCGGCGCGGCGAAAACAGCTGGTGTCCGTGACCAGACCAGCGTAGAGGCAACGCGCGATCGGCTCGTCCAGCGGAATTTCCAGCTCGTCTAGCAGCTCGAGCACGAGCACCGCGGTAGCCTCCGCACCGGCATCCACCAGATGGTGGGTTCCGAATCCACCGTTGGTAGCGTGGTGATCGATCACCAGCACGGCGCCAGCAGTGTCTACCCGATCCGCGAGGCAGCCCAGCCGGCTCCGGCTCGCCGTGTCCAGGGCGACGAGCAGCTCCGGCCGCTCCGGAACCTGGTCTGGTGACACGATGAGATCGGCAACGTCCAGCGCCCGCAGCGACTGCGGTGACGGCCCGGAATCACCGAAGGTGACCCGCGCCGTGGCGCCGCGCTGGTGAAGTGCCATACCCAGAGCCAGCGCGCTACCCAACGCGTCGGCGTCGGGTTGCACGTGGGCAACCAATGTGACGTCGCTGGCACGGCCGACGAGCGCAGCGGCGGCTGCTAGTTCCCGATCCCACAAGTCCGTGTCGCGGCGGTTAGTCATCGTCTGCGGCGATGTCCCGTGGTGGGCGGTACGGGTCGGGTTCACCGGCGGGCGACGCCTCTGCAGCGATACTGGCGACCTTCGCATCGGCATCGCGCGCCTGGGCCAGCAACTCGTCGATCCGGCGCACCCCGTCTGGGATGTCGTCGCAGCGGAAGGTCAGGGTAGGAGTGAACCGGACGCCTGTTGCACGTCCGACAAGGGAACGCAAGACTCCGGTCGCACTCGCCAGTGCGGCGGCTGCTCCGGCGGTATCCGGCGGCGTATCGACGGTCTCGCCGAGCACCGTGTAGTAGACCGTCGCGTCCCGGAGATCCCCGGTGACCTTCGCATCAGTGATCGTCACCATCGTCAGCCGCGGGTCTTTGACTTCGTGTTCCAAGCCGGATGCGACGATCTTGGCGATCCGTTTGGCGAGCTTGCGAGCCCGTGGGGGGTCGGCCATCGCAGCGTTGTCCTCTCCCGCTAGTCATCATTGGGACCCAGTATCCGGTGCCGGGCGGACAGCAGGTCCAGCTCGGGCCGTCCGGCCACCAAGCGCTCGCATGCGGCGAGCACCTCCCGCACATGGCCGGCGTCGGTAGCAACGGCGGCCACCCCGATCAACGATCGCCGGTGCAGGTCCACGTGCCCGGCCTCGGCCGCCGCGACTTCAAAGCGTCGCCGGAGCTCAGCGATCACCGGCCGCACCAGCGAGCGCTTCTGCTTCAGCGAGTGAACGTCGCCGAACAAGACGTCCAACTCCACAGCGCCGACGTACACCGCCCACCACCGGTTGGTATCTGGTGAGAACACCGCGCCCTGGGGTTGATGGCTTGACGGGCCACCAACCCCAGCGAACTATCAGGCGCGGGGCTTCTCCCGCATCTCGTAGGTCTCGATCTCATCGCCGACCCGGAGGTCCTGGAAGGACGAGAGCGTGACGCCGCACTCGAAACCTTCCCGGACCGAAGATGCGTCATCTTTGAACCGGCGCAGCGAGGCAACCGTAAAGTCCTCGCGGACCACCACATTGTCCCGAAGCAGCCGGGCCTTGGAGTTGCGCTTGATCTCCCCGGAGGTGACCATGCAGCCGGCGATGGTGCCGACCCGTGAAGAGCGGAAAACCTCGCGGACCTCGGCGCGGCCCAGCGCAACCTCCTCATACTCCGGCTTGAGCATCCCCTTCAGCGCCTGCTCGATCTCATCGATCGCCTGGTAGATCACTGAGTAGTAGCGGATCTCCACACCCTCGCGGTTGGCCAGTGCGGTGGCCTTACCGTCGGCCCGGACGTTGAACCCGAGCACGATGGTGTTGTCCGCGATGGCGAGGT
>JAVXWL010000188.1:0-8245 GCA_032230565.1 Pseudonocardiales bacterium | reverse complement strand
CGCACGTCGCCGAGCAGCACAGTGGCCACCACCCAGGCAAGGTAGCCGGTGGCCAAGTAGGCCGGGCCGATGAACCACGGCACTTGGAAGATCTTGCCTCCGCCGGTGTAGTGGTAGTGACCGAACGGGAAGCCGGTCTGGATGCTGAGGTTTTCCAGGATGTTGCTGATCACGAGACCCGCCGCGATGAAGACCCCGATCGCGCGCCAGCTGTAGCGCCGCGCCCCGTGCAGCAGTGCGAACCCGACCTGCGCCACGATCAGCGGCAGCCTTACTCCGGGAACGAACGCCGCGACGAGCAGGCCGAGCAGGACGACGGCGGTGAGGGCCCACAAGGTGGTGGTCTTGTTGGAACGTTGGATGGCAGACATTTGGGCAACTCCAGGTTCTTTCACGTGAGCAGGCCGTTGAGGACCAGCGTGCTCGTCAGCGCGTGGTCGTCGGCGTCGTCGGGCCGGCCGAACAGCCGCGCCAACGGCGCCTGGCTGTACATGGCGAGCGGTTTGGTGACGGCGAAGTGGAACAGGTACCACGGGATGTCTCGCAGCGTGCCTTCGTGTACGAGCCGGTCGAAGACCGGCCGCGCGGCATCGTTGAGCGTGCTCATCAGGGTATAGAGGTAGGCCAGGCGAGGTGAGTCACGGCCGGCTTCGTAGTCGATGACACGGGTGAGGTGGGGACGGCGTGCGGCGGCCTGGTGAAAGGCCCTCACGCTGGCGGTCAGCCGGGCGAGGTCGTCGGTGGGCTGCTCCGTGTCGAGGGCGGCTGTGACCTCTTCGGTCACGTGGCGGATGGCAGATTCCATGACCGCCTGCCAGAAGGCTTCTTTGGATCCGTACCGGTCGTGGATGAAGGTGTGCCCCATGCCGAGGCGCTCGTTGAGTTGCCGTACCGACACCGCCTCGTAGCCCAGTTCCGCGAACGCCTCCAGTCCGCGCTGAAGGATCTCCTCCAGATCGGGCCCTGGCGCGTCCGCCGGCGGCCTGCCCGGTCCACGCCGTCTCTGCGCCGTCCGCGCGGTTGTCATGGAACCTCCCTGTGAGCGTGTGGGCAGTGCTAACGTTAATCCGACAGGTGCCTGATTAGCAAGGGCGGCCGACCGGACAGAAGGGCAATACAGTGAACGCTTCACTTTCGCGCCTCGGCTCCACAGCCGAGGACTACGAACGGATCGGCATCAGCCCCGGCCAGGTTGCGCCCTGGGAGGACGGGGCCCGGACCGATGGCAGCGCGGGGACATACGAGTGGTGGTACTTCGACGCCCACCTCGATGACGGCGCAAAGCTGGTCGTGGTGTTCTTCACCAAGAACTTCACCGACATCGACGAGCCGCTCGCGCCGATGATCCGCATCGACCTCGACCTGCCCGACGACACCAGCTACGGCAAGGTCGCCGAGTTCAAAGCGGAAGAGTTCACCACCTCAGATGAGCGGTGCGACGTGCGCATCGCCGGCAACTCGTTCAGCGGCGACCTGCACACCTACAAGATCATCGCGGAGGTCGGCGACATCGCCGTGGAGGTCAGCCTCACCGGTGAGGTCCCGGCGTGGCGGCCCGGCACGGGGCACTGGTATTTCGGCGCCAACGACGAGCACGAGTTCAACTGGTTGCCCGCTGTGCCGCAGGGCAAAGTGGACGCGACCTACAGCGTGGCCGGCAAGTCGTCCACTGCCTCAGGGGTGGGGTATCACGACCACAACTGGGGCAATGCCCTGATGACCTCTTTGGTCAACCATTGGTACTGGGGCCGCGGACAGGCGGGCCCTTACACCGTCGTCGCGTCATACATCACGGCGGAACAGAAGTACGGCAACGCCGAGCTTCCCGTTTTCCTGCTGGCTGAAGACGGCCACGTCGTCGCTGATGACGCCGGCAAGGTTACCTTCGAACAGCTCGGAACCTACACCGACACCGCCACGGGAAAGCCGGTAGCCAACGTCACCCGCTACACTTACATCGACGGCGACGATAGCTATATCGTCACCTTCACCCGCCACCGTGACCTTGCCGTGAACAAGCTGATCAACGAGCTCGACGGCTTCAAGAAGGTGGCCGCCAAACTCGTCCGCTTCGACGGCGCCTACCTGCGCTTCACCGGAGAGCTGCGCATCGAGCACCATCATGCGGGCGAAATCGTTGACAGCTACACCGACTCCGCCATCTGGGAGCTCATGTACCTCGGCAAAACTCGGACCAACCAATAACGCAGCCGAATGCAATATGAATCCACGATGACACACCGGCTCGGCCCAACTGCTCGCCTGTCGACACGGGCACACCCACCATCCGACCTTCCCTATGGCGAAATCGGCATTCGCTGAACTACTTGCGGCGCAACGAGATGCGCCGCAAGCACCTGGCCGGTGGGCCACACCCGCCAACGAAGGACTAGCACTGAGGCATTTCTATCCTGATCTCGCAGGTCACAAGACCGGATCGGTGTAGCCGAGACGTCTCGACAAGTGATCTTTGCACACGAGCAGTGGACAGCACGGCCCGGCGACCAGGCGTAACGTCCGCTCATGCCGCTGATGGGGTGCGGACGGGTGCTCGATCGAAGAGTTCGAGGTCGATCTGAAGAACAATTTGCACAAGGTCTGGAATCGGATGTCCTCGGGGAGCTACTTCACCTTCCACCCCGACTCCTACGGCTACCGCGTGGGCCGATCGCCACTGGACGCGGTGGCGGCCTGCCGCCAGCGCTGCTGGAGAACCGACTGGGTGATCGATCTGGACATCCAGAAGTTTTCGCCAGCGTGCCGTGGTATCTCGTCGTCACAGCGGTGGAGGCGAACACCAACGACCGGTGGGTGGTGCTCTATGTGCAACAGTGGCTCAAAGCGCCGTTGCAGCTACCCGACGGGGCCTTGCAGAAACGGGACCGCGGAAGCCACAGGGCTGAGCGGTCTCACCTGTGGTGGCTAATTTGTTCCTGCACTATGCGTTCGATTCGTGGATGGCCCGGAGTACCTAGCTGTTGCGTGCGAGCGTTACGTGGATGACGCGGTAGTGCACTGCGTCCGCGAGGCTCAGTCCAACGAAGTGGTGGCGGCGATCGCGGATCGAATGGAGCGGGTTGGGGTGGCGGTTGCACCCCGACAAGACAAAGACCTTGTGCTACCAGGACGGGACACGCCGCAGCTAGTGGCTGCGCATTACCGTGGGTCGACGAAACTGCCGGGGCTGTGGGGTGTGGCGCGCCACTGTGGTGAGCGCTGCGGGCTTGCCTGCGACAGGGCGCGTCGCACGCCGTCTGCGTCGAGGTCGGTGGTGTAGACGGGGGTTCCGGGCTGCTGGCGCCAGGACTGGTCCAGGCTTCCGGCGTCTACGGCGTCGAATCCGAGTTCGTCGATCAGTTGCATGACCACGGCCTTGGCGGCATCGTCGTCACCGGCCACCGGCAGGGCTAAGCGTCCGGGCGTACCTGCCGGGCGGCCGTTGTCGCGCAGGTGATCCGCGTAGATGTTGTTGAACGCCTTGATCACTGGTCGACCCAGCTGCTGTTGCACCCAGCGGCTTTCGACCATGCCGTCCTGAAGCGCGTCGATGCGGCCATCGCGCTGCTGGGGGTAGTAGTTGCCGGTGTCCACGACGACGACGTCGCCAGCGCCAGCGAATAGATCATCGGGCAAGTCGAGAATGTTTTTCTCCGGGATGGTGACGACGACGACGTCCTTGTCGTGTGCTGCGTCGGTAACCGAAACCGCGGTGGCGCCGGTCTCGGTGGCCAGCTCACGCAGCGTTTCGGGGCCGCGCGAGTTCGCTACGGAGACCTCGTGCCCGAGCGCCGCCAGACGCCGCGTCAGGGTGCCGCCGATGTTGCCTGCACCGATGATGCCGATCTTCATGTGCGCTCCTGGTTTGTGGTGATGCCCAATCCCTCAGCAGACACGTGCCCGGACCAGCTCGACGCAAACGTTGCCGCCGCAGGCTGCGGCGCCCGCTCGCGACGTCCCACGGAACGAGGTGCTCATCACCGGCCCGCCGACCGGGCCGATACAGACGTGCAACATGTGCTGTGTCGGGTGTCCAATTCCCGCTGCTCATACCTAGCCAGTGAACCGATCAGGCCGATGATCTCCTGATGGGGGAGATAACGCCGTCCTGTCCCTGGTCGGTCGACCACAAGGGCGGCCGGCCACCGGCGAGGTGGACGCCGGGACTCTTCGGGACTGTCCGGATGCGGCTTCCGCGCAGGGGACCTTCGCAGAGGTCGCAGTGTCCTCAGCGGCTGATGATCCATCGAGCGATCAGGCGGGTGCGCTTCCTGCGCTGGTCGGCCTCCATCAAGCGCTGGATCCGCCAGCTCGGGATCGGCTTCACGGTCCCCCGCCCGCGCCTGTATTTTCCAGGGCGCCTTCAGCCGGTCGATTGGTTTCGCTCGATCCCTTCGGCTGATCCGTTCGCCGCAAGCATGACGGTGAGCAGCCTGGCCCCGGTCAGGTCGAGTCGCAGCCGGCGCCCGCTGCTGGCGTAGCGCAGCACCACACCGGCGCAGTTGGGGCAGCGCACCACCAGCGCGGGGGCGTCGGCGTAGAGCGGGTGCGCGGCCAGCGGCGCAGTGTTTCCGCATCCTGCGCAGGTGGCCACGGCCACCGTCAGGTCCACGGTGAACAACTCGGTAAGCGGGCCGGCGGCCGCGTTGGCATCCAGCCGCCGGTCCGCCACCTCGTCGGGATCGGTCATCATGGGCCTCCACTCGCTCCGAAACGTTCGGTCTTGATTCGGCCTGGGTCATGACCGAGATCGATCAACGCACCGGCGACGGTCTCGACGAAGCCAGTCGAGCCACACACCAGCAGCTGCGGTGCCTGCACCGGCGAGACGGTGTGCGCGGCTAGCAACGCCGCGTCGACACGTCCGGTCAGCCCAGTCCAACTCGCGGGCGCCCCGCGGGTGAGTGTCACGTTGATCTCCACTGCCTCTGGCGGGCGCTGCAACTCAGCCCAACCGATGACGTCGTCGACTGTTCGTGCGGAATACAGCAACCGCACCGGCCGTGACCCTCCGGTGGCACGGTGATGGCCGAGCATGGACAGGAAGGGCACCACGCCGGAGCCGCCGGCGATCAACTGCACCGGACCGTCGGTGCCGGTGGGCCAGATGAAGTAGCCGCCGATCGGGCCGCGGAGCTCAAGAAGATCACCCGCGCGCAGCACGTCGGTGAGGTAGGGCGAGACCTCCCCGTCGTCTAGGCGCTCCACCACCAGCTCGATCTCAGGTCGCTCCGGCGCAGAGGCAATGGAGTAACTGCGCTGCGCGGTGTAACCATCGGCAGCGGTCAGGCGCACATCGACATGCTGGCCCGGCAGGTGCCCGAACCAATCGGGGGGGCGCAGGCTCAGCCGGCACGTACGCCGAGTCTCGCGGTGCAGCGCGAGGACCTCGGCGCGTTGCCAGCTCAGTCTCCGGCGTATCGCTGTTCCCGCCACGGGTCCCCATAGTTGTGGTAGCCGAAGGTCTCCCAGAACCCGGGCTCGTCATCGAGGGTCAGCACCAGCCCGCGAACCCACTTCGCGGACTTCCACAAGTACAGGTGCGGTATGAGCAGCCGTGCCGGTCCGCCGTGCTCAGGCTCCAGCGGCTGACCGTCATAGGTATCGACCACCCAGGCCTGCCCACCGGTCAGGTCGGCCAACGGAAGGTTCGCCGTATACCCACCGTCGCTAAACGCGACCACGAACTCCGCGGCAGTGACGACGTCGGCGAGCAAGGTATCCACCGACACCCCCTCCCACCGGGTGTCGAACTTCGACCAGCTGGTCACGCAATGCACGTCGACTGAAATCGATTCGCGGGGCAGCCCCTGAAACTCTGCCCAACTCCAGCGGCGCACCTCATCGACCTGCCCCTGCACCCGAAAGTCCCAGTCGGTCAACGAAGTGCGCGGTGTCGGACCAGCCGACAACACGGGAAACCCGTCCCCGACGTCATACTGCCCAGGCGGCAACCGCCCAGGCGGAGCCTCCCGTCGTCGACGGACGAACCCGCGAGACACGAACGACATCTCGCCCTCCCCCCGCCAGTACTCACTGGCCACCCAGGCAGCATGGCCGCCCAGCGGCGCATCCACAGATCGCCTTCACGCTTAAGTCTCCACCACCCGAGGGACAAAGCGCTTGCCGATCCTGAGCGCGGTGTCAGTGATTTCCCGCCAGCCGCTGTCATCGTGAGCGCATGGCCACGGTTTGGGATCTCATGCTGTTCATTGAGTCCGATCCGTGGCCGACGCTGACGCTGATCGTGTCACTGGAGGCGGTCTTCTTATCCACGTTTGTCATGATCGGCCAGAACCGGCAATCGGCCTTCCTACAGGCCAAAGCAGACCACGACTTCAACGAACAAGAGCTAGAACCTCAAGATCAACACAGACCTGACCCGGGCGATCTATACACTCACCACCGAACTGCACCGGCGGTTCCTCGAGGAGCTCACCCGATAGCACGCCTCGAACGTTCTCGGCGGCAAAGCCCGACCCGTCCGCCCTTGCGAGGCAAGACGCAGCGGAACGTCCTCACATGCCACTGATCGGTCGTTCAGGCACACGCGCCCGCACCGTTGGGTGGTCGCTCATCGACGCGCACGCTCATGCCGAGAAGCGTGCGTTGTAGTTGATCTTTATAGGGCTTGGAAACAGCCCTTGTTGGCTAGCATTCGGACGCTGAGATCGTGTGCGGTCTGCGCTGAACGGCGACGGCCGGCGCACTGGGCGGGATCGGTCGAGCCGCTCACACCAATTCAGAAAGGGCAACTCGCCATGAGCGGGCGGTTGGCGCCGTGGTCAGGTGGCAGCCTTGGGCCCGTGTGGGAGGACGTGGTCGAGTATGTCTATTCCGGTCAGGATCTGGTCGCGGTTGGCGCCGGCGTAGCCGAGCAGGATCCCGGGTCTTGGCGCGCGGGTGAGGTAGTTCTGGGACAGCGGGCGGACCTGGACCTGGTGGCGAAGTGCTTGCTTGGCCACCTCGTAATCATTGACGTCGGTGGGGAGCCAGCCCACGAGGTGCAGGCCGCCATCGGACGGCTGAAGGCGGATCCGGTCGCCGAGTCGCGTGGCTGCCTCGATCAGCCATTGCTGCCGCTGGGCGTAGAGGCTGCGCATGCGCCGCAGGTGCCGGGCGAAGTGGCCATCGGTCATGAACTCGGCGACCACCGCCTGGTCCATGACGTGAGGGTGCATGTCGCTGCCGAGGTGGGCGGCGGTGAAGCCGTCAATCAGATCGGGCGGGACAATCATGTAACCCAGGCGCAGGCTTGGAAATAGGACCTTGCTGAAGGTGCCGACGTAGATGACCCGCCGGTAGGAATCGATGCCCTGCAGCGCGGCAAGCGGACGCCCGACATAGCGGAACTCGCTGTCGTAATCGTCTTCGATCACCCAGGCGTACTTCGCGGCTGCCCATCCAATTAGAGCGAGCCTGCGCTCCAGGGACATCGTGGCCCCGAGTGGGAACTGGTGTGAGGGCGTGACCACTGCCATCCTTGCGTCGGGCTCGACGCTTATTCCCGCGAGACGTCCAGGCCATCGTTGTCGACGGGAACCGGGACGATCCGCGCTCCGGCTGACCTCAGGGCGGCACGCGCACCCAGGTATCCGGGCTCCTCGAACCACACCGGGTCCCCCACGTCGAGCAGCATCCGGCCGCAGAACTCAAGTGCCTGCTGCGATCCGGTGACGATGACGACCTGCTCCCCGGTACAGCGCACTCCCCGCGCTGTGACGATGTAGGACGCAACAGCCTCCCGTAGGGGCGCGTATCCAGCCGGGTCGCCGTACTGCATCATCGCTGGCCCGGATCGACGAAGCAGCGAGGTGTACATGCGCCTCCACACCTCAAGCGGGAACTCGTCGACGGCCGGCAGGCCGATCTGAAACGCCGCACCGAGGTCGTGGGCACCAATAACGGCGGGCAGGGGCACTCGCGCACCGCACGCGATCGATTGCCCTCGAGCGGAGAATCGACTACCGCCGGCACGCTGGCCCCCAGACTCGGTGGGGTCGGCGCGGACGCCGGCCATCATTCCCGGCATCACCGCCGCCACGAAGGTGCCCGAACCGTGGCGCCCGACGAGATATCCCTCCGCCTGCAACTGATCAAACGCAGCGAGCACCGTGTTACGAGAAACCCTGGCCTCAGCGGCGTACACCCGGCTGGGCGGCAGCCGGGGTGACGTCCTAGCGTTCCTGTAAATCAAGGTGGCCTGCTCGATCATGTCGGGTGTCTGGAACCGACGAGAGGAGCAGGC
>JAVXWL010000182.1:0-5084 GCA_032230565.1 Pseudonocardiales bacterium | reverse complement strand
CCTTTTGTAGGGCGAATTTGGGACCTGCCATATCAGAGGCAGGCGCGAGCACAACAAAGTTATCCACTCTGGCTACTTCTTGGTACCCAAGCGCCTGGCTCCAAAAAATAGCTAGGCGCTCAGGGTCGGTGCAGTCGAGGGTAAGCGAGATGGTCGCTGTCGTGGCCTCCTGCGGCAAGGTGGTCATCGGATTAACCTCCTGAAGTGTCTTAAACAGGCCTCACGGAAACAGGAACAGGTTCTTGAATCCCAGCGCGAGCCCGGGCCGATCGCCATCCGCCTCTATGAGCCCGAGAGCGATCGCGGCCCACTGGCTTATTCGTCCCGACTCGACGAGCAGGAAGGCAACAGGATCAGCCGTGATCGTGCAGTCCACCGGTCCGGAACTCGGCGGTTCGAGACGGTACTTACCGTCGACGAACCGGATCGTGAAGCGTTCACCGGTCGTTAGCTCAATGGCGTAGCCGGCCGTGTGCGCCTTAGTCATCGCCGGGTTGAGACGGAGCCCATAACTCTGGCAGTAGCCGAACAGTCCGAGCGCGGCGTGGTGAGCCTCGATAGGCCACGGCCGGCGTACGGCGACCGCTATGTCGTAGCCGTGGAGCAAGTGTTCGGCCACTGTGATGCCCACGAGGTGAGGGATCGCTATCACCACTCCGCAGTCGAAGAGAACATCCTGGGTGTCGTCGCAGGACTCGGCTGCCGACAGGAGGCGCTCGGTTCCCTCGCGCATGAGGGCGGCAAGCTTATGGGGATTGGATTCCGGGATGTCAGCGTTGAGCTGATCGTTGAGCCGGGCGCATATCTCGGGGGCCAGGGAGGGGTACTGAGTCGGCTCGCCGTAGACCATCCCGGCGTAACGGAAGCCAACCATGGCCAGGTGAACCGCCGCTTCCCGGACTGTCCAGGAGGAGTCCGGGATCGCGACGGCGGTGTGGGGCAGTGACTGCAGGAGGTCCGCCGTTCGGGCCGACACCACCGACAGCGCGGCCGAAACCGCGTTCAGCATGGTTGTCGCGGCCATCGTCCCCGTCCTTGTCTCGGTCCCGCGATGAGCATCCACGCAGCACTTGCGGGGAGCTTGCGCCGTCCTTGCAGGGGTAGCCTGCATCGCAAGGCAGATTGGGAGGGGGCGTGGACCCCGGGGAGAGCCGCAGCATCGAGTTTCGCTTGCTTGGCAGCGTCGAAGTGATCGCCGGCGACCGGACGATCGACATCGGCAGTCCCAAGCAGCGCGCGCTGCTCGCCTCTCTCCTGGTTCGCTTGAACCAGGTCGTCCCGGTCACCGTGCTGGTTAACGACTTGTGGGGCGAGTCGCCGCCGGCCACCGTCCAGGCGACGCTCCAAAGTCTCGTGTCCCGGCTGCGGCGGGCCCTCGGCGCGGCCGGTCGGACCGCGGGCGGGAAGACGCCCCTCCTTCGTGGCCGGGACGGTGGTTACGTCCTCGAGGCGGCGCTCGACTGCGTGGACGCCTTCCGGTTCGACCGGCTGGTAGCAGGGGGGAGGCGGGCGCTCGCCGGCGGTGACGTCGCCGTGGCGGCCGGCAAGTTGGAAAGGGCGCTGGAGCTATGGCGGGGTGCCGCGCTCGCAGACCTTTCTGACCGGCCATTTGCCCAGCTGGAGGCGCAGCGGTTGGAGGAAGCCCGCTTGGGCGCGGTAGAAGACCTCGCCGAGGCGCTGCTGGCCCTCGGCCGGGCTCAAGATGCCCTGGGGCGGTTGGAAGCTCACGTGGCTGAGCATCCACTGCGGGAACGGCCGTGGGGCCAGCTGATGCTGGCGCTCTACCGGCTCGGCCGCCAGGCCGAAGCCCTGCGGGCTTTCCACCGGGTGCGCCGCCTCCTCGGGGAGGAGCTCGGCGTGGAGCCGATGCCGGAACTGCGCCGGCTCGAGGAACAAATCCTTCGCCAGTCCACGGATCTCGCCGCACCGGTCAACCAAGCGGGGACAGCCGCAGCGCACCGCCGGACCAGCGACATCGTCGTCTTCCTCTTCAGTGACATCGAGGCCGATACCCGCCGGTGGGAGGGTGAGCAGGAGGCGATGGCGAGCGACCTCGCTCGCCATGACGCGCTGCTTCTCGAGGCAGTAGAGTCCCACGGCGGCGAGGTCTTCAGCCACACCAGCGACGCGTTCCGCATCGCGTTCCCGAGCGTCCCCGATGCGGTGGAGACCGCCGTGACGGTCCAACGCAGACTGCTGGAGACGACGTGGGCGTCGGCTGCCCCGCTGAGGGTGCGCATGGCGGTTCACGCCGGGACGGTGGAACGTCGCGCCGGGAACTGGTTCGGCCCGATCCTCGACCGCACCGCCCGCTTGCTCGCCACTGCTGCCGCCGGCCAAGTCGTTTGTTCGCACGTCGCCGCTGAGCTCGGCCAGGACGACCTGCCCCCCGGCATGGGTCTGATCGACCTCGGAGAGCACCGACTGCCCGACCTCGCCCGTTCCGAGCGGGTGTACCAGGTCATACATCCCGACCTGCCCCGCGACTTCCCTCCACTGCGGTCTCTGGACGCCCGCCGAAATAACTTGCCGGTGGCGCTGACCTCATTCGTGGGCCGGGAGCGCGAGTTGAGCGAGGTCGCCACGCTTCTGGCGACCTCGCGCCTGCTGACGCTCGCCGGCATCGGCGGAGCCGGCAAGACTCGGCTGGCGCTCCAGGCGGCCGCCGGCGCCCTCGGACGGTTTCTCGACGGCGCCTGGTTCGTCGAGCTCGCGCCCGTCCGCAACCCCGACCTCGTTGCTAATCAGGTCGTCACCGCCCTAGGTTTGCTCCCCAGCGCGCTGGTCCACCCCGAAAAGTCGCTCGAACAGCGCCTCTGCGATCACCTGGCGGCCCGCCGGCTGCTGCTCATCCTCGACAATTGTGAGCACGTCGTCGAGGCCGCCGCCCGGCTCGCCCAGAGCGTGCTCACCCAATGCCCGGACATCACGGTGCTCGCCACCAGCCGGGAGGTCTTGGGCGTTCCCGGGGAGGTGATGTGGAAGGTTCCGCCGCTGTCCATGCCGCCGGACGAGGCCGCCAGCGTCGAGGAGCTGGCCCGTTCCGACGCCGTCACGCTGTTCTGCGAAAGAGCCCGGCTGGCCCGGTCGGGCTTCGGGCTCAGCGACGCTAACGCCGCCGCGGTGGGCAGGATCTGCCGGCGCCTGGATGGCATACCGTTGGGACTGGAGCTGGCGGCGGGCAAGATGCGGGTGCTGGGCGCCCACCAGGTAGCCGAACGCCTCGACGACCGGTTCCGCCTGCTGGCCGGAGGGGCGCGCACCACCGTGCCTCGCCACCAGACGCTGCGGGCCGCGATGGACTGGAGTTACACGCTCCTCCCCACCCCCGAGCAGGCGGTCCTGCGCCGGCTGTCCGTGTTCCGCGGAACCTTCATGCTGGCCGCCGTCGAGGCAGTCGTCGGATCTGAGCTGCCCGCTCATACATCCAAAGCGGGCTTCGAGGTGCTCGCTCTCCTGACCCGGTTGGTGGACAAGTCGATGGTCTATGTCTCCAGCGAGGAGTCCGAGGTTCGCTACGGGCTACTGGAAACGGTCCGGGAATACGCCGCTCAGAAGCTCATCGAGGCAGGCGAGGCAGACCACGCCCGCACCCGGCACCGAGACTTTTTCTTAGGCTTGGCCGACCGCTGGGCGGCGAGGTGGAACTACTGGAACTGGTGGCTGTGGCTGCGGCGAATCAGCGCCGATCAAGACAACTTCGCCGCCGCATTGGAATGGTCATCGGCGAGAGGCGATGACGACGCGCTGCTCCGCCTCGCGGCGGCGCACTGGCCCTACTGGTATTGGGGTGAGGCCCTGGGCTGGCGTCAGTGGCTCGTCGAGGCGATCAACCGTTGCGACATGCCGAGCTCAGCTCACGTGGAGGCGTTGATCGCCCTGGCATCGCTACTGATGCGATCAGGTGAGGATGATCAGCGCTGGGAGGTGCTCTTCAGGAAGGCGAAGGAGGTGGCGGTTGGTCTCCCCAGCGAACAGCATGTCGCTCAGGTGGACTTCTACCGCGCTCACGTCTTTCTGTCGAGCGGGGAGCCGCGGAAGGCCGAGTGCCTAATTCGCGGTTGTCTTGGGCGGTCGAACAACGTCGACTTCCTTGGCTGGTGTCATTGGGCTTTGGGTTGGATCGCCTTGCTCGAGGATCACCTCGATGAGGCGGCTACCGAGCTTCACGCGTCACTGCAGCTCGGCGAGGTCGTCGACGACGACGAATCGTTACGCGCTCACGTCTCCTCCGCTCTGGCTCTGGTGGCTGCCCTCCGGGGTGATCAGGAGACGGCCGGTACGATGGCCGCCCAAGCCATCCGCAACTCGGAACAGATGGTGGGGGCGCCTCGCGTACTGATGATGGCGCTCGCCCGCGCCGGCCAGGTCGCCATCCTGAACGGCGACAAGTCCGCTGCGGCCCTTGCCTCGCGTCTTCTCCGGGTGTTGCGAGACAAGGGGGTGACGTACTGGGCGGACGAGGCACTCGACGTCGCCGGCCTCGTCCTGGCTGATCGGCATCCGGAAGAGGCAGCCGTTGCCCTGAACGCCAGCCGGTCGCTCCAGGCGGCGGTCGAGGACACCGGCAGCCAAATCAGTGCCATGCGAACACGCCTGAGGCGGTGCCGTGCTCAGCTCATCGAGACGCTTGGGCCTCAAGGGTGGCAGGAAGCCGAACACCGAGCGCAGGCCACCCCGGTTGAAGAGGTCATCGTCCGTACTCTGGCTGCCCTCGACATCCCTTGATGCGAATCCGAACTTCGTTCGATCGACCAAATAACCTATCGGGGGATCGTCGTAATAGTTCTCAGCCGCCCGATATTCCACCGAGGTACAACCAGCCCGCTTGTCGAGTCATAACCGACCCCCGCAGCGGCGCCGGACAGACCTCTCTTCGGTTAAGAGTGCGCTACGCGCGCCGCCGGCCTTAGCCCGGCCTGGCGCAGCCCTTTAAGCTGATGCTCTGAAGAGATGGGCGAGCTTATAGGCCAGGCGCGGACTGACGGGTTGTCTGTGTACCATCACGCAACTGAGATCGTCGCCACGCTGCGGCAGAGACGTTTCTTGAAATGCTCATGTGCTCGACATGGACAGGAGCAGGA
>JAVXWL010000157.1:0-17300 GCA_032230565.1 Pseudonocardiales bacterium | reverse complement strand
GGGTTTTCGAGGTGCTGCGTGCTCCTCACACAGAGGAGCCGACGAACTGGTCGCGGCGGTACAAGGCCAACTTGGAGAAGCTCGCCTCTGGCGATGTCAACAAGGTGGCGGAAGTGGTCCGGGATCTGTGGCGTCGCGAGCGCGATCGGGGCCTATCGGCTGGCGAGAAGCGCATGCTTGCGAAGGCTCGCCAGATTCTGGTCAGCGAGCTCGCGCTCGCCGAGGGTACGAACGAGGACAACGCCGAGGTGTTACTCGACGAGGTTCTCGCGGCCGCCTCCTGAGCCACTGCTTCCCGCGTCAAGCGCCCTGACGACGTCATCGACCAGTGCCTCGGCCCCCCGGGTCGTGGCACTGGTGCCTGCGGCGGGGCAGGGTGTCCGGTTGGCGGCCGGGATGCCGAAGGCTTTCGTACAGCTGCGCGGTCGTCCTTTGCTCTGGCACTGTGTGCAGCGTCTGTTGGCGTCCGGTTGCATCGAGGTCGTCGTCGTTGCGGTCGGCGCACAGCACCAGGACCAGGCCCGCACCGCCGTAGCCGAGGCGGGCGACCAGGTGCGGATTGTCATCGGTGGCACGCACCGTTGCGACTCGGTGCGGGCGGCCCTGCACACCGTGCCCGATGCCGAAGTGGTGCTGGTGCACGACGCTGCCCGCTGCCTCGCGCCGATCAGCGTGATTCAAGCGGTGGTGCAGGCGGTACGCGCTGGACGACAAGCCGTGGTGCCGGTCCTGACGGTGGTCGACACGATCAAAGAAGTGGACTCCGATGGCTGCGTGGTGGGCACTTTGGACCGGGCGGCCCTGCGGGTGGTGCAGACCCCCCAAGGCTTCGCCGGAAACGTGCTACGCCGGGCCCACCAGCTACCGTCCGGTCCGGTGACCGACGACGCCGGGCTCGTCGAGGCACTGGGCATGCCGGTCACCACGCTGCCCGGCCATCCGCACGCTTTCAAGATCACAACACCGTTCGATCTCGTCGTCGCTGAGGCCGTAGCCGGAGCAGTCGACGGGGAACGCAGTTGACGAGGGTCGGGATCGGCACTGATGTGCACCCGGTGGAGCCCGGCCGGGACTGCTGGATCGCCGGGCTGCACTGGCCCGGAGTGCCCGGTTGCGCCGGGCATTCCGATGGTGACGTCGCCGCGCACGCATTGTGCGACGCTGCGCTGTCGGCCGCTGGACTGGGTGATCTGGGTGCGGTGTTCGGCACCGATGAACAGCGCTGGACCGGGGCGCACGGCGCCGCGCTGCTCACCGAGGTGCGCCGCAGGTTGGCGGAGCAGGGCTGGACAGTGGGTAACGGCGCCGTACAGGTGATCGGCAACGCGCCGCGGGTGGCCACTCGCCGCGCCGAGGCACAGCGAGTGCTGTCCGACGCCTTAGGCGGTCCGATCTCGGTGTCCGGCACCACCACCGACGGCCTCGGGTTGACCGGCCGCGGTGAGGGCGTCGCAGCGGTGGCTGTGGTGGCGCTGGCGCAGGAAGCGCCCCCCGTACCATCACCCGAGTGAGCCTGCAGCTTTACGACACCGCGACCCGTAGCCAGCGGGACTTCGTCCCGTTGCGACCGCGCACAGCGTCGATCTACATCTGTGGTGCCACTGTGCAGGGCATCCCGCACATTGGACACGTTCGCTCGGCGCTGAACTACGACGTGCTGCGTCGTTGGTTGATCGCCACCGGCCACGACGTGCTTCTAGTGCGCAACGTCACCGACGTCGACGACAAGATTCTCATCAAGTCCGCCGAAGCCGGCCGGCCCTGGTGGGAATGGGCGTATCTCCACGAACGGGCCTTCGAGGCCGCCTACGCGGCTCTTGGCTGCCTGCCCCCGTCGGTGCTGCCGCGGGCTACCGGCCACATCACGCAGATGATCGAGCTGATGGCGCGGCTGATCGACCGGGGACACGCCTACGCCGCCGACGGCGATGTCTACTTCGCGGTGGCCACGATGCCGGACTACGGCTCGCTGTCGGGACAGCGTCTCGACGAGGTCTGCCAAGGTGAATCCGCCGGGTCGGGCAAGCGCGACTCTCGGGATTTCACAATGTGGAAGGGTGCTAAGCCAGGTGAGCCGTCCTGGCCGACGCCGTGGGGCCCAGGCCGCCCTGGATGGCACTTGGAATGCTCGGCGATGGCCATCACTTACCTCGGCCCGGAGTTCGATATCCACGGTGGCGGATTGGATCTGATCTTTCCGCACCACGAGAACGAACTGGCCCAGTCCCGTGCCGCCGGCGACTCCTTCGCCCGGTACTGGTTGCACAATGGCTGGGTGACGTTGTCTGGCGAGAAGATGTCAAAGTCGCTGGGCAACACGCTGTCCATCCCGGCGACACTGCGCCGGGTTCGTGCGGCGGAGCTGCGCTATTACCTGATTGCCGCGCATTACCGGTCCGCCATCGAGTATTCAGACGGCGCACTCGATGAGGCCGCCGCCGCCTACCAGCGGATCGAGTCATTCGTGCACCGCGTGCGGGAGCGGTGCGGGGTGCCCGAGCCAAGCGTCTGGTGCGCACACTTCGTCGAGGCGATGGACGACGACCTCGGCACGCCGGCAGCACTGGCCGCAGTTCACACCACCGTGCATGAGGGCAACACAGCGCTGGACGCCGGAGACCACCCGACAGCGCTCGCAGCGGCCGGTTCGGTGCGCGCGATGACCGGCGTGCTGGGTTTGGACCCGCTGGCTGACCAGTGGCGCCCGACGTCGGGGTCTGACGCCGCGTCGGCGGCGCTGGCTTTCTTGGTGGATCGGCTGCTCGCCGAGCGTGCCGAAGCTCGCAACCGCCGCGACTACGTGACCGCCGACGCGGTACGTGATCAGCTGCTGGCAGCCGGTATCACCGTCGAGGACACCCCCGATGGTCCGGTGTGGACGGTCAAGGGGAACTCACGACATGGCTGGTAACTCTCAGCGCCGGGGCGCGATGCGCAAGCCGGGCACAAAGAAGGGGGCTGTCGTCGGCTCCGGCGGGCAGAAGCGCAAAGGGCTGCGCGGCCGCGGCGCTACCCCGGCGGCCGAGCTGCGGCCCGGTCACCCGGCCCAGCGCCAAGGCGCCCAACGGCAAGAAGGCCAGCGTAACGACGCTCAGCGCGGCGCTGGCCAGCGGCGACCGGCGACACGGCAGGGCGGCGATAGCCCAGCCGCTGCGGCCCGCCGCCGCAGCGGTAGCGAACCGGGGGAGACCGTGCTGGGGCGCAACCCGGTGCTGGAGTGCCTGCGCGCCGCAGTGCCGGCCACCGCCCTGCAGGTAGCCATCGGGATGGACCTGGACGACCGCGTCAGCGAGTCCGTACGGTTGGCCGCCGATGCGGGTCTGTCCATCCTGGAGGTGCCCAAGGCTGACCTTGATCGGCTGGCTAGAGGTGCGCTGCACCAGGGGGTGGCGCTGCAGGTGCCCCCGTATGAGTATGCATACCCCGACGATGTGCTGGTCGCCGCTCAACAGTCCGCGACGGCGCCGTTGCTCGTCGCGCTGGATGGGGTGACCGACCCGCGCAACCTTGGAGCGGTGGTTCGTAGCGCCGTCGCGTTCGGCGCGCATGGACTGGTGGTACCGCAGCGCCGCGCGGCGGGGATGACCGCGGTGGCCTGGCGTGCCTCCGCGGGCACGGCCGCGTATCTACCGGTGGCCCGGGCGACGAATCTGGTGCGCACGCTCAAGGACTTCGCTGCGGCCGGTTTGATGATTGTCGGGCTCGATGCCGAGGGCGCAATGCCGTTGGACGGCTTTGCGCTGGCTACCGGACCCTTAGTGCTGGTCCTCGGTTCGGAGGGACGGGGGCTGTCCCGCCTGGTCCGGGAAACCTGTGATGCCGTGGTGTCGATACCCATGGTGGGACCGGTTGAGTCGCTCAACGCGTCGGTCGCCGCCGGTGTCGTGCTCGCCGAGGTAGCGCGCCTGCGTCGCGCCTGCTGAAGCGTTCTGCGTGCCGCTACAGACACTTTCGGGATGCCGCAGACAAGGGTGCCAGATGCATTGTGTATCTTATCGCGGTCAGCGTTCACGGCACGGCAGTTGTGCCTACGCCGCCTTCCTCCCGACAAGGAGAATCAGTACTCGTGGCTCAGAAGACCATCGTTACCCTCATCGACGACCTCACCGGTGAGGAAGCTGAGGATATTTCAACAGTAGAGTTCGCACTCGAGGGCATCTCGTACGAGATCGACCTGGCGAACGACAACGCCGCCAAGCTTCGTGACAACTTGGCCCGTTACGTCGCCGCTGCCCGCAAGACCACCACACGGCGTTCGGGCGCTCGTGGCGCGGACCGTTCAGTCGCCCGCGGTGCTGGCAATGCCGGCGTTGCGCGCAGCGGCTACAACCGCGACACGCTCCGGTCCATCCGCGAGTGGGCCAAGCAGAACGGCCACAGTGTCAGCGACCGGGGTCGGTTGCCGCTGACTGTGCTGCATGCCTGGGAAGCAGATCACCAGTCAATGAAGAACGGTAAGATTCCTACGTTCTCGGGGTAGCAGTCCCTGGGCTGCTGGTGTGCCGGATTACGGCTTGACAATAGCGATAGTGCAAACGCCGTGCTCTAACACGTTCGGTGAGCGAACCGATTGCCTGTGGCGCACGAACGGTCACATGCTCGTCGGCGACTCGCGAGTAGCCCGGTGGGCACGGTTGAGGACCTGACCTCACCGTGCCCACCGGGTTTCCACGTCCACAGCTAGGCCATCAGCTACCGGCCCCCGGCCTAGCTACCTGCGCTGGCCGAATTTGCGGGCCACTGAGAATCCGATCAGCCCGCCGATGACGACCAAAATGATGATGATGAACAGGATGGTCCTCCCGATACCCCGGAGGAAACCTCGGGCCTCAAGGTCGGCGGCGAAGAGCCCGACTTGAGTCGCAAAGTGCAGCAACATGGGTCCGATCGTAGGGCCCCGCGCGACGGCGCGCCGCACAGAATCGCCCGGGTACGTGAACTCGACCGTACCGACGTCGTAAGTTGACGTGGACGTCGGTGACGTCGAGTTCACGGCCGGTGGCGACCGTGGATGGCGGGCCAGGGTTCCCAGCGCTGCGCAATATGCCTCGTTCGTCGGCGCATAACCGCCGATCAATCACTGTCACCGTAGGCGTGCGGGGTGCCATGATTGAAACACTCTATGTGACGCTTGTCGCTCAGACGTGGTCCTCTGTTGGGTGTATCGTGCACCACCGACAACAGTTGGCGTGCATAACTAATTCCTACCAGCACAGAAGCCGTCGCCGGCGCGTATCGTCACGACTGGCCTAACGGGTTGGCTGCCGCTCGTCAGTATCATCTCGATCGTAGCCGCCTGGCTTGAGCGCGCTTCCGGAAGTGCCAGAATTGGCAGCTTTTTCGGGCCTAGCAGGCGTTAAATTAACGGATTCGTCTGAATTCGGTGGTGTGTTGACGGCGGGATTAGGCTTGCGCGCCTTGGTGGGTGTGGGCGCTTTGCGGGCAGTCGAAACGGCGTTTTCTTTGGTGCCTGAGTTGGCGCCTGGCTTGCCGATAATGCCGGGGCTAATCGGCTCATCGAAGGAATCAGGTCCGCTGGCCCTCGCGCGTGAGTGTCTCGACGGGACTGTCTCCGGAGTCTCGGGCATGACCGGCACTGCTCTGCTGCTCGACATGTCGGGCTTGGTTGATCGGCCTGATCCAGCCGGTGTTCCTGACTTAGCTGGCAGCTCTGATCCAGCCGGTGTGGTGTGCTTAACCGGCACACCAGAGGAATCAGGCGCACCCGACTCGGTCGGGGCGTCTGGTTTAGTCGGCGCATCTGGCTTAGCCGGTGCGACTGGTTGTGCCGGCCTGACCGAAGCGTCAGCAGGGTCCGGGTTGGCCACCTTTGCCGGTTTGTGCGTGGCTGGGGCACCTTGGTCGACCGGCTGCTGCGGCTGTATCGGGGCGGTTACCGGTGCTGGTCGTTGCGGACGCGGCTGTGCAGGCAGCTGCTTGTGAGGTACCGGGATTACCTGCGGCGCCTGGATTACCGGGGTCTTGCGAACTGTTCGCGGCGCTGGTGTGTGCGGGACCGCTGCTACCTGTGGAGCGGGGACCGAATGAGGTGCGGGGGCTGTTTCGGGTGCGGGCGCCGCTTGCGGCGCCGGACTCACTTGGGGTGCTGGAATCACCGGAGCCGCTGGAACGGGCTGAGGGCCTGGAATGGCCGGTACGACCACCTTGCTGGCGGCATCCGGGGTAGTCGCATTCTGCGGAGCACTTCCTGCGGGCGCTGTTTGTACGGCGGTCTGGCCATGGGCCTTGACCTGATGCTGTTGCCGTACCACCAGGACGCTCAATCCGCCGACCACCATCATGGCCACCACTAGTAAAACCAGCAGAATTCCATTCGAGCGCATCCTGCGAACGTTCATCGAAGGCCCCCATTCGGCTCGACTCCGCCCCAGGAATCAAACCAGATCTTATCAGCGTGATGGCGGAGATCGACGCTGTGCAATACGCGTACTGACCCCTTTCAGTAGCACCGGCCCCCGCACCACCTGTCAGGGTAGGTCGCCGTCGTACGGAGGGTCAAGGGCGGCGGCCGGGTGCTAGCTGGCGCCACGTCGCGCACAGTATCCACCGGCCTGCTACTATAACGACGTTACAAAACGGTCCGCAGGTGCATGGGAGGCCGCGGCGATGAGCAACAACTACCTTGAGGGCAACTACGCTCCGGTGTCGCGGGAACAGACCGTCACCCAGTTGGCAGTGACGGGCACCATCCCGGCTCACCTCGACGGGCGTTACCTCCGCAACGGGCCGAACCCGATCGCCGAGGTCGACCCGGCGATCTATCACTGGTTCGCCGGCGACGGCATGGTCCATGGGGTGCGGCTTCAAGACGGCCAGGCGCAGTGGTACCGGAATCGCTGGATCCGCACGCCCGCAGTGGCCCGGAGGCTCGGCGAGCCCACCCGGCACCGGGCCCCCATCCGGACCGGACTTGAGCTGTTGGGTGCCAATACCAATGTGCTCAGCCACGCCGGCCGCACGCTGGCGTTGATCGAAGCCGGAGTGACCAACTATGAGCTCACCGACGACCTGGAGACCGTCGGCCCCTGCGACTTCGACGGCACCCTGCGGGGCGGCTACACCGCGCATCCCCAACGTGACCCCGACACCGGGGAACTGCACGCGGTGTCCTACTCGTTCGGCCGCGGCAACCGTGTGCAGTACTCGGTCATCGGCATCGACGGTCGCGCACGGCGCACGGTGGACGTCGAAGTCACCGGCAGCCCAATGATGCATGACTTCTCGCTGACCGAAAACCACGTCGTTTTCTACGACCTCCCGGTCACCTTCGATCCTCGGCAGGCCGTCGCGGTGTCCGTGCCGTCCATCCTGCGCGCACCCGCCCGGTTGGTGCTCGCAGCGCTCATCGGCCGGGTCCGGGTATCCGAACCGATCATCGCGATGGCCGGAAAGGGTATGCAAGGAAATACCAACCTGCCCTACCGGTGGGATCCTCGCTATCCGGCACGCGTCGGAGTCATGCCGCGCGCCGGCGGCGCCGCCGACGTCCGTTGGTTCGATGTCGAGCCCTGCTACGTCTTTCACCCGCTTAACGCCTACGACGATGGCGACTCGATCGTTCTGGATGTCGTGCGGCATCCGAAGATGTTCGATACCGACTTGCACGGGCCTAACGAGGGCCCCACAAGCTTGGATCGCTGGACCGTCGACCTCGCCGATGGCAAGGTCCGCGAGACCCGTCTCGACGACCACCCACAAGAGTTCCCGCGGATCGACGACCGGCTCGTCGGGCGACCGCACCGTTACGGGTACGCGATGCAGACATCGGGCACCGCGGGCGACGCCGGCGGCTCAGTGCTCAAGCACGACCTGCGACATGGCCACACCATTGCGCGGCGTCTCGGCGCGCACCAGTTCGTCGGCGAGTTCGTCTTCGTGCCCAGTTCACCGCAGGCGCCCGAGGACGACGGGGTCCTCATGGGGTTTGTCTACGATGCCAGCACCGACCGCAGCAACCTGACCATCCTTGACGCAGAAAGTTTGGCGACGATCGCTGTGGTCGACCTACCGGTCCGGGTACCCTTTGGATTCCACGGCAACTGGGTGCCGACCTCGACGACGTGACTCAGGAGCTCCCGAACGAGAAGTGACGATCCGCGGCGGCAGAACTGAAGGTGACGGTCAGCGGCAGTGTGAACGACTGGCCCTTGCACTTGGCGTCCGCAGTGGCAGCCATCGTCACGGAGACCTCGTAGGCATGCAGGCTGTTCGCCCTGATGAAGCCGACCGGACTGTCGACCGCAGCGCTGGTGAGGGTACCGGCGGGGCAGCCGCTTGCGGTCGCGGTGGAACGTCCCGCGCTGATTGACGTGACCCGAACGCCGTAGTCCTCGGAGTTCTTGACGTAGACGGGGAACATCGCGGTGGTGCCGGGGGCCAGCGGGCGGACCTGGTCCTCCGGAGTGACGGTGAGGTTCGCAGAGGTGGTCCCCCCGGCCTCACCGCTACCGGCGGTGCCGATGAAGAATCCCACCGCGACCAGCGTGCAGGCGATGAGCAGGGCGAAACCGTCGTAGACGTTGAGGCTACGCACGCTGGTGCCCAAGTCATTCTCCACCGCGGACTCCCTCCAGAGGGCCCCAGTCACGCAGAGCCTCACTACCTAAGCGCACAGTCACCGCGCCAGCTGCCGTTGTACCGGATTACCGGCTGCGTTGTCGACAGACGGTGCCGGAATGGCTGCGCTGCGTTGCATCACGAACAGGTTATTCGGTTGCGTCGCTGCGGTGCCGTCGGGGTGTCCTAGAGGGCTTTGAGTTCCTCGATCACTGCCGTGACGGAGGCTTTGGCGTCGCCGAAGAGCATCGAGGTTTGGGGTTCGTAGTACAGCTCGTTCTCAATTCCGGCGAAGCCGGTGTTCATCGAGCGCTTGAGAACGATGACGGATTTGCTCTCGTCGACGTTGAGGATCGGCATGCCGTGGATCGGCGAGTTGGGATCGTTGCGGGCGGCCGGGTTGGTGACGTCGTTCGCGCCGATGACCAGGGCGACGTCGGTGCGGTTGAACTCGCCGTTGATCTCATCCATCTCTTTGAGCTGCTCGTACGGTACGTCGGCCTCGGCGAGCAGCACGTTCATATGCCCGGGCATCCGCCCTGCCACCGGGTGGATGGCGTACTTGACCTCGACGCCCTTTTCCTCCAGCAGCTTGGCCATATCCCGCACGGTGTGCTGCGCCTGGGCCACCGCCATGCCGTACCCGGGCACCACGACGACCTGGTTGGCGTAGGCCATCTGGACCGCCGCATCGGCCGCGTTGGTCTCCCGGACGGTCTTGTCTCCGACGTCATGGCCCGGCGCGGCACCACCACCACCCCCGAAGCCGCCGGCGACGATCGCTGGTATGGATCGGTTCATCGCCTTGGCCATCAGGTTAGTGAGGATCGAACCGGAGGCGCCGACGATCATGCCAGCGACGATCATCGCGGTATTGTTCAGCGCCAGTCCGGCCGCCGCGGCGGACAACCCGGTCAGGGCATTGAGCAGGGAGATCACCACCGGCATGTCGGCGCCACCGATCGGCAGCACCACCAGCAGCCCCAACGCCGCGGCGAACACGAGTGTGCCGATGATCAGCAACTGGGCGCCGCCGCCCAACCCGATCGCGACCGCGCAGGCCAGTGCCGCCAGCAGAACCACCGCGTTGACCAGCTGCTGTGGTTTGCCGAGGCTGATCGGTCGACCGGGGAGGAGCTCCTGCAGCTTTCCGAAGGCCACCAGAGAGCCCCAGAACGACACCGAGCCGACGATCGCGCCGAACAGCGAGGCGACCATCACGTAGGTGGGCTCGTTGGTGAACCCGGCGGTGGTGTTGAACTCCACCCAGGCGATCAGCGCGACCGCGCCGCCGCCGACGCCGTTGAACAACGCCACCATCTGCGGCATCGCGGTCATCTTCACCTGCTTGGCCGCCGGCACTCCGAGCGCGGTGCCGAGCGCGACGCCCAGAACGATCAGTGCCCAGTTGCCTACTCCAGGTATGAGCAGGGTCGCCAGCACCGCGATGCCCATCCCGACCGCGGCGATGTGGTTGCCGCGCACCGCTGTACGCGGGCCGGTCAGGCCCATCAAGCCGTAGATGAACAGCGCGAACGCGACGATGTATAAAGCCACGACCACAGTCGTCATTGCTGTTGCGCGCCCTTCTGGGCGGCGGCCCTGGCGGGTTGTTTGCCCTTGAACATTCCCAGCATCCGGTCGGTGACCAGGAACCCACCGACCACGTTGATGGTGCCGAAGGCGATCGCTACCACCAGCAGTAGCTTGTCGAAGATCGTGAGGTCGTGGCCTACACCGAGCACCACGATCCCGCCGAGCAGCACGATCCCGTGGATGGCGTTCGTGCCGGACATCAGTGGCGTGTGCAGAGTGTTGGGCACCTTGGAGATCACGGCGAAGCCGACGAATCCGGCTAGCACCAGGATCGCCAGGTTGGCGAGCAGCATCAGCGGTTGTCCCCTTCCGGCTCCCGCGTGATGCAGGAGCGGACCAGCACCTCATCATCGGAGTCCGGGGTCAGCCGGCCCTCCTTGTCCAGCATCAGCTCCAGCAGTGACTGCACGTTGCGGGCGTACAGCTCGCTGGCATGCTCAGGCATCGTCGCCGGCAGGTTCAACGGTGACGCGATCGTCACATCCTCGCGGACCACGGTCTCACCCGGCACGGTGAGCTCGCAGTTGCCGCCAGTCTCCCCAGCCAGGTCCACGATCACGCTGCCCGGTCGCATCCCCTTCACCGCCGCCGCGGTGACCAGGATAGGCGCCTTGCGTCCGGGTACCAACGCGGTGGTGATCACGACATCGAAGCCACTGGTTGCCTCGGTCAGCCGCTGCTTCTGCTCGGCCCGCTCGTCGTCGCTGAGCTCGCGGGCGTAGCCGCCTTCACCAGCCGCCTCGATGCCCAGGTCGAGCCACTTGGCGCCCAGCGAGCGCACCTGGTCGGCGACCACCGGTCGCACGTCGTAGCCGGTGGTCCTGGCCCCCAAACGCTTGGCGGTGGCCAGTGCCTGCAGCCCGGCGACTCCGACCCCGAGGATCAGCGCGGTCGCCGGCTTGACGGTGCCCGCAGCGGTGGTGAGCATCGGAAAGAACCGGGTGGACAGGTTGGCGGCCAGCAGCACCGCCTTGTAGCCGGCCACGTTGGCCTGTGAGGACAGGGCGTCCATTGACTGCGCGCGGGAGATCCGTGGGATGGATTCCATGGCGAAACCGGTCACGCCCGCGGTGCGGAGCTTGCTGGCGATCTCCGGGTCGGACCGCGGTGCCAGGAAACCGATCAGCACCGATCCGCGACGCAGCCGGCCGATCTCCTCGTCAGTCGGTGGCGCCACTTTCACGACGACGTCGGTGTCCCACGGGTCGTCGATGGTGGCACCGGCCTCGATGAACAGCTCGTCGGGCATCAGCGCGCCTATGCCGGCGCCGGGTTCGACGACGACCTGCAAGCCCCGCCCGGTCAGCTTCTCGACCATTTTGGGCACCAAAGCCACCCGGCGCTCGTCGTCTCGCGACTCCCGGGGGACGCCGACCCGGATGCCTTGCTGGTCCTGCGATGAAGTCACCCGCAGAGCATCGGACATGATCGGCGTGGCGTCCAGTGCGGAAGCCCGAACGTGGCCGGGTCAACAGGCCGGTCGCTGATGATCGGAAGAACGACGGCCCAGCGGCGAGGTTTCACCGGGCGAGGGGCTAGACCATCCGGTATGCCCTAGTAGAAGCCGTCGCGCCGTCTCTCATGTCACTGTAAGTGATTTTGTGGAAGGACTGTCACAGCATAGGACAGTGCCATGAGTAGCAACTTCCGCCGAAAAGTTGCCACTCATGGCACGTCGATATCGCGCCCATTCCTCCCTTTCTGAAACTGACGAGACGCGAGGGAGTCCGATCGACCTGGTCAGCCGCCTACGTGGATGCCTGGGCGGCGGGCCGGGTCCTTCTCGACCTCGCGCAGGATCTCTCGCACGACTGGCGCGGTATCGCCTCGCCCGAGGATCAGGTAGCGCAAAAGATGACCGATGGGGTTGCCCTCAGCCCACTCGAAGTGGCAATGCGGACGGACCCCGGTGACGTCGCGCAGCGCGAGCAGGATCGCCGCGATCGCGTTGGGGACGGCCGGACTCTCGGCTCGCAGCACCCGGTTCCCGTCGACGTCGACGCCGTGGACAGTCAGCACGTCGCTGAAGCAGGACGGGTCGACGACGTCAATCTCTAGGAACAGCACGTCGGCGGCACCGGGAACCGGGTTCATGGCGCGCTGCGCCGCCTCCTTGTCGGCGTACTCGGTGCGATCACCGGCTTGGCGCTGGTTGGCGACCAGGTGCAGCCTGCCGTCGAAGGCCAGCGAGTCGGTGATGAACCTGCGGGCAGTCTCGTCGAACTCGATCCGCTCGGCTCGCAGTTCGGTGGTGCGTGACACGCGGGAGATCAGCGAGATCGCGATGATCCCAGCGATGAAGACGGCGGAGATCGCGATGCCGTCGGGCTTCTCGATGACGTTGGCGCCCAGCGCGTAGAGCAGTACGAGCGTCAGGACCGCGAAAGCTACCGCGGTCAAACGTCGTCGACGCCGAGCAGCGGAGATCGTCACGGCGATCGCACCGGAGACCATCATCGCCAGGATGCCGGTGGCATATGCGCCGGCTTGGGCGTCGACGTTGGCACCGAAGATGATGGTGATGGCGATGCTAACGGCGGTGTAGACCAGAACGACCGGGCGCACAGCCCGGCCCCACTCCGGCGCCATCCCGTAACCGGGCAGGTAGCGCGGCACGATGTTGATCAGCCCGGCCATCGCGGACGCGCCGGCGAACCACAGGATCAGGATGGTGCTGACGTCGTAGAGGGTCCCGAAACCGTTGCCGAGCAGTTCATGTGCTAGGTAAGCCAGTGCCCGGCCGTTCGCCGGGCCGCCGACCTTGAACTTTTCAGCGGGAATCAGCAGCGTCGTAACGAAGCTGGTGGCGACCAGGTACCCACTCATGATCAGCGCGGCGGCCATCAGCAGTTTGCGGGTGTTGCGGATCCGTGACTGCATGCGTTGCTCGGCGGTCTGGCCGTCGGCGGCTATCAGCGGCATCATGCTGACGCCGGTCTCGAAACCCGATAGGCCCAACACCAGTAGCGGGAACGCGAGCACGGCTGGGCCTAGCACGCCGCCCCGGGAGGCGAGAGCGCTGGTCCAGCCGGGCAGCACGCCTGCCACGGTGAACGCGTGATACAGCCCGACGACCACAACCATCGCGTTGAGCAGTAGGAACACCGCGACCAGCGGGATTGCTACGACGACCGCCTCGCGGAAGCCGAGCAGGAACACTCCACCCAGGATCAGCAGCAGCACCACGGTGATCGCGACGGCGTGACCCGCCAGGAAACTCGGCCGGTAAGGATTCTCCAGCAGGTGCACCGTGGCATCCGCCGACGACAGGGTGATCGTAATGATCCATGAGGTGGCGACGAACCCCAGCAGGACCAGCACGAATACTTTGCCCTTCCAGAAGGGCAGCAGGTTCTCCAGCATCGCGATCGAGCCTTGGCCGTGTGGGCTCTCCCGGGCGACCCAGCGGTACATCGGCAGCATCCCGAACAACGTCAGCGCCACGATCAGCAGCGTTGCCAGCGGTGATACCGCCCCCGCGGCCAGCGCCGCGATCCCGGGCAGGTAGGACAGGGTGGAGAAGTAGTCCACCCCAGTCAGGCACATCACCTTCCACCACGCCTGCGGTGGGGAGTGTCCCTCCAGGGCTTCCCTTCCAACCGGCTGCACCCGGTCTTGCAACAGCCACCCGGCCAAACCGCTCGACGGAACCCTCGGCGGCACCGGGCTGTCGACACTCGCGGGTATTACAAGCTCAGGCGCAGCACTCATCTGACCTTCTCCCTGTCAGACCCCTGGCCCCCATGCCGGGCTCACTCATAGAATGCCCGGTTGCCCACATCCCCACGCGCGCCAGGGGCGTAACCGCCCGGCGCAGGGAGGCTCTGACCTCAACTATCGTCAAGGCCACGGAGGAGCAGCCATGGAGGAGCTCACCGTCGGGCAACTCGCCGCGCGCAGCGGAGTAGCGGTCTCGGCGCTGCACTTCTATGAGCGCCAAGGCCTGATCAGCAGCCGGCGCACCTCGGGTAACCAGCGCCGCTACAAGCGAGACGCGCTGAGGCGGGTGGCGATGATTCGCATCGCCCAGCGAGTCGGGATTCCGTTGGCAGACGTGGCTGCCGTGCTCGCGCTGTTGCCGGATGGCCGCACCCCCACCCGGCGTGACTGGCAACGGATATCCGAACGCTGGAAGTCTGAGCTTGATCAGCGGATACGGCATCTCCAGCAGCTCCGCGATGACTTCACCGATTGCGTGGGCTGTGGCTGCCTGTCCATCGACCGCTGCCGGTTGGCCAACCCCTACGACCATCTCGGCGAGCATGGCGCTGGCCCCCGACGGCTACTCGAGGCGGCTTCTCAGCACGGCGGTTCCCGCAATGGTGTACGTGGCAAGCAGCAAACGTCGCGCTAGCCCAGCCAACGACGCTGACGCTCTCGAACTTCAAGCAGAGTGCGACTGGGGTGCCGGGTGCGCGCGTGGGCGCTACCGTCGGCTTATGGCGCGATCGGTGCGCACCCGCCGGACCGCGACTATGGCTGCACTGGCGGCGGAGCTCGGCGTGTCTCGCACGACGGTGTCCAACGCCTATAACCGGCCCGATCAGCTATCCCCTGAGCTGCGCGAACGGGTGCTGGATGCGGCGCGGCGGTTGGGCTACCCGGGGCCGGATCCGGTGGCCCGATCGCTGCGCACCCGCCAAGCCGGGGCGGTGGGCCTGCTGCTCACCGAGGCGTTGTCCTACGCCTTTCAGGATCCCGCAGCGATCAGGTTCCTTGAGGGATTGGCGATGGCCTGCGGCGATGCTGGCCGGGGATTGCTCCTGGTGCCGGCGAGCCCGGACGCTGACGGCGGGAAGCCGGCTGTCACGGTGCACCGGGCTGTGGTGGACGGCTTCGTCGTGTACTCGGTACCTGATGATGACCTCAGCCTGGCCGCGGTGCTGCAGCGGCCCCTGCCGATCGTGGTGTGTGACCAACCCCACATCAATGGCATCGATCACGTGGGGATCGATGATCGGGCGGCCATGCGCCACCTCGGTGGCTACCTGATCGGCCTGGGCCACCGCCGGATCGGCGTGGTGTGTATGCGCCTGGGACGCGACCGCCACGACGGTTTCGCCGACGTTCAGCGGCAGCAAAGCGCGCGTTTTCACGTGCAGCGCGAGCGCCTGGCGGGGCTATCCGACGCGTTTGGGGCGGCGCTACTGGACTGGAGTGTCGTCCCCGTGGCGGAGCGGTTGGATCACACCATCCGCTCGGGTGCCTCGGCGACCAGCGAGCTATTGGACAGCAACCCGACGTTGACCGCGATCGTGTGCACCTCCGACATTCTCGCGCTCGGGGCGCTGCGCGAGATCCGCAGGCGGGGGCGACGGGTCCCGGAGGATCTCACCGTCACAGGCTTCGACGGGGTGCTCGAGGCTGAGCGGGCCGGATTGACCACGGTGGCGCAGCCGGTGCTGGAGAAGGGCCGGGCGGCTGGGCGGCTTCTGCTGGATCGCTCCCAGCGCACCGGTCGCACCGTCATGCTTCCCACCGAGCTGGTGGTGCGCACCACAAGTGGGCCTCCGGCCTCGTGAGTGGTGACTCGTAGCGCCACTCACGAGGGTTCCTGACCACCAAGGACAGCCAGGAACCCTTTCGCCCACCGCTGCACGTCGTGGGTCATCACCTGCCGGCGCAGTGCCCGCATCCGACGGCGTTCCTCGTCGGGCTCGACGGTGATGGCCGCCTCGATGGCGTTCTTGATGCCGTCGAGATCATGCGGGTTGACGAGAAACGCGCTGGTTAGCTCGGCTGCCGCACCGGCGAACTCGGAAAGTACAAGGGTTCCGGTCAAGTCGTGGCGGCAAGCCACGTACTCCTTGGCGACCAGGTTCATCCCGTCGCGCACCGGGGTGACGAGCATGACGTCCGCTGCCACGAAGATCGCGGTCAGCTCGTCACGCGGGATTGACTGGTGCAGGTAGTGCACCGCAGGGTGACCCATCCGGCCGAATTCGCCGTTGATCCAGCTGACGGACTGTTCGATGTTTTGCCGCATGCGCTGGTAGTGCTCCACCCGTTCGCGTGATGGGGTGGCCAACTGCACCATGACGACGTCGTCGGCCGAGATCCGACCTTCGGCGTACAGCTCGCCTAAGGCGCGCAGTCGCACGTCGATGCCCTTGGTGTAGTCGAGCCGGTCCACCCCGAGCGCGATGGTCGCCGGGTTGCCCAGCTCGCTGCGGATCTCTGCGGCGCGCTGGCGGATCGGCCGGCTGCGCGCCTGCTTGTCCAGCGCGGCGGAGTCGATGGAGATCGGGAAGGCCCCGACCCGGACGGTCCGGTTCACGACGTCGACCTTGCCGGGCCTGGTGATGCCCACCGCGCTCCTCGTTGCTGGCATCCCAGCTAACCGGCGTGCCAGAAACAGGAAGTTCTGCGCACCACCGGGTAGCTGGAAACCGACTAGATCAGCGCCGAGCAGGCCCCGGATCAGCTCTGTGCGCCACGGCAGCTGCATGAACAGCTCCACCGGCGGGAACGGGATGTGCAGGAAGAACCCGATCCGCAGATCCGGCCGCATCTCCCGAAGCATCCGTGGCACCAGCTGCAGCTGGTAGTCCTGTACCCATACCGTCGCCCTGTCGCCTGCGATCTTGGCGGTGGCGGCGGCGAATCGCTCGTTGACCTCCTGGTAGGTGTTCCACCAGTGCCGGTGAAACACCGGGGGAGCTACCACGTCGTGGTAGAGCGGCCACAGCGTCGCGTTGGAGAAGCCCTCGTAGTAGTCGGTAATCTCCGCTTGGGACAGCGTCACCGCATGCAAGGTGAGATCGTCATCGACAATCGGCTCCACGTCGACGTCGGGCACGCCGGGCCAACCGACCCACGCGGCGCGGCGCGAGTGCAGCAGCGGCTCCAGGGCGGTGACCAGCCCTCCCGGGCTGGACTTCCACCGCTGGGTACCGTCGGGCAGCCGTTCCAGGTCTACGGGCAGCCGGTTGGCCACCACCACGAAGTCCGCCGCGGTGGTCGCGGTGCTCATGGTGTCGGTCACCGGTTAGCCTCCTTGTCGCACACCGGGTGCGCTTACCATCATCTTCGCACCCGCCGGCGTAGCTCAACTGGCAGAGCAACCGCCTTGTAAGCGGTAGGTTCGGGGTTCGAGTCCCCGCGTCGGCTCCGGATCTAGCAGGGAA
>JAVXWL010000151.1:0-18154 GCA_032230565.1 Pseudonocardiales bacterium | reverse complement strand
CGCTTCCCTAGCATGAAAAATCCTGCACTAAGGAAGCGGTGGTGGAGTTGGCTAGAACGGATGCTCGATCCAGGGGATCTGGAGGAGCTGGACTGTTCAACGTAGTCAGTGTGGTGATCCTTGTCGTTGGTGTCTTGGCCATCGGCATAGCGGCCGCACTACTTGCTCGAACCCTGGCGGCGGCGCAGAGCATTGACAAGAAGGCCCAGACGATCGCCGGAAACGCCGGCAACATCAATGTCGCGACCAACTCGGTCGTTGAGTTGAACCGGACCAACGAGGTTGCCGCCTCAATCCTGCAGAGCGCGAAGCCGCTGCAGGGTCTGCTCACCACGGCAGATGCAACCGCCCGGGACATCGACGGCTTGGCCAAGTCGATCAACGGTAGCGCGGGGACCATCAACGGCACGGCCGGGACGATCAACGGCACGGCGACCACGATCAACAGCACCGCTACGGCCATCAACACCAGTGTCGGGACCATCAATGGGACCGCGTTCACGATCAACAGCACCGCGAGGGGTATCGACAACCGCGCCTCGGCCATCCTTGATGTCGCAAACCGCATCGATGTCGATGCGGCGAACATCAATGACGCCCTTTCCCGGACCGTCGTGATCGCTCACAACATCAGGACTGACTCCGGCAACATCCTCAACCAGGCGATCAGGGCTGAGCTGACGTCTCGTTGCATCGATGCCAAGGTGCGCATTCTTGGCCTGATCAACCCGCCGCAGCCGGGCTGCTAAAGGAGGATGGAAGATGACAACAACGCAATTCGATAGAACTTCGTCAACCGCACCTCCCGCCGGCACCAGCTCGTTCGCTCGGTTTCTGTGGATCTTCACCACGCTGGGACTCATCGTCGTCATCGTCGTCATCGGCTTCCTGATCGGAATCGTCCGAGCGCTGGAGTCGATAGATAACGGCCTGTTCACGGCGTCGAGTTCGGTGACGGGTGCGACAGGCAACGTTCAGCCCCTGCCCAACTACATCCAGACGATCAACGCCGCACTGACCGACATCGACACTTCTCTGAAGCCGATTCGCGGCCAGGTGGCCGACGCCACCGCTTCACTGGTTTCGATCAGGGGAACGGCGCAGAACATCGACGCATCATTGAAGGACACCTCCGGGTCGTTGATCAACACGTCCGGATCGCTGGTCAACACCTCGGGAACGCTAGTTGGCGCCTCCCAGTCGGCGACGGCCATCTCCGCCTCGTTGGTTGACACTTCCAACGTGTTGCTTAACGTCCTCGGGCTCGCACAGTCGATCGACGGCACGCTGGAGTCGATTCAGAACGCGGACAGTCGCGGCACCGCATTGGTGACGCCGCAGGTCAACTCGATCAACTTTGCCCTGATCGGTGCTGAGAACGACCTCAGTACTATCAACCTGCAGCTCGCGGAGACCAACCGCCACCTGACCAACATCTGCACCTCGCCCACCCTGGCCTTGCTGCCTCCGCTGCGGTGCGACCCGGCCCGACCGTAGGAGGTGACTAATGGCACGACAACGCTTAACGTCGCAAGCCCTCCCAGGGATCATGCTCGTCATTGTGATCCTTTGGGCGCTGGTTGCGGTGATCTTCCTGACTGGCATCTTGGCAGCGGCTAACCGGATTGAGAGCCGTGTCGGCCAGATCAACAGTTCGCTGACGCCGATCAACAACAAGCTCAACACGGTGCCGATCCTGACCAATGTTTCGAATACGGCAAACCAGATCCGTGAGGCGGCGGCGAACCTCAGCCCGACGATCGGCCGCATCGCCGACTCGGCCAGCAGTATCGACGCCAGCCTCAAGCAGGTGGGCGACACTGTTGGTCCGATCAACAAGTCGGCAAAGCAGATCAATGCTTCAGTGTTGGAGATCAACCGGAGCGTGCAGACGATCGGTCCTAACCTGGTCACCGTTCGTGGCCTCACCGGAACGATCAACGCTTCTGTGCACTCGATCGACGGTGAGCTTGCCGGAACCCTGAACAATGTCTACGACATCAGGGGTCGGGTTGCTCTGGTCACGGGTCAGGCAGATGACATCCTCAGGACCGCAAGGCAGATCCATGGCGACACGTCATCCATCAGCGCTGCAGTCGGCGTTGCGGGTATCCCGCGCACCGTCAACGGCAATGCGCATGGGATCGAGAGCTCGCCGCTGCTCCTGAGGTCGGCCAACGCAGGCGTGTTGCGGGAGATGGCCGCGGCGTCTGCTCGACAGGATCCCGCGTCGGGTCAGGCGATACTCCCCTCGCTGGATCTGCTGCCGCAGATTTCAGCACTGGGGTTGCCGGAGTTGCCGGCGCTGCCCGCCGGGCCGCTGCCGTCAATGCTGACCAGCCTGCTGAATCAACTACCGGTAGTCGGTGACACCGGTGACCTCCTCAGCCAGGTGGTTGCACCGAAGTAGCCTTAGGCAGTTCGCACAACCGTCCCATCAAAGGGGGCGCTGGCCACACCAGGCCGGCGCCCCCTTTGATGCGTCCGCCGCGACAACGTGGGCGGGATGGATGAGCCAAACGACTGTCTGTGACTGACCACTTACCATAAGTTATCGTTGCAAACGTCACTGGGATGGCTTACTTTCGAGGTTGCGTGACCACGGAGAGTAAGGGGGGACCAGCTCGGATCACCTTGGGGATTGCTGCCGAGCGCGGCGCTCGACCGCGCGCTCATAGGGGGCTGCAGGCGATTCCGAGGCGGGTCCGGGTTTTTTGCTTTGCATGGCTCCTCCATCACCAGAAAAGGAGCGATATGAGGGTTTCAGACGTCTTCACGCTATCCGCCGACAGCGGAAGCGGCCGTGACAGTTACTCGAACTTTGGCTGCAGCGCTGGGGACTGTTACGCGGGGGATTACGGCATCAACACCTACCACTACTACAGCGTCTACAACCCTTCCGCCAGGCCCAACAACGGGTACTACAACGGCGGATTGCGCAACGAGAGTGCGACCCGCGGCGCCGGGTTCGACCAAATTCAAGGGTAGTTCCCACCATGCGGCTTGCCAGGCGGTGGCCCACGCTCCAGCCAGCTCACGGCAGGGGATAAGGCCACCGCCTGGTCAAAGTTTCATTGCCTCCGCGTGCGCAGCAATCTGTATGTCAGTGCCGGCGGGGGCGAGCTCACGGAATAGTGCATAGTACTTTTCGGGTGTGGCCAAGATGGCCTGGTGAATCGGCACTGCGAGCGGCGGCGCGATGGCTCGAAGGTAATCCACCGCCTCGGCGACTTTGAGCCACGGCGCCGCTGTTGGCAGTAGCAACAAGTCGATATCACAAGCTGGCACGGTGAAGGAATCGCCGGGATGCAGGACGGTGCCAGTGTCACCCACTATCAGGTAGCCGTTATTCGGTACCACCGGCATGTCCGGATGGATCATGCCGTGATCGCCGCCGACCACCTCCACTGCCGTCCCAGCCAGCTGGACTTGTTGGCCGGGGCTGACCACTTGATGGGCGATGCCGGCGCTGGTCAACTGCGGGGCTGAGCCGGAGTCGACATGTAGTTGCGCCGCCGGGTTGGCGGCCAGCAACGCGGGCATCCGGGCGAGGTCAAGGTGGTCGGGGTGCTGGTGGGTTACCAGGATCGCATCCAGTCCGGTGAGATCGTCGAAGCCGGCGGAGTAGATCCCCGGATCCAGCAGCAACCGAGCCGTCCCGATTTCCACCAGCACGCAGGACTGCCCGAAATGCACGATCTGCACGGATGCAACCTCCTGCGTTGGGATGGCTGCCGGTGGCCTCACCGACAAGCGTGCCACGAAGCGGTAGAACACAGGTAGCCTCGGCACCGTGCCGCGAGTGGTCGTCGACGTTGTACCCAAGCCTGAAATCCTCGATCCGCAGGGTCAGGCGATCGTGCGCGCGTTGCCCCGGATGGGGCTGTGCGGGGTGCGCGACGTGCGGCAGGGCAAGCACTTCGAGCTCGACGTCGATGACGACGTTGATGCCGAGACTTTGCACCGGATCGCCGGCGAGCTGCTGGCCAATCCCGTGATTGAGAACTGGACGGTGCGTCGGCTGTGAGTTCCGGTTCCATGAGCGCAGCCTGCCGCATCGGCGTGATCACCTTCCCCGGCACGCTCGATGACGTTGACGCTGTCCGCGCGGTGCGCCACGCCGGGGCGCAGCCGGTATCGCTGTGGCACGCCGACGACGATCTCCACGGGGTGAACGCCGTTGTGGTGCCTGGCGGTTTCTCCTACGGTGACTACCTCCGCGCCGGTGCGATAGCCGCACGCCAACCGGTGCTGCGAGCGGTCGTTGACGCTGCCCGTCGCGGCACACCGGTGCTGGGAATCTGCAACGGGTTTCAAATCCTATGTGAGGCGGGATTGTTGCCGGGCGCGCTGGTGCGCAATGCCGGGCTGCACTTCGTCTGCCGGGACCAGCGGCTGAGGGTGGAGACCAACGCCACCGCATGGACGGGTCGGTATGCCGTGGGCGCTGAAATCGTGGTGCCGCTGAAGTCGATCGAGGGCCGGTATGTGGCCGATTCCTCGACGTTGGCCGCCCTGGAGGGCGAGGGGCGGGTAGTCCTGCGCTACCTGGGGACGAGCCCCAACGGCGCGGTGCGCGACATCGCCGGGATCGCGTCGGCGGATGGCCGGGTGGTCGGTGTGATGCCGCACCCAGAGCACGCGATCGACTCACTCACCGGTCCGTCGACCGACGGGTTGGACTTTTTCCGTTCTGCCGTCGACGCCGTACTCGGTTCGATACGCGTCTAAGTGCGCGCTGCGAGGATCACCGGGTTTGGAGCCAAGCGGTGGTGTCCGGTGGGAGCCGGCCGTCGTGGGCGAGCGGGCCGCTGGTTACCAGGAGCCGGCCGGCGGTAGCTGTACTGGTGTGTTGCCCATCGCCACTGCGACGGCAATCGCTTCGCCCCTGCGCAGGACCAATCTCCCTTCGGCAGTGGTGTCGATGCTCACGGCGTCGTCCGCGGACAGGACGCCCTGGGTGTGCAGCCGGCGGCGCAGGGTCAGCGCGGCTTGGCAAAGCTGCAAACTGGAGGATGGGTCGGTCTGCTGAGCCTGAACCGAGTACGCGCCCCAGCCCATGGGGACCGGGAGCCAGGGTGATCGCGCTGGCGCCGCCGAGAAGCCGTGCGTCTGGTTCTCGTCGCGTCGCCAGGGCAGCGGTACCCGGCAGCCGTCGCGGGACATCCCACGGCGCGACCAGGCGGGGTCCCGCCGGGCGTGTTGCGGTACGTCGACCTCCGGCAGCCCGAGTTCCTGTCCTTGGTAGAGGTAGGCGGCACCGGGCAGCCCGAGCATGGCCAGTAGCGCCGCGCGGGCTCGCGCCGCCCCTTGGGGGCTGCCGCCATATCGGGTCACAGTGCGCACCACGTCGTGGTTTTCCACTGCCCACGTGACCGGTGCCCCGCCAAGGACTCGGGTAGCGAGCAGTAGTTCCCTGATGATCGACTGCCAGGCCCGTGCACTCCACGGCGCGGTCAGGAATGTGAACGCGAACGCCTGGTGCAACTCGTCGGGACGGGTGTAGCGCACTGCCCGCGCGGGCGGAAGGTTGACCTCGCCGACCAGCGCCCGCGGCGGCGAGTAGGCGTCGGCCAGCGCCCGCCAACGGCGGTAAACGTCGTGCACCTCCTCGCGGTCGCAGGCCAGCGGGTTGTCCTGCAGCCGCACCGGCGCAGGCGTCGCCTCTGCGTCGAGGTCCGGCAGCCCTTCGGCCTTAAACAAGCCGTGCGCGACGTCGATGCGCAGGCCGTCCACCCCGCGGTCGAACCAAAAACGCAGCACCTCGTCGAAGAACGCGACCGTGCGCGGGTCCCGCCAGTTCCAGTCCGGCTGCTCAGGGGCGTACAGGTGCAAGTACCACTGCCCCGGCGAGCCGTCCGGCTCGCTGATCCGCGTCCAAGCCGGACCGCCGAACATACTGACCCAGTTGTTCGGCGGCACCGCGCCGTCTGGCCCCTGGCCAGGCGCGAAATGGAAACGTGCACGGTCCCGGCTGCCCGGTCCGGCCGCCAGTGCTGCCTGGAAAAGTGGGTGAGCGCGTGAACAGTGGTTCGGTACCAGGTCGACGACCACCCGCAGCCGGTGATCGTGCGCGACCTGCAACATCTCGTCGAACGCCGCCAGGTCGCCGAACAGCGGGTCGACATCGCAGTAGTCGCTGACGTCGTAGCCGTGATCGGCTTGTGGTGAGCGCTGGAACGGTGTGATCCACACCGCTTGGACCCCCAGCTCCGCCACATAGTCCAGGCGGGCAGTGATCCCCGCCAGATCGCCCACGCCATCGCCGTCGTTGTCCGCGAACGAACGCGGGTAGATCTGGTAAACAACCGAGTCCCGCCACCACTCATCCATCGGACGCCGGCGGTCTTGTGTGCTCGTTGCTTGCTCCGGCTAGGACCCTTGCTCGGGAACGGTAGGACCACCACCCCGTCCCGCCCACAGCGGCAGCAGGTCAGCAACCGCGATGTTGAGGTCGAAGGGCTCGGTGACCGACAGGCACCGGTGCGGTCCGATCATCTGGTAGGAGTCACCGTGACCGATGCAGTAGGCGCTGACCAGGGGCGGTTCCAGCTCGACCCGCCAGTAGTGAGGGATGCCGTAGCGGGAGTAGAGCGCAGGCTTGGTGGCGCGGTCCTCAAGGTGGCTGCCCGGCGACTCGATCTCGATGACCGCCAGTACCTCTACCGGTGCGAACCAGTGTCGCCCGGGGTTGTCACTGCGCACCACAAGGACGTCGGGAATGCGGGTCAGCTGCCGCCCGAATCGGATCTCCACGGCCTGGGTCACGACGAGCGGCTCGGGCACGACCGCTTCCAGGCGGCCGTAGAGCCGGGCGACGACGGCCTGGTGCAGGCTCGACGGTGAGGGTGACACGGTCAGCGCTCCGTCCGTCAACTCGTACCGGTGGTGGTTTTCGGGCAGCGCGTCGAGGTCCTCAACCGTCCAGCCCCCAGACGGCATCACGAGCGACGAATCCGTCACAGTCGCCTCCTTCCGCGGGAGTCTATCCTCGCACCGCGGTTCGCACTTCGACTCCCAACGGCGATCGCGGCGTGGCCCGTACGCTGCGGGGGTGCCTGTTGATTCCGTGCAGCATGCGGCTGCCACGCCTGAGCAGCCGCAGCCATACCGGGAGCTGGGCCTCGCGGATGACGAGTATGCGCGGATCAGGGAGATTCTGGGACGCCGGCCGACGGCCGCCGAGTTGGCGATGTACGCGGTGATGTGGAGTGAGCACTGCTCCTACAAGTCCTCCAAGGTGCACCTGGGCTATTTCGGGAAGACGACCACTGAGGCGATGCGGGCGCGGATGCTCGCCGGTATCGGGGACAACGCCGGCGTCGTCGAGGTCGGCGACGGCTGGGCGGTCACATTCAAGATCGAGTCGCATAACCATCCGTCCTATGTGGCGCCGTACCAGGGCGCGGCGACCGGGGTCGGCGGGATCGTCCGCGACATCATGGCGATGGGCGCCCGACCGGTCGCGGTGGCCGACTCGCTGCGGTTCGGCCCCGCCGATGCCGCGGACACTGCGCGGGTGATGCCGGCCGTGGTGGCTGGGATCGGGGGTTACGGCAACTGCCTTGGCTTGCCCAACATCGGTGGCGAGCTCGCCTTCGACCCAACCTACGCGGGAAACCCACTGGTCAACGCCTTGTGTATCGGCGTGATGCGAGCTGCTGATCTGCACCTGGCACACGCCAGCGGTGCCGGCAACAAGATCATACTTTTCGGTGCGCGGACCGGACTCGACGGCATCGGTGGGGTCAGCGTGCTGGCCAGTGAGAGCTTCAGTGCCAGTTCGGGGGGACCCAACAGCCGGAAGAAACTGCCCAGCGTCCAGGTTGGCGATCCGTTCACCGAAAAAGTGCTGATCGAGTGTTGCCTGGAACTGTTCGACGCTGGCCTGGTGACCGGTATCCAGGATCTCGGTGGCGCCGGGTTGGCCTGTGCGACCAGCGAGCTTGCCAGCGCCGGTGACGGCGGCATGCACGTGGATCTCGACGCGGTGCCGCTCCGGGCGCAGGGTATGACGCCGGCCGAGATCTTGTGCAGCGAGTCCCAGGAACGGATGTGCGCGGTGGTGCGGCCGTCCGACGTCGACGCCTTCCTGGCGGTCTGTGCGAAATGGGAAGTCATCGCCACGGTGATCGGTGAGGTCACCGACGGCGATCGCCTGGTGATCAGCTGCGGCGGTCAGACCGTGCTAGACGTGCCGCCGCGCACCGTCGCACACGGGGGTCCGATCTACCACCGGCCGGTACAACGTCCGGCCACTCAAGACGCTCTGGAAAGCTCCACTCCGGACGTGTTGGCGCGGCCGACCACACCGGAGGACCTGCGAGCCACGGTGCTGCGGATGGTGGCCAGCCCGGGGCTGTGCTCGCGGGCGTGGGTGACCGACCAGTATGACCGCTACGTCCGCGGCGCCACCGTGCTCGCCCAACCCAGCGACGCGGGCATGCTGCGCATCGACGAAACCAGCCAGCGCGGCGTGGCGGTGGCCACCGACTGCAACTCCCGGTACTGCGCCCTCGATCCTTACTTCGGGACCCAGCTGGCGCTGGCCGAGGCCTACCGCAACGTCGCGGTGACCGGTGCCACCCCGCTGGCGGTGACGAACTGCCTCAACTTCGGCGCCCCAACTGATTCCGGCGTGATGTGGCAGTTCGAGCAGGCCGTCCGCGGTCTGGCCGATGGTTGCGCTCAACTGGGCATCCCGGTCACCGGGGGAAACGTGAGCTTCTACAATCAGACCGGCGACACCGCGATCCTGCCCACCCCGGTGATTGGAGTGCTCGGCGTCATCGACGACGTCCGCCAGCGGATTCCCACCGGATTGGGCACTGCCGGCGACGAGATCTGGCTGCTCGGTGACACCCGTGACGAGTTCGGCGGCAGCCAGTGGGCGCACGAGGTGCACGGGCATCTCGGTGGTCGGCCGCCTGCGGTGGATCTGGCTCGCGAGCAGGCGATCGGTGCGGTGTTCGCCGCCGCATCCGGCGGGGGGCTGGTGAGCGCGGCGCACGACCTGTCTGACGGTGGCCTGGCGCAGGCGCTGGTGGAGGCCTGCCTGTCCAGCGGTCTCGGTGCTCGGGTGACCCTACCGGCGCTACTCGATCCGTTCGTCGCCCTGTTTTCCGAGTCCTCCGCGCGGGTCCTGCTCAGCGTGTCGAGCGGCTGTACTGACCGGGTCGCGCAGCTGTGCACCGACCACGGCGTCCCGGTGACCCGGCTAGGGGAGGTCCATCCCGCCCCGGAACTGCACATCGCCGAGATCGCCCCGCTCACCCTGGGCGACCTCCGCACAGAGTGGGAAGCGACCCTCCCCACTCTCTTCGCCCCCTGACCCCCGTTTACCGCGTGGAGGACTTATGGAGAAGTTGAGCGGGGCGATTGCGGACTGGCTGGACGGCGATGGGGTGGAGCCGCCGCGCGACGAGCTGGCCCACGCTGTCCGGGCCAGTCTCCGAAGTCTGGCGCAGCTGACTCCCGGCGCCACTGTGGAAGTGCGGGTACCACCGTTCGCCGCCGTGCAGTGCGTCGCTGGGCCCAAACACACCAGGGGCATACCACCCAACGTGGTGGAGACCGATCCACGGACTTGGCTTGAGCTCGCTACCGGCCGGCTGACCTGGTCCACCGCGCTGGCGCAGGGGCGGCTCGCGGCATCCGGATCCCGGGCTGACGTCTCAGGGTGGTTGCCGTTGGTAAATCGTCATGGGCCAGCACGATGACGCGACGGGGCGGTGGCCTTCACCCATTTCGACGTGGCGGCCACCGCCCCGGCTGCTGCTAGCTACTCAGTGGTCGCAGCGGTCAAAGTAACTGCGCGCCCAGTCGTCGTCGCAACGGTCCGAGCATCGGCGTTCCCGGTCACAGCGATCCTCGTGCCGGTGGTGCCGGTCTTCGTCGCAGTCGTGACCGCCGCCGTGGCCAGCTGTGAAAATTCCTGAAACCTTCATACATCCCCCCTTTTTCCCATTCCTGGGATGCTTCCCAGGAAAGCATCGTGGTGTTCCCGGGCACGCCGCTCGCGGGCAGCGGCCAAGCACGCGGAAGTGCCAGCACGCAATCCACCCGCCATGACGCTCAGTAGTCAACGTCGAGACACGTCACCCCATCCTCCCCCTGAGACATCGCTGGACAGTGAGAAAGTGTTACACCGGGGAGAAACTCTTGCGCACTGTAGCCAAAAGCTCCCTCTTCAGGCCGCCCCACACCCTGGCTCGCGCATCGTGCGTGGTATGGCCACCATAGGGATATGACGGTGTCAGGGTTCGCTTGCGCGGTCGGGGAGTTTGATCGTCGAGTTCGGGCAGTGCGACCAGAACAGTGGCACAATCCGACGCCGTGCACCGAGTGGGACGTGCGGGCCCTGGTCAACCATGTGGTGACTGAGCAGCTGTGGGCACCGTTGTTGCTTGAAGGGGCCACCGTTGAGGACATCGGGGATCGATTCGACGGTGATCAGCTCGGCGACGATCCGGTAGCGGCCTGGGCGAGCGCTGCCGCCGCGGCGCGCGAGGCGTTCGCAGCGCCGGGTGCGCTTCGGCGGTCGGTCGAGCTGTCCTACGGGCGCCGTCCGGCCCAGGGCTACTGCCAGGAGATGACCATGGACCTGACCGTGCACGCCTGGGACCTGGCCCGCGGCATCGAGGCTGACGAGCGGCTCGACCCAGAGCTGACCAGCGACGTGCTGGCGTTCATCGAGCCGCAAGTCGACCAGCTGGCGGCGAGCGGCTTATTCGCGCCGCCGGTGGCGGTGAGCGACGACGCCGACGCCCAGACCCGGCTACTGGCCTTGCTCGGGCGGCGGCCATGACTCGCGTGTGGGGGCCGGTAGACTAGTGCTGGGGTCCGTAGACTAGAGACAGCCAGTTCGGCCGTTTGATACTCGTCAGCAACCTGGAGTCGCAGGTGGGCAACGAAACGCCCCGGCATGACCCCGACCTCAAGCGCCCAGAGGACCACAGCTCAGACGACCAGTGTCCCGACGACTTCGGGGAACCGCGCGAGGAGTGCGGTGTCTTCGGCGTCTGGGCTCCCGGCGAGGAGGTCGCCAAGCTGACCTACTTCGGCTTGTACGCCCTGCAGCATCGGGGTCAGGAGGCCGCAGGCATCGCAGTGTCCGACGGCTCGCAGGTGCTGGTCTTTAAAGACCTGGGGCTGGTCAGCCAGGTGTTCGACGAGCAGGTGCTGTCCAGCCTGTCCGGACACATCGCGATCGGGCACTGCCGTTATTCCACCACCGGCGGGTCCGTTTGGGAGAACGCTCAGCCGACGTTCCGCACCACGGCCACCGGCTCCGGTCTGGCGCTGGGGCATAACGGCAATCTGGTCAACACCGCCGAGCTACTGCAGCAAGCTCGGAAAGTCGGTGCACCCACCCGCAACGGGGCGACTACCGACTCGGACCTGATCACCGGGCTGCTGGCCACCGGCGCCGCGGACACCGGTATCGAGAACGCCGCCCAGCGGCTGCTGCCCCAGTTGCGCGGCGCGTTCTCGCTGGTCTTCTGCGACGAGAGCACGCTTTACGCCGCGCGGGACCCGCACGGCGTCCGCCCGCTGGTGCTGGGCCGGTTGGAACGCGGTTGGGTGCTCGCCAGCGAGACCGCTGCGCTCGACATCGTCGGCGCCAGCTTCGTCCGGGAGGTCGAGCCGGGTGAGCTGCTGGCCATCGACGCGGGCGGGCTGCGCAGCTCCCGGTTCGCCAATCCCGACCCCAAAGGCTGCGTGTTCGAGTACGTGTACCTGGCGCGTCCGGATACCACGATCGCCGGGCGCGGAGTGCACGCCACCCGGGTCGAGATTGGTCGCCGGCTGGCCCTGGAGCACCCCGCCGAGGCCGATCTGGTCATCCCGGTGCCGGAGTCGGGTACGCCGGCGGCGATCGGTTACGCGCAGGGCTCGGGCATCCCGTATGGCTCGGGACTGGTGAAGAACTCTTACGTCGGGCGCACCTTCATCCAGCCGTCACAGACAATTCGCCAGCTGGGTATCCGGCTGAAGCTCAACCCGTTGCGTGACGTCATCCGCGGCAAGCGGCTGGTGGTGGTGGACGACTCCATCGTGCGCGGCAACACCCAGGGTGCCCTGGTCCGGATGCTGCGCGAAGCTGGCGCGATCGAGGTGCACGTGCGGATCGCCAGCCCACCGGTGCGCTGGCCATGCTTCTACGGTATCGACTTTGCCTCCCGTGCTGAGCTGATCGCCAACGGTGCCGACGTTGAGGGAGTACGGCGCGCCATCGGCGCCGACAGTCTCGGTTACGTCAGTCTCGACAACCTCATCGCCGCTTCCGAGCAGCCGGCCACCCGGCTGTGCACCGCCTGCTTCGACGGTCGCTACCCGATCCCGCTGCCCCCCAGCGAGCTCATCGGCAAGCACCTGATCGAAGATCTCGACGCGGTGGCGAGGGGTGTCGTCACCGGGGTCGACCATGACCGGAGCGCCTGCCATGACGGGGTTCGACATGACGGCGAGTGACGATCTGCATGCCACCTACGCCGCGGCCGGAGTGGACATCGCCGCAGGGGCGCGGGCCGTCACCGCGCTGAAGCCGCATGCCGAGCGGGCTCGCCGCTCGGAGGTGCTGGGCGCCGTCGGCGGCTTCGCCGGTCTGTTCAAGCTCAAGCTCGACCGCTGGCGCGAGCCTGTCTTGGCCAGCTCCACCGACGGAGTCGGCACCAAGATCGCGATAGCGCAAGCGATGGGCATCCACCACACCATCGGCATTGACCTGGTGGCGATGGTGGTCGACGACTTGGTGGTATGCGGCGCTGAGCCGTTGTTCCTGCAGGATTACGTCGCCGTCGGCAAGGTGGTGCCGGAGCTGATCGAGCAACTTGTCCGGGGCATCGCCGACGGCTGCGTGCAGGCCGGCTGCGCACTGCTGGGCGGGGAGACCGCCGAACACCCCGGGATGATGACCGACGGCGACTATGACCTGTCTGCGACCGGGGTGGGGGTGGTGGACGCCGACGCCATCCTGGGGCCTGATCGAGTACGGCCCGGTGACGTCGTGGTGGCGATGGCCTCGTCGGGGCTGCACTCCAACGGCTATTCCCTGGTCCGGCACGTGCTGCTGGACGCTGCCAGAATGCCCCTGGAGGGCCATGTCGAGGAGTTCGGCCGGCCGCTGGGAGAGCAGTTGCTCGAACCCACTCGGATCTATGCCAAGGACTGCCTGGCGTTGGTCGCGGAGACTGAGGTACGGACCTTCGCGCACGTCACCGGCGGCGGTCTAGCGGCGAATCTGTCGCGCGTGATGCCGCGCGGGTTGGTCGCGGTGCTGGATCGGGGCAGCTGGACGCCCGCCGCGGAGTTCGCGCTGATCGCCCGCCGGGGCCGGGTGGAGCGCGCGGAGATGGAGCGCACGTTCAACATGGGCGTCGGGATGGTCGCGGTAGTCGACCCGGCCGAGGTCGATCGCGCGCTGGCCGTGCTGACGGCCCGGCATGTGCCCGCATGGGTCCTCGGCGAAGTGCGCAAGGCCCGCGATGTCACGCTCGAGGCAGTCGAAGAGGCCATTGACGCGAAAGACGGCGTCCGTGCGGTGCTCCGCGGAGATCACCCGCGGTTCTGACCGGCGCTGGCGCGCCTTTCGTGGCGTTGCGCTGATCGCCGCGCGGACTCAGCGGCGGCGGTACTCGCCATACTCGTCGACGACAGCGTCGTCGGGGACAGCGTCGTCGGCGCCATCGCCGAGGTGGTGGCTGTCACCGTTGGCGCTCGACAGCTCTCGTTGGAGTGCTGCTAAGTCCGTGGCGGGGGAGCTGTACTTGAGTTCCCGCGCCACCTTCGTCTGCTTGGCCTTCGCACGGCCGCGCCCCATGGCTCGACCCCCTCGCACGCAGGGACGAAGCCATCCGGGGGATCGGCGGCCTCGTTATCTCGACAACATCCGTTAGGTACCACCGTACAGGGTTGCGCGGACCTAATGCGACGTGGCCGCGCCGCGACGGGGAAGTGTCGCGTCTCTCACTGTCGCAGCCCTCACTGTGGTATCCCCAACTATGGCGAAGCTGCATCCCCTCATTCGGCGAGGCGGCGTTGCTCGGCGAGCAGCTCGTCGACCGAGGCAGTGCCGCTGGCATAGCGGGAGCCGATCTCAGCGTTGCAGGTGTCCACAACTTGCTGCACCTCGCGGCGCCGCTGAGACACCGCCGCCTCCTCCGAGCAGTAGGCCGCCAGTGCGTCCTCGAGCTGCTGTGCTGACAGCGACCCGACGTCGGAGAGATCCGCGTCGGCGACCAGGGCCTCGACGTGGCGGCGGTGCGCCTCGCCCCGGGATGGTTGCAGCGTCTGATGGCGACCCGAGCCGGTTGCTGGGCCTACCGCGTTCACCGCCAGGATGCGGGCCAGATCGGCGACGACCGGAGCGGTACCACCGTCACGGCGGCGCCGCTGTTCAGCGCGCACGAGGTCGATCCGTGCGTGCAACAGCCGCCGCAGGTAGGACAGGTCGGTCTCTTCCTGGGCAGCGTCGTCTCGGCGCGCGCGCACCTCGGCGAGCCCCAAGGCGCCCAGCCCGGTACTGAAGTCGGGCGCCAGCACCCGATCAATCCTCCGACGCCCCCCACGGCGAACCTCAACCACGCCGACCATCCTGGCACCCGCCTACATTGAGCGGACTCAGCGGGGCTATTGACGGTGCGTTTAGCCCGCTCAACGCGGGATTTAGGACCTCAGGCGGCGCAGGGCGGCGCGGCCGGGGGGTTCGCCGGTGTCGGGGGGGACTGAGTTGGGATCTATGGCGGCGGCTGAGTTGGCGGCTTGGAGGGCAGTGGTGGGGTCTACTGAGCGTTTGACGAGGGCTAGCGCGATGGCGCCTAGTTCGTAGTGGGTGGTGACGGTGCCGACCCGCCCTACTACCCGTCCGCCGGCCGTCACCGGATCCCCGGTGACCGGCAGGTTCTCCGGTGACTCCAGGTGCAGCAGCACCATCCGTCGTGGCGGGCGGCCCAGATTGGATACCCGTGCCACCGTCTCCTGGCCGCGGTAGCACCCCTTGTCCAGGTGCACCGCCGGACCGATCCAACCGACCTCGTGCGGGATGGTTCGCTCGTCGGTGTCGACGCCCAGCCGTGGACGCAGCGCTGCCGCCCGGATCGCCTCGTAAGCCCACGTGCCAGCCGGTGCGGCGCCCGCGTCGACAAGCCGGCGCCACGCGTTGGTGAGCTCGCCACGGAGCACCAGCAGGTCGGCCCGACCCGACTCGACGCGCGCGAACCCACCTAGCTCGCCGGCCCGCCTGAGCACCTCGCCGGTTCCCGGCCCCAGTAGCGAGAGCACGGCCAGCTCCGGCGTTGCATCCCGCGGCGCCACCTTCGACCAGAACACCATCGAGTTGAGGTAGGCCAGCAGGCCCTGTGCCCGACCGGGATCGGTGTCTAGCCACACGGTTTCCTGCACATGGGAGACCACAGCGTGGTGCTCGACGTGCCCTCGCAGGTCCAGTACCAGCGCCTCGGTGTGCGCGCCTTCAGCGAGCGCGAGCAGGTGCTGGGAGGTGATGGTGTGCAGCCAGGTCAACCGATCCTCGCCCGGCACGGCGAGCACCTCGCGGTGCGACCGGTCCACCACCACGACCTCGCGGTCGGCGGCGCGTTGTTCTCCCAACGGATCACCGTGGTGCCAGGCGGCCCCGGCGTCGGGGGACCCATCCGGCGGCGGCACCGCTCCCGGCAGCTCCAGCAGCGGCGACGTCACGAGCTCTCGGTTTCCAGGCATTGCACGCAGCGCCCGGACAGCGCGAGGTGGCTGGGATTGAGCACGAAGCCGAACTGGTCGCGTAATCGCGCGGTGAGGTCGGTGAGCTCCTCAGGGGGTATCTCGGTCACCTCGCCGCACCGGTGGCATACCAGGTGGACGTGCTCATGCGCTTGAGTGGAGTAGCTCGGCGCGCCGTGCCCGAGATGGGTGTGCCAGACCAGGTCGAGGCCTTCAAGCAGATCGAGGGTGCGATAGATGGTGGTGATGTTCACCGCCGGCGCGACGCGTTGGACTTGCTCGCAGATCCGTTCGGGGGTGGCGTGCTGCAATTCCCGCACCGCGTCGAGCACGAGTTGACGCTGCGGAGTCATCCGCAGGCCGCGGTCGTGCAACGTACGGCGCAGGCTGGTGTCCACAACAACGATGGTAGCGCTGCGTACCGCCTCAACCGAGTACTGCGCATTGACGTTGCCGAACCCGCCATGACGCGGATAGCGTGGCAGTACACGCGAAAGGAGGTGGTCCAAGGTTGAACGGCTATAGGACTCGTGAGGTGGCTGTCAGCTAGTGCCGCCGACGGCCGTGGAAGGCCACCTCTGTGAGAGGCGGCCGGCGAATCCAAGGCAGTCACCCGGCCCCCGGGGTGCTCGAGCAGTGGTCCCGCTCGGGCTCGCCGCTTCGTGCGGTGGCCCCCGGGGGCTGACTGCTGTTCAGGGCCTCGGATTTTCAGGGGCTCGGATCAGCCCACCACGCGATGCAGCAGCGTCGAGACGTGCGGCTGCAGGGGTTGGCCGACCATCGCGCGTTGCTCGACGTAGGCGAGGTCGCCGCCCTCGACGATGCCATAAAGCCGGTGCGCCCCGGTGACCTCTTTGGCCGAGGAACTTCGTACCACCGCGTCGGTGGCCAGCTCCCACGAGGTCTGGCTGCGCGGCCGTCCGTAGTACAGCTCGATGATTCCGGTGCCGTGCGCGGCGAGCAGCTCGATGGTGTCATCGGCTTGCGGCCGCCAGAAACCGGTCTCCCGAGCCGCCGGGCGGATCACCTTTCCGGCATCGTCGAGCAACCACGCCCGCGACTCAAAGCGCAGAAACGGTCGGCCGTCGTGGCAGATCACCACCAGCTGGCCGAATCGGTACGGTCCGTCGATCGTCGGGTAGACGATCTGCCCTTCGCCGCGCCAGACCCCGACCAGCGGCAGCAGGCTCAGGCACTGGGAGTGCAGCTGCGGCCCTTCGCGCAGGTTCGCGGTGTCGGCGGGAATCGGCAGGTCGGTGAAGTCGGGAAGGTTGCGGCTACCAGTGCTCGCGGCGCGCTCGGCGGCGAGCCGCAGCGCCTCATCACCGCTCAAACCGTTGGGGCCGCTGGTCACCCTCCGGATCATAAGCGGTCCGCCGGCCCCACCGGTTGGTCACCGTCTGGATGTCGTCCGGAGTGTCAACCCACTTGTAGCTTCAGCAGGGAGACCCGCGGGTTCTCCAGTTCCACCTCGAAGGTTCCCGGCATGTTCGCAGTGAAGGCGACGGACGCGGTGCTACCCGCCGGAACTGCAACCGCGCGCTCGTAACCGTGCACGTGGATCTCGTCTGCCACATCGCTGCTCACCGAGATGACCACCGGGCTCCCCAGGGGCACCGTCACCTTGCCGGTGTCGCCGGTGGCCTTCCCGCCCCGGACCTTGACGCTGATCGTGTGGACGGCCAGAGTCGGCGCCCGTCCCGCCGACGGGCCGGTCGGGCTGGAACCGGGCGCCGTAGCGGTGCCGTGCCCGCAGCCTCCGAGTACACCGATCAGCACCGCCCCGGTAGCTATCGCTATCCCGACCCGACCCATTTCCGTCCTCCCAGTGACCGCCCGCGCAAGGGGGACAGCCTGCCATAACGCTCAAAGCGTTCTGGCGGCACGGCTGCGCTGCGTCAGCCAGTCGCGACGTGGTCAGCGACGGTCAGGCGATGACGTACGGTCACCATCGCGCCCTGGCGTGGCACCATGGTCACGTGGCGGGGCCGCACCGGCTCGTCCGGCGCGGTGGTGGGCTCCAGCTCGACTCGGCGCAGGACTTCTCGCAGTACGGTGCGCATCTCGACCAGCGCAAAGGCGGCGCCGAGGCAGCGACGGACCCCACCGCCGAAGGGTAGCCAGATTGCCGGATCGGGCCGCTGATCGAGGAATCGCTGCGGCTGGAACTCGTCCGGGTCCTGGTAGTGCCGGCTGCTGTGGTGCACCAGGTTGATGCTGGGAACCAGGATGTGGCCCGCCGGAATGCGGTGCCCGCCGGCCAGTTGCACCGCAGCGGTCAGCGCGCGGCCGAACTCGAAGACCACTGGCCGCACCCGCAGGCTCTCCTTGCACACCGCGTCCAACCACGCGTCGTCGCCGTCCGCGGCGGCCGCTGCGGTGTGGTGCAGCAACGCGGGGTGGCGGGTCAGCCGCTCGAAAGCCCAGGACAGCG